>CALLSB010000047.1:0-18372 GCA_938014225.1 uncultured Collinsella sp. | reverse complement strand
GAGCCTCCAAAGGCGACCCGCCGCGCACTTTGGGACAAAAACAAAAACTCAAAGCCCTGAGTTTGAAAAAAGTTTTTGAGGTTGTCCCAGCTTTTGTCCCCGAAGCCGACGAAACGCGACATCGCGTCATTCGGCGGCACGCGTTCCGTGTCGATGCCGAAAACTGGGTGTAACTGGAGTGACGGGACGGCAGAACCGACGCCATCGAGTGGGAATAAATGGTGATACGTTTTCGTATCAGTTTGTGACCCATCATACCCTCTGAGTATTACCTGCTCAGAGGGTATTTTTATGTTTAGATATTGCGGTTATGTACTATTGTGACCCACGAAACGACAACGTCAAGAATAATGTCTTGCGGACGGCTTACGAGTTGTTATTCGTCTTTCCACCAGGTGTTTTCGGTATATTTATGACGACGTCCAAAGAATATCACTTGATACGTTTTCGTATCATTTCCTGCGCATTTGCAATCTATGCTGGGCAATCGACCTGTAAGCCGCCTGCAATTCCAGAACTGATACGTTTTCGTATCTGTTTTTCGAAAGAGAAGAATCGGCTTTTGGGTCAAAGCTGGGTCACGGCGTAAAAAAACCTCTGACGAGGCCTTTTTTCTCCATGTCCGGCTCGACCGCACCCTGGACGAGTCCTTCCAAGCGACGTATCGAGAGCGTCCTCTCGAATCCTCGTTTGTTCGACGCTCAAATAAAAGAACCGCCCCGCAGGATTACCTGCGAGGCGGAATAAGACTCGTAAAGTGCTTTGACAAAACCTAGATACGGGATCTCCTCAAGGCGAGCGCTCCTACCACGATGGAGGCAACGGTGAGGATGGAGAAGGCTACTATCGGGAGCATGGAGCCGTCGCTGGTCTTGGCGAGTAATTCCTTATCGCTGTCGTTGGCGGTTTTGTTGTCGACCACTTCTTCCTCGGCTGCAAGAACAGTGAACTCGGTCTCGGTGGTGCCGGTATCGGAGACAATCGCCAGCGTATGCTTGCCTGCAGACAGGGTCTCAAGATAGGAGGCATTCAGGGTAACGATAGTGCTGCCCTCCTTTACCGTGTAGTTTGAGGCGTCTACGTCTTTTCCGTCTACCTGCACCTTTAAGAAGTCAGCAAAGGCAGCGTTGGAAGTAAAGGACAGTCCGTCCTCGCTACCCTTTTGCCAGGTGGCGTTGGCTCCGGCGATGATAGCGGGGGCGAAATCGGAGTCGACCGCGCCGCATGCCATGCAATGCCCGTCATCGCCATAGCTATGTCCGGTGGCCGGAATTATCCACTTGCTTTCTTCTATTTCAGTTGCACCGTTTTCGTCATTGAAATGCTTGCCGCAGGTATCACAGGTCCAACCGTAAACATTGCCGGGCTCGGTGCAGGTGGCAGGGATCGCCTCGGTCTCGGTGAGCGTATGTGCCAGAGTAAGACCTTCCGGCTTCACTTCGTCAATCACATAGCCATCGCCCATAGCGCCGTCGGAAATGGCGAGAGAAGCAGTGATGCCAGCGCCGTCTTTGTCTTCTACGGAAACGATTGCAACATGGACTTTGCCGTCTTCGGATACCTCAGCGCTCTCCAGCACTTCATAACGCCATACATGTACGTCCCGTGACACATTTAAAAACGAATCGGCGCCTAAAATCAAACCTTCCTTCATATAGACCTCGGTCAAGCGTGTGCAATTGAAAAATGCGCCATTCCCGATGGCGATGACGTCCTCGGGGATGGTTATCTCTTTCAAGTTGGAGCAATAGGCAAACGCATAATCCCCGATAGAGGCGACGCTCCCAGGAATGGTGATCTCGATCAAGCTGTCACAAGATATAAATGCGCTATTCCCAATAGAAGTGACGCCCTCGGGGATGGTTATCTCTTTCAAGTTGGAGCAATAGGCAAATGCGTGTTCCCTGATGGAGGTGACGCCCTCGGGAATGGTAATCTCCGTCAGTCTGGAGCAATAGAAAAATGCGTAATCCCCGACGGAGGTGACCTTGTATTTCTGGCCACCGACTTCTATCGTTCCCGGAATGACCGCGTTGCCGGAAATGCTTTCGTCGGCATCGTTAACCGTCGCCTCGCCAGTTTCTGTATCATATCGATAGGTAATTTGGTCTATCGTGGTTTCGCCCGTATCCGCAAAACATGGCGTGGCTGCGACGAAAGGCAAAGCAAATGCCAGGATGCAGAGTAGACTTAAAATACTTTTCTTCATGACGGGTCTCCTCGTCTTATGAATAATCTATTGTTTTATTATCCCATAAAATGAATGTTTTCCGCCTTCCGCTCTTGACAAAAGTCAGGGAGAAAGCCTCCGAGGGCGCATGGTTTGCATCCCCCGATTGCCGTATCAGAGACAGCGTGCGCCTGTTGAAAACCACCTGTGACCACTCCCCTTCGTAAATATGGGAGTAGTCGCCAGGGAATAGTCGCAAATCAGATGAAACGGAAGCAAAAACCTCATTTTGTAATCACCCCGCCCGATTACAAAATGATTCGCTCTACAAGGAACTTCCTGAAAGAGGAGCAACAAGATGACACGATATAGCATGTATTTTAAATTTGCGATGATTGAGTGGGAATAATAAAAATACGTGCAATACACGTGCATGGCAACAAAGATAGCACCCATGGCGCACTGCATCATGGGTGCTATCTTTGCGTATGGGAGCGGGTCACGGCGCATTCCGGTCGCCACGTGACGGATATCCGTCACGCCATGACGGATTCCGGAAACATATCGCCTGCCGCGCGTACAATCGCCGTCTTGCGCACGCAGGAGGCAGGGAGGTCCGCATGGAGACGGTCAACGTCACCGTACGCATGGAGAGGCAGACGAGGGACGACGCGGCGAAGCTCTTCTCGGAGCTCGGCATAAGCACGACCCAGGCGATCAACATGTTCCTCAAGCAAGCCGTAAGGGAGCAGAGGATACCCTTCGAGGTCAGCGCAAGGCCCACCGTCGAGCGCTGCAGCGAGTGGCTTGGGTAAGTAAATTTTAGCGACATGCCGCGCGGCGCTCACGCATCGGCCGCCGTCTACAGCGTGGTGGCCACCGTCCTCGCCAACGGCCTGAACCTGCGCCTGTACGTCGAGTGGCTGCTCGAGCAGATGCCCAACGCCGGTGCGTTCACCGACGAAGTGGTCGACGGCTTCCTGCCCTGGTCGGCCAGCGTGCCCGACTCCTGCAGGCTTGAGTCCGACAAGGCCGAGAGGGCCCGCGAGAGGGCCTCCGTGGGCCGCACCGGCTGCTGCCAGGACAACGCGGTGACCGAGTCCCTGATGGAGGCTGTCAAGTCCGAGTGCGTCCACGCCGAGACCTTCGAGGGCCACGAGAAGGCGGCCTTGGAGATATTCGAGCACATCGAGCGCTCCTGTAACAGGGCCAGGATCCACTCGGCCATCGGATGGATGAGCCCTACGGACTACGAGGCAGGGATGTCGGAGAAGGCCGCGGGAGCGGCATAGCAACCTGCCAACGAAAACGGTGCAGGTTCAGATTCAGCTTTGCACACCGGAGAAAACTCGGCACATGCGCTCGTAGACTCGCCTCTACCATCGAGAAGCCCTCATGCCGAATCAAGATCGGTTTGGTGAGCATCGGCGCATCCGTCGCACTGCCTCATGAGCCGAAGGCAAGGAAAACCGCGAAGGACAGCCCTTCAGAGTAGATCTCCGTCCAAACCGACGCCGTGACCTCCTGACCCGAACGGAAGATCGCCATGTCCGCCTCCGCGTAAGCGCCAAATAGGGGGTTCAAAAAATGAGTCAATGGGCCATACTTTAGCTAGGAACCGAGACCGAACAGCCCCAAGGAGGACCATGGATCACTCCCCCCTCACACCTCTCGACGACTCCTTCGAGCAGCTGGACCCGCAACGCCAGGAGGCCGTGGTGCGCGCGTCGGTGGAGGCATTCGGCCGACATGCCTACAAGGACGCCTCCACCGACGACATAGCCCGAGCAGCGGGAATGTCCAAGGGCCTCTTGTTCTTCTATTGCAAGAACAAGAAACAGCTGTACTTGCGCACCATGGATTACCTCTACGATAAGATCGTCGAACTGGTGGTGGACGACCGTTTCTTGGAGATCGACGATTTCTTCGAGCTCATGGAGTACTCCGCCACCCAGAAGGTCAACGTGATCAACAGGTTTCCCTGGACACTGGAATTCTGCCTCAGGGCCTACTATCCCGAGCATCGCGATGTGAAGGACCTGCTGAACAACTGGACCCAAAAGCACATCGACCTCACGATCAATCGCTTCTTCGTGAACGTGAACTGGAGCAAGTTCCGTGATGATAAGGACCCTCGCCACGTGCTGAACATGATCATCTGGCTCACCGACGGCTGGATCAACCAGCGCCGATCAAACAAGGAACCGGTGAGCATGGATGACCTCATGGCCGAGTACCTGGTATGGGCGGACATGCTGCGTGCCTGGGCATACAAGCCCGAGTATCTGAAGGAGGACCACAATGGGCAACCCCGTCATTGACGTGAGAAACCTCACCAAGGACTACGGCAAGGGCCGCGGCGTCTTCGACGTGTCCTTCCGCGTGGAGCCGGGTGAGGTCTTCGGTTTCCTGGGAAGCAACGGCGCCGGCAAGACGGTGACCATGCGCCACCTCATGGGATTTATCCGGCCCCAGAAGGGAATGGCTTCCGTGCTGGGACTAGATTGCTTCAAGCAACGAGCCCAGATCCAGGGACACCTCGGGTACCTGCCCGGCGAGATAGCCATCGCCGACAACATGACCGGCATCGCATTCCTGACCTTCATGGCCAAGATGAATGGCATTCGCAACTTGGATTACATGCACCAACTCATCGAAAGGTTCCAGCTGGATCCCAAACCCAAGATCAGGAAGATGTCCAAGGGCACCAAGCAGAAGGTGGGCTTGGTGTGCGCCTTCATGGGAAAACCCCAGGTACTGCTCCTCGATGAGCCCACCAGCGGCCTGGACCCCCTGATGCAGAGCCTGTTCATCCAGCTGGTGCTGGAGCACCGCCAGATGGGAGCCACCGTGTTCCTGTCGTCCCACATCTTCGAAGAGGTGGAGCGAACCTGCGACAGAGTTGCCTTCATCCGCGAGGGAAGGCTGGCGGCAATCCGCTCCATGGATGAGGTGCGGGCTTCTCGCACCCATTCCTACCAGGTGACCTTCGCCGATTCACAGCAGCTCCAGCTCTTCGCCGACAAAGCCCACCAGGGAATCGCCATCGAGCCCGCCACCGAGCACCAGGGATCTCGCACCCTGCTGGTGTCGGCGGACGGCAGCGTAGACTCCCTGGTGAAGGAGCTGGCAAACTATTCTGTCGAGAGCCTGCTCTCCCGCGAGCAGAACCTCGAAGAGATGTTCATGGGATTCTACGGCAAGGAAGGAAGCGAACGATGAGCACGACCCTGTTTCTCAAGGAGCTGAAGGGCAGTCTGTTCTCCTCCGGTGTCATAGCCGCGGTGCTGGCCCTGTACATCGTATGCATCGCGTACATGTTCGATCCCGAGATCGCTGAGAGCCTCGACCTGATCATAGCCACCATGCCCGAACTCTGCGCCGCCTTCGGCATGGCCAACGCCACCGACACGCTGCTGGGCTTCCTGCTGAACTACCTGTACGGATTCGTCTTCACCTGGCTGCCGCTGCTGATGATCATGATCCTGGTCAATCGCATGGTGGTACGACCCATCGATCGAGGATCCATGGCCTATCTGCTCGCTTCCCCCACCTCTCGCCTGTCCCTGGCGCTGACCTTCGCCCTGACCCTCGCCACCATGCTTGCCGCCCTGATGACGGTCATCGTGGCGCTGCAGGTGGCATGCGCCGAAGCATTCTTCCCCGGGGACCTCGACGTGGAGGGCTTGCTTCAGGCCAGTGCCGGGCTCTATTGCCTCTGGCTGTTCCTGGGAGGCCTCTGCTTCTTGTCGGCCTGCGCCTTCAAGGACGCGCGCCTGGCCCTGTGGGCAGGAGGCGGCCTATGCCTGGCCCTGTTCCTGGTGCAGATGGTTGCTGGCGTGGGAGAAGGCATCGAGGTGCTGCAGACCTTCAACCCCGTGGAGCTCTACGATCCCTATGCCCTGGCTGCCGGAGAAGACGACGCCGTGAGCAACAGCGGCATCCTTGGAGTGAGCGGCATTGCCCTCGTGGCTGCAGGTACCGCCATCTTCTGCAGGCGCAACATGAACGTATAGCATCCCCCAGTCGTGTTTTTCTTCGGTGAAGCACCAGATGACGACAAGGGTCGAAGCCTGCCGTGCTACGCGCTAGGACATCTCATCACCGAAGAAGGAGGCTGTCATGTGCACATCGTTACGATTCTCCAACACCAAAGGGAACATGTTCTTCGGAAGAAACCTGGATTGGGAATTCGGCTATGGCGAAGGGCCGATGATCGCCCCTCGTAATTGGAACCGAACCTGGCGCTTCGAAGATGATGCCCATAGGCAGTAGGCAAGCAGGCTTGCTCAGGAAGGAATCCGCCCGCAAGCCATCATCGGCATCGGCATCGTGGCGGAAGACACGCCCCTGTACTTTGATTACATGAACGAATCGGGCCTCGCCGCAGGAGGATTGCTGTTCGCGGGCTTCGCCGAGTACGAGGCGAAATCGGTGGAAGGCAAGCTCAACGTCACCGCCTACGAATTGCCCCTGTGGGTGTGCCGCAACTTCACCACGGTCGATCAGGCGCAAGCCTCCCTGGAGCACGTGGCCATCGTGGGCGAGGGCATCGCCGGAATGGAGCCTTCCTATCTCCACTGGATGATTGCCGACGGCACCCGCCTTATCTTGGTGGACCCCTGCGTTCCCGAGGCGCGTCAGTGGCGGCTGGCGCCAATGCTTCGAGCGAGGCGACGAAGTCCCCCAGCTTTACGGGCAAGGACCTGGACGGCAACGACGTGAGCAGCGACGAGCTGTTCTCTAAGAGCAAGCTCACCGTCATGAACTTTTGGTTTGCCACTTGCAAGCCGTGCGTGGGCGAGCTGGGCGATCTTGAGAACCCGAATAAGAAGCTTGCCGAGAAGGGCGGCCAGGTCGTGGGTGTCAATTCCTTTACGCTCGATGGCAACAAGGACGAGATTGCAGATGCCAAGGACGTGCTGAGCAAGAAGGGCGTGACGTACAAGAACATCTGGTTCAAGTCTGAGAGCGAGGCTGGCAAGTTCACGTCAAACCTGTTCTCATTCCCGACCATCTACGTTATCGACCAGAACGGCAACATCGTAGGGAAGCCCATCGTGGGCGCCATCAGCTCCGCCGAGCAGCGCGCAGCACTCGACAAGCTTATCGACAGGCGATTGCGAGATGCTGCACTGCCCTGTCCTTTCCTTGGCAAGGGCAGCGTGATCCTACGCAAAGAATTTCTAGTAAAGCCGTGACCCACGAAAGCGCCCTGCCCCGCCCCGAAACCCGTGACCCAGATTTGACCCCATGGATTCGCGGCATTTTTTTGAGACCAGGTGTAAATAGGACGAACTGGAGCAAACTGCGGCAAACTGGAACAAACTGGAGAAAGCTTTTTACCATCGAGTGGGAGTGAAATTTGGGAGTGAGGCTCCCAAATTTGACCAAATAATCATAACATGAGACAATGGCCTCTCGGAAAGGAGGCCATTCATGTACATAAAGCGCGAAATCGAATCCACGCTCGATGGGTTCTTGAGGCAGGGTAAAGTGGTGCTTGTGACCGGCGCTCGTCAAGTCGGCAAGACAACGGTTCTCAAGGAGCACCTGGGCGGCTCCTTCGACTACATCTCGATGGAGAACCCCCGCGACTACCTTTCCGCAAAACAGGACGCCGTCCTGTTCTTCGAATCTAAGAGCCTTCCGTTGATTATCGACGAGGTCCAACGCGTGCCCGAGCTCTTCTCCCCCATCAAATGGATCGTCGACCAGTCTGACGAAAAAGGCCGTATCGTGCTTTCGGGCTCCCAAACATATCACCTCATGAAAGGCGTCAGCGAATCGCTGGCAGGAAGAATACGAATCATCGAGCTGCCGCCTCTAAGTCTCAGGGAGCTAATCGGCAGCGTCGCCAAACCGCATCCTTACATCCCCGACAGAATCGAATCATACGAGAAACCATCCGATGTTGACATCTGGGAAATCATTCACAGAGGATCGATGCCAGAGCTGCAAGACCAATCGCTCAGTTGGGACTCGTTCTACTCTGATTACGTCTCCGCTTATCTGGAGAGAGACGTACGCGATCTCATCAATGTCAAAGATGAATCCAAGTTCTATAGCTTCATGGTAGCCTGCGCCGCAAGGTCGGGCCAGCTGTTCAACGCCTCGGACATCGGAAACGCGATCGATGCCGACCACAAAACCGTGAAGGCTTGGCTTTCCGTCCTTCAGGCGTCAAACATCATCCGTATCATCGAACCTTTCTGGCCGAACATCGGCAAGAGCCTGACGAAGACGCCCAAGCTCTACTTCATGGACACCGGGCTGGTCTGCCACCTCACACGGTGGACCACCGCAGATCAGCTGCGCAACGGCGCCGTGGCGGGGCATGTGTTCGAGACGTTCGTCGTCTCCGAGGTGCTGAAGAGCTACATGAACGCCGGAACCAACCTGCGGGACGTGTGGTTCTACCGCGACTCGAAGAAACGCGAGATCGACCTGGTGATCCAAGAAGGCCACATTTTGCATCCCGTGGAGATCAAAACCGCGGCCACGGTCAATGCCGACGCGGTCAAGAACTTCAAGTACTTGGAGAACATGGAGAGTTACGAAGTTGGCTTCGGACACGTCATCTGCCAAACCCCCGAGCCGTATTACGTGACGAGAGGCGTGCAAGCCGTCCCCGTCTGGGCGATTTAGGAGGCGAGCCATGGACTACTCCGCCATAGACGCGCGCCTGCTCTCGCATCCCGGCGCAAAGAAGGCGTTCCACGAGAAGTGGGGCTGGATGGTCTACTGGGTGGGCGGCAGGCAGTTCGCCTGCGAGCTCGCGGCCAAGCCCGACGCAAAGCAACCTTACGCCGGGCGCCACCTACTCTCGCTCAAGTGCGATCCCGACCGCATCCTGGAGCTGCGCGCCGAATATCCCGATGCGGTGCTTCCGGGCTACTACTCCGACGGCCGCACATGGGTCTCGGTCGACCTGGATGCCGATCTTCCCGAGGGCCTCGTCCTCGACCTCTGCGACATGAGCTACGAGCTCGTGTTCGCCAAACTGCCTAAGCGAGTCCAGCAAGAGATCTGAGTGCATGATTCACTCGAATCGGAAGCTTTCCAAGCCACCTGCTACGATTCCCAAGTGCGATTCGGGGAGTCGTAGCACCAAAAACGCCTGAAAACGGGTCGTTTTGCAACTATTCCCCGTCCTTCCGAATCAACCCTTGATTCAGATTTGATTCGGACGGTTTAGCGCGAGATAGCACGACATGGACGATATAGCACGAGGTACCACGATATGCACGAGTGCAACAGTCGAGTGGAAGTAGGAAATTTGGCAGTTATGGGGGCATAAATTATATCTTCTGCAAGATATACACCCATAAACATAAGATTTGATATACTGGCTCCAATGAAGATTGGAGCCAGTATGCGTCTGTTCCCCAGAGAAAACTACCTGAAAAAGATCCGCGGCTTCTACCATGATGACGGGATAATCAAGGTGATCACCGGAGTACGCCGCTGCGGAAAGTCCTGCCTCATGCAGTGCATCGCCGAAGAGCTCAGGGCCGAAGCCATCGATGATGACCATATCACGTATCTCGACCTCGACCGATACGGATACCGATCCGTGAAGACTCCAGAGCAGCTCGAGGCCCTCATTGAGCCTCTGCTCGGCATTTCGGGGACGAAGTACCTTTTCATCGACGAGATACAAAACGTCAAGGACTTCGAGGATGTGCTCAACGAGTTCCGCACCGAAGGCGGCTTCTCCATTTTCATCACCGGCTCGAACTCCTACCTGCTTTCCGGCGAGCTGACCACTAAGCTTACCGGACGCTACATCGAATTCGAGATGCAGACGCTGGACTTCGGCGAATACTGTCAGATGAAACGCTTCCTGGGGTTACCCGTGAATCCGAACCCGGTCGCAGAGTTCGACGCCTACATCATCGAAGGCGGCTTCCCAAAAGCGATGGACTACCCCCGGCTTGCCGACAAGCGCGCATACGTCACGGCGGTCATCGAGGAGATCTTCGAAAAGGACATCCGCAGGCGCGTGAAGGTGAAGAACGTCTCCGTGTTCAACCAGGTGCGCGACTACGTCATCAACAACTTCGGCGCCACCACGTCGCTTACGAACATCCAATCAGACCTCGAGAGCAAGCAAGGCGTGAAAATCAAGCGCGAGACGCTCGCGCGGTACCTCCGGATCCTCGAGGACGCGAAGATCATCAGCAAGTGCAGCCGCTTCGACCTGAAGTCGCGAAAATCGCTGCGGGGCGAGCAAAAGTACTACCTGGCGGACCTGAGCTTCTACTTCGCCCTCAACACCGACAGCCGGATCAACTACGGGCCCGTGCTCGAGAACGTCGTCTACACCTACGCCCGCGCACGGGGATACAGCGTCAGCGTTGGGCGCATCGGCAAGCTTGAATGCGACTTCATCCTGAGAAGCCCCGAGATGGGCTACGCATACGTCCAGGTCGCGATGACCATCATGGCCGATCGGACCACCGAGGAGCGCGAATACCGCTCCTTCGCACAGATCAGAGACAACTACCCCAAGTACCTGCTGACGCGAAGCGACCCCATCCAACAGAGGGACGGCATCGTCCACGCCAACATTCCCGAGTTCATGCAGGACGGGAGGGTTTTCTGAAGACTGAACGTTTCCGTCGGCGCCATTCAGTCAACCAGCAATCCGCGTATTATAAGCCTTCCTTCAAGCAAGAGCTTGTGCATGAGGTAATAGCAAAAGCGTGGAGTAAGCGAAAATAGCCATGCCGTCTTGCCGTGATCCAGACAAACGCCCCAGATGAATCAAAAAAAATCGTGACCCAAATTTGACCCAGCGATTCCGCCCGATTTTTTGATAATGGACATCATTTCAACAAACTGGAACAAACTACGGTAAACTGGAGAGACTAGGATGAACGCTCTAACGATTGAGTGGGGATAAGATAATTGTCTTATTTTGCTTTTACAGCATGTTTTTGAGCCGCGGCATTGCTGCGGCTCTCTTTCAAACGAAAGGATGCTCGTGGTTCTGCAGAACAAATTAGGCATAACTAACTCAGTCGAACTGGCACATGAGGAGGAGCTGCTAACCAAGCGCAGGGCCCTTGAGCTCTATGACAATGAGCTGCTTGGCACTTTCGAAGTCGGAACCTTCGACGGGCTCGCGAAGATCCACGGATACCTGTTCCAGGACGTGTACGATTTCGCCGGTGAAATGCGCACGGTCAACATCGCCAAGGGCGGATTCCGCTTCGCGCCCTCCATCTACCTCTCCGAGGCGCTTGAGGCGATTGGAAAGATGCCCCAATCCAACTTCGACGAAATCATCAAGAAGTACGTGGAGATGAACGTCGCTCACCCATTCCGAGAGGGCAATGGGCGCGCCACGCGCATCTGGCTGGATGCCATATTAAAAAAGGAGCTCGGCCTGGTAGTGGACTGGAGTCTCATCGACAAAGAGGATTACCTCCTTGCTATGGAACGCAGCCCTATCCGCGACACCGAGATCAAAGCAGTGCTCAAAGAAGCCCTCACCGACAAGATCAACGACCGTCAGATCTACATGAAAGGCATCGATGCCAGCTACAACTACGAAGGCTACAGCACGTACAGCATGGAAAGCTTGATAGCGAAATAAAGCAAAGCATCACCATCGACTTGACTTTATTGAGACGTTCGGTATTTACTTCAACAAGACACGGGAAAGAGAATTATGGGAATCAAACCAAATCCAATTATTATGGAATGGGCCGTTGAACGCAGCGGTTTGACCCGCGATGCAATCATTAGCTCCTTCCCAGCATACGAAGAGTGGTTAGACGGAAGCAAAGAACCCACCGTAAAACAGATACTCAAATTTGCTAACAAGGTCCATGTCTACGTATCCGATTTATATAAAGATACAATCCCAAATTTAAGTTTGAGAATTGCTGACTTCAGAACTGTCGATGACAAGCAACGTTCTTCTGTGAGCCCCGAGCTATACGAGACCGTTAATCAGATGATGGCACGTCAAGATTGGATGCGAAATTATTTCATCGCAGAAAACCGCAAACGTGTTGATCTCGTTGGCATGTTTTCTGGTGAGGCTCTAACAAAAGGCACCATCAACCGAATCGTGTCATTTCTCCATGAGGAGCTTAAGCTTCCTGAAAATTGGGCAAGCAAATTCGATGGTCCAGCTAAAGCGTTCCGACATATAAAAGATTGTGTCGAGCAGCAAGGCATATCTGTCGTAGTAAATGGAATCGTAGGAGACAATACGCACCGAGCACTAGATGTAGCTGAATTTCGCGGATTTACCCTCTCCGATAAGATCGCTCCTCTAATATTCATTAACGGAAGCGATACAAAATCTGCTCAGCTTTTCACCCTTGTACACGAACTATGCCATCTTACCTTTTCCCAGACAGGAGTAAGCAACCCAACCGATGAAAACGCTACCGACAGCGTAATGGAAAAGTTCTGCAATGAAGTTGCAGCTAGCTTCTTAGTGCCTGACGCATCTGTTTTCGAGATATGGGACCATAACGCGGTGCCCAACTATAATCGGATAGAAAAAATCGCAAAGAAACACTGTGTCAATTTTATCGTCGCAGCTAGGAAGGTATTTGATTTGCATCTCATCGATCATGATGAGTTTTTTGCCGCCTACAACAAGTACAAAAAATCTGTACCGACAACTTCCAGAAAAGCTGCTGGCGGAGGCGATTATTACAAAACCAAGCAATATCGACTAGGCACCGTCTTTTCTGAAGCGATATGGACAGCAGTGAAGGCAGACTATATCTCCTATCGCGACGCTTACAACATGACTGGTCTTAGTTCCGAGAAGTTTGCACGATATTACCAGGAGGCAATGTAATGCCTCGCTATCTCATTGACTCAAACTTCTGGATAAATGCAGCTCATTATTATCCAATTGACCTGTTTCCATCATTTTGGGAAACCATAAAGGAGCTTATCGAGGATGGGACTATTGCCATACATGAAATGGTCCTGAATGAAATCAATGAAAAGGAGGATTTTCTAGGTCCCTGGTTGACGGGAACCGTCAGCTTCTCCAGAGTCAAGATATCTCAAGAAGGGTTTAGCATATATCTTGAGTTATGCGCATGGGCAGAAAACAATCCTCAATACAACGAAAAGGCCATCGATGAGTTCAAAGAGAACAGTCGAGCCGATGCCTGGATTTGTGCCGAAGCAAAGGCTGGTAATTTCACAGTAGTCACAGACGAAAGAAGCTCGAATAGTCCTAACAAAGTTAAGATTCCGAATGTATGCAACGCAAATGGAATTCATTGCATTTCAAATTTTGAATTCATGAGAATCAACAATTTTAGATTCTAACTGCTCATGACGTCGATTAGACGTTCATTCAGCTCGTAGCAACGCAAACGCTGTGCTATACCGAGCTGCATGAGAGCATCGAAAGCAATCGCAAAACACGCCAGCGCGCGAATCAACCTTCAAATGAGATTAAGAACAGTACGTTAATGCTTTAGTGCTTTGCTAAAGCGGTACCTAATTCAAGAAATACAAGGTACGTGCAAACCGCCTCTTCTGCCAGTAAGCATAACCCCAAACAACGATCCCAATACAGAGTTCATCACCGCAGGTTATGCACACGTATTTGCAACTGCTGATGTAGACTGAAAATGTATTATTAGATTCGCGCCATTCCGGCGCTTTATCGGACAACCGAAGCGGGGATGCAATGGAGATGAGAAACTCGCTCCTCCCGAGGGAGCGCAAGGAATACCGCCTCGCCGAGAAGGCGGGGCTGAGCCTGCTCACCTTACGAAGCTACGAGCAGGGAAAGCGCATGCCGCGCGCAAAGCAGATGGAGGCCCTCTGCGAAACGCTGAGGGTCACCTCAACAGCCCTGACGCGGCATTATTCGGATGCCCCAACCAGGCGATATTCCACTTGTTCGCCATAGCAGGAGCGGTCAGTCTAACGTCTGAGAAGGACGAAAAAACCGTTCCTCGGCTGTGCGCCCAGGGGAACATGGTCGAGTGACTTTCGTCAGCCCGATGGATAAACTGGAGAGGATGAAAGGCAAGACGGTGCTAGAGAAGCGCAACGGGTTGACCCATTGACTTGCGACGTTCGACCGCACTGACGACGGCCCCGAGCCTGAACCCGAGCCGTAAGCCGTCTCGACAACAACACAAACTCTCTCTGAAAGCGTAAACGATGCTATTCCACAATACCGACATTCCCTCCAAACTTGTTGACGCATCAAGGAACGGAAATCTGGTGATTTTCGCCGGAGCCGGAGTTTCAAAGCAAGACCCATTGAAATTCCCAGACTTCAACAGTCTGGTCTCTCTCATTAAATCCGAAGTCGATCTTGCCGACAGGATGGAGCCTTTCGACAAGGACTCTATCAGCTGCGAGCAATACCTTGCATACCTTGAAAGCAGATATGACATCAGATCGGTTGCCGCAAAGCTTCTTGACACCTCTGGGAAAACAACCGAACTGCATAAAAACATTATTCGACTTTTTCCATCAAACGATACTGTCCGCATTGTCACGACCAATTTCGACAATGCATTCGAATGCGCCTTGGATGCACTCCAAATAGATGGGATCAAAAGATACTTTTGCCCCGCGCTTCCTGTCGGGAATTCTTTTTCAGGAATTGTTTACGCACATGGAAGCATCCACGAAAAGAACGACATGGTTCTCACATCAGCTGATTTTGGCAAAGCATACGTAACGCAAGGCTGGGCATCTCGTTTTTTGGTTAGCCTATTTTCTCGATACACAGTCCTATTCGTTGGCTATAGCTGCCAAGACATTTTGGTCGATTATCTGACTCGATCAATATCGTCCGAGATGAGGGGCCATGTCTACACACTTGTGCAAAACGGAAATGATGTGGATGCATGGAAGATGCGAGGCGTTGAGGTTATTCCATTCGAGGAATACACGGATTTGCCTCTGATATTTAAAGAATGGAGCGATCATAACAAAACAACAACGTTCCAAAGGATAAAGAGAATTCATGAAATTGCAGGAAAAGAGCGGCTTTCCGAAGAAGATAGGGACTTCCTTCTCGAATCCTTCAGCTGGGAAAACGCACATGAACGATCGGTCTTTTCTCGTGAGTTTTTCAATCAATCAAGATGTATCTCTCACCTTCGTTTTTTGTTGAATAACAGGCAGCTGATCAACGACGAATTACGGGACGCCGGCTTTATTCGATGGATTCAGTAGCCCATTTCCATGATCTTCAGCAAGTTCTATTACCTCTTCGAAATGAATTACCAAGAGAATTCTATGAACAACTTCTCTGGTCTCTTTCGCACTCCAACAGCAGTGCTCGATGCGTAGGGTCATGGCTTCCGTGGCTAGAAACTCTTCCTTTAAAATCAAAAGGATTTTGTCGTTATCACTTGATTGAGCTAATTAAGCGCCAATACGCTCCGACAATAACTGAATCATTGCTAAGGATTACACTCAGAGTCGATATGGGTTCTGAGTATAAATACGGTTCCTCATCGCTGGCGCCAACGCTCTGCATTGACGAGGATAGCTTTCGGGAAGAACTTGTCGAAGCTTCGGCAGATATTCCACTCAGCAATCGACAGTCCCTAGCTCGCTACTGCATTGAACAATTAGAGGCAGCCTACCTAATTCAAACCGAATACGAAACGGATGTCGGATTTGACTCTATCTCCTTTGGAAGATCCGCCATCGAACCTCATGAACAAGACGGATACAATCATGAAGCGATTCAAAGTCTCATCGACATAGCCAGAAACCTTTGCAAGGATCTCGATTGCGATGAAATTAGAAACCTATGCCTTGGATCATGCAGCAATATTGTCCAACGAATAGGTATATGGGTTCTTAAGGAAAAGCAGATTGACTCAAATTCACTGAATCTCGCTATTGAATACCGATTTATCGAAAATCTGTATCTCCGACATGAAGCGTTCTGTTTCCTGAGAGAGGCTTTTCCAATCGCGAGCCGAAAAGATCAAGTGCGCTTCATTGAATATTCCAAGAAAACATTAGAGGGAGATGACTCGGAATCAACCGATTACAGCTATTTTAATCTCTTTACCTGGCTTAACGATGAAGCCAAATCACCTTTGCTTAGTGCGGAGATTAAAAGCATTCTGAAAAGGAATCCAAACTTCCAAAAACGCAAACATCCCGATCTAACAACGTACACAAGCGTAGATTGGATAAACACAGAAAAGGATTGCGAGATTGCACTTGATGATTTCACGCCAGAAGGCATGACTCAGCGTATGAATGCCGAAAGGAACCCAGGTTCATTCGTTTCAAAGTACGACATTGTCTCAACTCCGACAAAGCAGTATCCAGACACTGCGCTTTCAGTGGTGCGCAGTATGATTCAATGTGCCGACCTATCTGAAGACGAAATCCTGCTATGCCGGCTCATCGTTAGAGCCTTTCCGTGGAAAAGCTATTTCGGAGATTCACAAGATGCCGTGGACGCATTTCTCGAGTTTATTCCCGACAAAAGAATAACCGAAGAATGCATACGGGAATACTATTTCACAGCAGAAACCGCTCCAGAGCAATTACTCCTCACTTTACCGCAACGAGAAACTATCGCGAACGCGATATTCGAACAATGGGAATACTGCTTCGAGGATGAAGTCAAAGGAGACGGTGCGCGCAACAACGATTGGTTTTCATATGGCATAAACACGACAAGAGGAATGATTGTAAGTCTCATTACAAAGTTGCTCTTCGAAGCGGAATCCAAGAGCCATCCCTTATCGAAGAACCTTACAATTGAGTCCTTTGAAAAAGCGCTTCTCAGTACTTTGTCTCTTGAGAAACAGCACTCAAAGGCGGTTATCGCTGTTGTGTTCTCTTGTTATTCAAGGTGGTGCTCTATCGACTTCGACTTCTGTAATCGCCATCTTGTACCAATTCTCGAAGAGGCTGATTGGGGCTCAAAGGCCGCTTGGCACGGATTAGCATACGACTATTGCATAACGAAAGACTCCTGGAAATCCCTCTCATACTCATGGATTAACGCACTAGACAAACGCGCTCTTCCAGAAGGCAACCACCAGCGAGCATTGATCGACCGATTTTCCTTTGGGGTACTCACCTACGAAGATGCTCAGGAAAAGAAACACCTACTCGCAAAGTGCTGCACGTTTTCGGAGCAGGCATGCCAACATGCGTTGTCCAAAATTAAACTATGGGTCGATGAACTGACCGAAGAAAAACAACAGCAAGAATGGGACAGTTGGATAAACGAGCTTTATCTATATATTGCTAGGCAAGAACCCATTTTCAAGAAGTTCATTGGAGAAAACCTTGCTAGATGGATCGAACAGTGCCCCTCTATCAGAGCAAGTATCGCTATCCTCTTAAGAAATATCGGGCCAATCACGTTTGAAAACGGTTTGTTCGTTCAGGAAGGAACGCTGACGTCTATCGCAAATGACAACATCGAAAATAGTGATAAATCTACTCTCTTGGTCTTTTTGCTGAGAGGGCAATCTTTCTTTTATCACCAGGAAGACGTCAAAAGCGCGCTCGATTTGCTAAACCCTAAGGAAATGGAAGAATCTGACAAGAACAACCTCATGGATGCTTTGTCAATTATTGGAATGGCCGAACAAGCTGCAAAGTGGAATCAATAATCACATTGCAGCAACGTTGCACCCTAAGTGGCACCTCTTTTGTCAGAAAAAGAACCAGCCGCAATCAAAGACCGTTGCAAGCCCTTTCACTGTATACAATTTGCGTACCAGTTGACAGTCAACTGAAGAAGCTGTAGCCAACTTGATTCATTCCGTCAACTCCAGTCAGCAGCGTCACCGTTTTGAACTAGTGAGTGGGAATAGTATATTGTTTTATTAAAGCAAGCTTTTGAGCCGTGGTAATGTCACGGCTCTTCTCTTCCTAACAAATGAGTGCGCCTTATCCCCTATCGGATATGGCCTCAGGTCACCAAATGAATCAATAAAGGCATGAAGAGACGATGCGCAGGCAAGATGAGAGATAGTCCTATAATACAATGAAGATATGACTGCGAACGAAAAAGGAACTCCCCATGGGGGCTACCTGCGGCGCGAGGATCAGGCGAAGACACCAGGAGCTGGGAATGACGCAGCTCGACCTGGCGGAGAGGACGGGGCTTTCCGAGGCCGCCGTCCGCAGCTACGAGTTGGGGACCCGCAACCCCAAGGACGCGCATCGCGAGGCCATCGCCGAGGCGCTGGGCG
>CALLSB010000046.1:0-2322 GCA_938014225.1 uncultured Collinsella sp. | reverse complement strand
AAAGACCGAGTCGTCCTCGCAGACGCTCAAGCAGGAATACCTCGATACATACGAAGGAGGTGAATGACATGATAGGCAAGAGCTATGCAAAGATAGCGATTGTTGGCTTTGCACTTTGTCTTGCAATGGTGCTATGTGCATCATTTGCGAGGTTTAGGTCCGAGCAGTCGTTCATCGATGGCGCTGAAAACGGTTTTGGCATAGATGGGATGTATGTCAACGATGGCGCGACCAAGCCGTCTATGGCGATTCTTGCAGGTGAAGATATGGAATGGCAAATCTGTAATGACGATGGCTCTTGTCTGAGTGGTCGTTTGGCCGCAACGAGCGACCCGAACTCGTTCGATCTTCTCGACAATGATGGAGCGGATTGCGGTTCTGTTCACCTTTCATATGCATCGCGAGACGGGATGGACGGCATTCTCTACGTCTCCCACGAGACTGGCGATTTCAAGATGCGTAGGACTAACCGAGTGCCGGCTTTTTTCGAGGAGTGAGAATTCCCGTCGGTCTGCCGATCAGGCCGCCGGGGTATCGAACCCCGCATTCATCCGTACACACGGATGAATGCGGGAAGTGTCCGGATGAAGTTGATAATCAAGGAAACAAAGCCGTTCTGCCTGGGACGGCTTTGGCCTGGACTTTAACTACAACATCGCAATCGACACTTATCAGCTCGCGCAACGCGCATGGCCAAATCTCGAACGCTGGTGCATGGAGGACCTTCGAGATTAACTGGACATCCAAAACGACGACGCACACCGCGTGCTCGCCGACTGCGAAGACGAGATGGCTGTCTACAATGCGATCAGAAACGGCGTGAAGTCCGGAGAGCTTTCTGTGGAACCGCCGCGCCGTCGCGCGAGCCGACCGGGCAATCCGGGCAATCTGGTCCCGGCTCTCCCGGTCGCATTCCTACGATATCGCCCCTAGATCACCAATGCGTCAGATAAAGAATGAGGCAATGGCTGTGACCACGCCTACGGCAGATGCAACGACTGCGCCCTTTTTCCTCTCCTTTAGTCCGACGAATAGGGTTGCCGTAAAGTAAAGGGCGGAAATGCAGGCTATGGCAAGCGAAACGAGTTCCTTGGGCGGTTTCAGCAAAAGGTCGCTAGCAAAGAGTAATGCAAGCAGGGCAAAGCCGATTGTGGTCAAGTATCTCGATTGAGTTTGCGACAGCATGGCAACTTCCTTTTAGAACATGCAAGTGAAAAGTCGGTACGATGTCATTGCGGTTGCAAACAAGCCGCCGCCGGGACCGGTTGTCACGAGACCGGCGATAACGCATTTTCTCGGTTTCCAGCTCATGACAGACCCCTCTCTCATGGTGCAACGTATACATTATGAGATATACACATTTTGTCCTATAAGCCCCAAGGATGACGATTCCAATACGGACGACGACACCAAAACCGGCATCGACGGCTCCATGGACGATTCGGATTCCAAATAGGCCCTGTTAGTTGAGCCACTTCTTTGCCGGTGTCGTATACGAGACCGCTATACCCGCGGCAATTGCCATCAGGCAGCTCGCGATGAATCCGAACTCATACTTCAAAACGTTTGTTGCGGTCAGGGCGATAATCAACACTGTCAGAATTTGCAGAATTATCGTTATTGCGAAGAGATTGATTCCTTGTTTGGCCGAAGTCGCTGAATGAGTTTGGCTTCGTTGATTCAGGTTGAGGCAGACAAGGAAAGCGACCAGTTCGCTTGATAAGGGGCCGACTACATAGAAAAAGATTGCGTCAATGAAGCCAATAGTGTTGTAAGTGTTGTAAGTTGTTTCGCCGGAAAACACAGCGTATAAAGCATATCCAAATCTTGGCTGATTCATGTATGAGTCCGAAAAGACGAAGAGCGTCAATATTGCTACTACCAGAAGTGCATTCAGGGCAAATCGTTTGCTTTTCATCGATCGCTCCTTCCGGGTGAACTTTATTATGTAATTATACAGCAGTCATTTGTTATTCAAAGAATTTGACTGTCTTAAATAACATGCACTTTCGCTGGAGGGTCGCTGTTTGGCGGCCCTCTTTTTTGCACAGGCACAGTGGGATGGTAATATCGGGCGGGAGTCAGCCGCTCTGATAGAATCGTCCTTGCTGTCGGCAGCCCTCGTGCCGGGCAGAGCCCTCCATTTGATGGGAGGTGATGCCCATGACCGATTTCACCGAGCTCGTGAAGCTCCTGACCGCTATGGTCTCGCTCCTCACGGCCCTTGTCGGCCTTTCCAAGGCACTCAAGCAGGGCTCGAAGCCTAAAAGACGATATGAGAAAGCCATTGGGGGCCGCCTCCCCCGCGGCGCAGCTTCTTTC
>CALLSB010000045.1:0-12453 GCA_938014225.1 uncultured Collinsella sp. | reverse complement strand
CCGCGTCCACTAGGTTGTCGACGCAGATTTGCGCGGTTGAGGACTGCGTGGCGATGTTCTCGATATCGCTATCGGGAATCATGCTCGAAAGGCCGTCAGAGCACAGGATCAGACGGTCGCCTTCCTCGATATGCAGAGTGAAGTGGTCGGCATACATGGCGGGGTCCGAGCCCAGCGCACGGGTGATGACCGAACGGTTGGGGTGGACGCGAGCCTCGTCTGCCGTAATCTCGCCGGCGTCCACGAGTTCTTCCACATAGGAGTGGTCGCGGGTCACGCGGATGAGCGTGCCCTCGTGGAGCAGGTAGGCGCGCGAGTCGCCCACGTGGGCGATGGCGAGCGTGTCGTTTTCGATATAGGCGCAAGTGGCTGTGCAGCCCATGCCAGGCTTGCCCAGGCCGTTCAGGGCCGCCTCGATTACGGCGGCGTTGGCTGCCTCGACGGCTGCGGCCAGGCGTGCTGCGTCGGCGGACTGTGGGGCCGTCTTGGCTATAGTCTCGACAGCGATAGAAGAGGCCACCTCGCCGGCGGCGTGACCACCCATGCCGTCGCATACGCAAAAGAGCGGCGACTGCACCAGGTAGGAATCCTCATTGTGCGGGCGCACACAGCCAACGTCGGAGCGGGCGCCCCACATGAGTTGCGTGGTGGTACCGGCATCATAGGTCGAGTCGGTCTCGATGCGCTCCTCGGTCAGGGGCTCAAAGCTCATGGTCGAGCCGGGGTCTTTGAGCTTGGCCTCAACGGCAGCAACGTCGATCTCGGCGGTGTCACCGGGAGAGACGGTGTCGGTCTCGGCGTTTGATTCGGAATCACCGGTGTCCGGGGAGTCGGGCTCCTCGGAAACGCGGGCGGTCGACTCGTCGTCTTGCGGGCTGACGTCTATAGGCTCGGGCGCCGGCGCAGACGCGGGCGCAACCTCGGATACCGGGGCTATGGGAAACGCCGGCGCGGCGGGCTCGGGTGCCGCAAACACCGCAGCGCTCTCGTTGATTGCCGCGGCGACGGGCTCTGTAAAGTGAGCCGGCACCGGGGTTGCTTCGGGCGCTGTGGGCTGTTCCGCAGCATGTGCGCCGATGGGCGCCGCTACGGCATCCTCTTCGTCCTCGTTATCGGCGAGATCCGAAATATCATGCGTTACATGCGAAAGAGGCAGGGAGAACACAGTGTCCTCGGGTTCCACGGGTGCGGAGCCCGCCGGAGCGGCGTGGGCCGGCGCAGCTGTGGCGGCAGCCGGTGCCTCGGTCATAGTTGCGGACTTGTTCTCCTCGTCGATCATCGACGGTTCACCTTCATGACCACATCGCCAATCTGGACTTCGTCGCCCTCGCGCAGCGTCGCGGGCTCCACGAGCTGGCGGCCGTTGACGAGCGTGCCGTTAAGCGAGTTGAGGTCCTCGATGATGAGCGCCGGGCCCTGCAGCGAAAAGCGCGCATGCGAGGCCGAGACGAACGGTTCGTTGATGCAGATGTCCGAAGATGGCGAGCGACCGACGATGACGGGGCCGAGCATGTCTACGTGGATGCCGCGGATACCGCGCGGACCCTTGTCCACATCAATCGTCCAGATAGCCGAGTCGCGGCGCTGCCCGCGCACAAGTCCCACGCCGGTCTTCATGACGGCGAACAGGAAGATATAGAGCAGGGCGACCAGGACGATGCGGCCTGCAAAAAGGACGATATCGATGTTCATAAGCGACTATCCCCTAAATTCAAAGGTGCTCAGGCCAAACGTCAGCAGATCGCCGTTGCGCAGCGGGCAGCGCGTAATGCGGCGGTTGTTGACGAGCGTGCCGTTGGTGGAATTGAGGTCTTCGATCGACCAATCCGAGCCCGTAAAGGTGAGCTGGGCGTGGCGGCGCGACACGTTGGGGTCGCGCAGGGCAATGTCGGAAACTGAGCGCTCGCGACCGATGGTCACCTGTGCGGAGGTGATGCTATGGCTCTCGCCGCTCACGACGTCGACGAGCTGGGCGAGCGGGCGCTGCGGGGCGCGAGTGCTCGCCATGTTGGAGGCGATGCCGGCTGCGGCGCCTAGGCCCACGGCGGCACCGGTCGCGGCGGCTCCGCCCATGCCGGCAAGCGAGTCGCGCGAGACGGTCTGCGGCACCGGGATGGGTGCGGCGGCGGGGTCGGGGACGCTAGGCGCGAAGGGGTCTGCCACGGCAAGCGGGTCGGGAGCGGCGGCGCGAGGCGTCGGCTGCTGCTGGGGCATGGCGGCGGGGCGCTGCTGCTGCGGGGCAGCAAACTGCTGCTGGCCGGCGCGCGGGGCGCTGGCGGCACGGCGTTCTGATAGGCGCGCTCTTCTTCGTACAGGCGGCCGAGCGTGGGGGCATCGACGTTCTCGGCAAAGACCGAGAACTTGCCGGCGCGCAGCTGCGGATCGATCATAAAGCGCACGAGGGGCTCGCCGACAAAGACATAGCGGCGCTTTTCGGCCTGCGCCTTCACAAACTCGCGGACCTCGCGCGAAAGCTCGGGGTAGAACGGGGCGAGCATGGGATCGTCGTCGGCGGCGATAAGGATGGTATAGAGTGCCGGCGCCGTGTTGACGCCGTTAATCACCAGAGTCTGATCCTCCATGTCGCGAGCGGCCTGCTTAGCAAGCTTCTTAAAGGAGAACGGGGCACGGGTGGCACCGAAGATGCCGGCCACGTGGTCCTCGAAGATGTTCAGGAAGTTCACGAAAGATCACTCTCCGTATAGGTTCTTTGGTATCCGAGCAAATATAGGCATATCCCAACGATTATAGAGGATAGGATTCCCGCAACCGCCGCCTTGGCGATGACCGCGGCTGCAAGGCTGGCAATTTCCATATGGTGTGCAAGACAGGACGCCGCTGCGCAGCCGATGCCGGTGACAGCGATGGCGGCGATTGCGGCAAGGTTTGAGCCCTGATTGGTACGCTTGGCATGGACATTGAGCAGCGCAGATGACGCCGCGGCAGTTGCCGCGACCAGCACAAAGGCAGCCCAAAGGAGCGGGTCTCCCAGCGCTGCGGCAACGTTACCGAGCCCCAGCACGCCTCCGGCTGAAAGCGCGACCGTGGCCAGACGGGCAAAAAGCGCGCCCATGCCCGTTGCCGCGGCGGCGCTTGCCGGGCCGAGCCAAAATGACGCGACGCCGGCGGCGACCCCAGCTGCCAGGAAGGTATTGCCGGTCAGACAGCCAAGCGCGAGTGCACAGGTGAGCGTGGCGCTCGCGGCAGTCTCGGTGCGACCCCAGGCGATCCACCAACCGGACATGGCGGCGGCAAAGATCACCGCGACGGGCAGCATCGACAGGATGCCCTGTGCCTGCATGGTGGCGTTGGCCATGAGCACCAAAAAGCCCACAGCCGAGATGGCCGAGCCAATCTGGGGGGCCAGGCCGGCCGCCGCTCCGATCGCGATGGCCGCAATGACCAGGCCGGGAAGCGCCGCGACCCCGGCCGTTTGCATCAGCAAAAAGCTAAAGGTGCCGCATGTTAGCGCCGAGATAGTGCGCATGGTGTAGTCGCGCGCATGGCTCCAGCGCGTGCCCGCCCAGCCGAGTGCGGGGTCGACCTCGATGGCGTCGTCCTCGTAGTGCGACGGCTCGATATCGTCGAGCTCCTGCTCGTCATCCGAAAGCTCGCCAACCATTTGCTCCAGGCTGCGACGGCCTTCGCGCACGCTGCCCAGACCGGCAAGGAGCTGGTCGCAAAATGCCTCGATGCTGTTGGGGCGGTCCTGCGGCATGGGGGAGAGCGCGCTCATGAGCGCGGCCTCGGCTCCCGGGGGAAAGTGTGGTATCAGCTCGCTGGGATAGGTGGCGCCGCCGATGATGCGGCCGAGCGAGTCGGCGGGCGTGGCCGCCATAAAGGGAGCGCTGCCGCACAGGCCCTCGTAGATCACACAGGCGAGGGCAAAGACATCGGCGCGCTCGTCGACCGTGCCGGTCTCGATATCGAGCTGCTCGGGCGGCATGTAGCCGATGGTGCCGCCGCGTGAGCCGCCAAAGCCACCGGCGGACGACAGTCGCGCCATGCCAAAGTCGGTGAGCTTTACATTGCCCGAGTGGTCGATGAGCACGTTGGCGGGCTTAATGTCCAGGTGGAGTACGCCATTACTATGGGCGAAGGTGAGCGCCTGGCCCAGGGCATCGGCAATAGCTGCGGCCTCGTCAAAGGTAAGTGAGTGGCCGTCCACGCGGTGCAAAAACTCGGCCAGCGACATGCCATCGACATATTCCATAACCAGGTAGGCATAGGCTGTGTCGTGCGTAAAGTCGATGACCTGCACGATATTGGGATGTTGAAGCATGGCGGCGGTGTGCGCCTCGCGCAGGACATCCATGATGTCGCTGGCGGGCATGCCGGCACCGTTGATAAGGGGGATGCGCTTAATGGCGACGCGGCGGCGCAGGTGCGTGTCGCGGCAGATCTCGATGGAGCCAAAACCGCCGGTCGCAAGTGTCTCGAGCGGCTGGTACCGCTTGAGCAGCTCGCGAGAGCTGGTGCCCTCCAAAGGAACGTCCGGCGAGAACCGGGCGGTATGTTGCGAGAAAAGCGGCATGGCCAACCCTCGTGCGTTTAAAGTTCGTTTGCGAGTGGCGGGCGCGGAGCCGAGCCGTTCGCGGTGGCATAGATGCTGCTAGTGTAGCACGCTCGGGCGGATGGCGAGGATAACGGGATGCGAGGCTGCCTGTCTGGCTTGGCCTTAGCGCTTCTTCTTGTTCTTCTTCTGCTTGCGCTTGGTCTCGATGCGGAGTTTTTTGTTGATGCGGGCCTTGAGGAAGGGGCCGAACTGCTCGGCATCGCCACGGACGAAGGTGTCCTTGGGGATCGTCACGCCCTGGTCGGCGAACATGGCCACAAAGATGCGCTCGCCGTCGAGTACGTGGTCGAGCTTGTCAAACGGGAAGAACTGTGACTTACCGCTCTGGCCCCAAACCATCAGGCCGTCCTCGTTGGCGGCGACGCGGCGATAGCGGCCACCCATTGACTCGTCGGCCTCAACGGCGTCGATAAAGTCGCGGGCGAGGGTGTGGTGCAGGTTTTTGCTCCACCAGGCCAAAAATGCGCCGAATACGATCAGGACGACGCCAAACTTGATCCAGTTGCCGCCGGCCACCAGCATGCCGATGCCGATGAGCGCGGCAATTGCCGCGGCGACATACAGCGAGCCGCGACGCCTGGGCGAGGCGACCAGACGGGCGAAGTCGGTGACCAGGTCGTTTTCGTACTGGTACTCGTTGAGGTACAGGATGCCGTCGTCGGCTGCGGCCTGCTTCTCGAGCGCGACCTCGACCTGGTCGGCTGCTTCGGAGGGAACGAGGTTGCTCTCTGCGTCTGCCATGCTCTTTGGACTCCTATCGCGGCGGGCTCGCCGTACGGGTTATTATGAATGCAGTATGCCGTGCGACCGCTTGGCCGCCGCGGCAACAAGACTCAGTATACCCGGGGGAGCACCCATGGAATCGTTGTACCGAAAGTATCGCCCGCTCACCTTCGACTCCGTGGTGGGCCAGCAGCATATCGTCTCGACGCTCGAGCACGCCATCACCGAGGGGCGCCTGTCCCACGCCTACCTGTTCTGCGGACCGCGCGGCACGGGCAAGACCACCATGGCGCGCATCCTTGCCAAGGCGCTGCTGTGCCGCAATGCCGAGGCGGCGCGCGCCGAGGGTGCAAGCGGCTGCATGCCCGACGGCACTTGCGAGGAGTGCGAGCTCATCGCCGAGGGCAACCACCCGGATGTCTACGAGCTCGATGCTGCAAGCCGTACCGGCGTGGACAACGTGCGCGAGGAGATCATCAACTCCGTCAACTTTGCCCCGGTGCGCGGCAAGTACAAGATCTATATCATCGACGAGGTCCACATGCTCACGACGGCGGCGTTCAACGCGCTGCTCAAGACGCTCGAGGAGCCGCCGGCGCACGTGATTTTTGTGCTGTGCACCACCGACCCGCAAAAGATTCTGGAGACCATCCTCTCGCGCTGCCAGCGCTTCGATTTCCACCGCATCGGCAACGAGGATATCGAGCATCGCCTGGCATACGTGTGCGAGCAGGAGGGCTTCGATTACGACGACGAGGCGCTGGCTATCGTGGCGCGCCATGCAAAGGGCGGCATGCGCGACGCGTTGTCCACGCTGGAGCAGCTGAGCGTCTTTGGCAACGGTTCTGTGCATGCGGACGACGCCCGCTCGCTTTTAGGCGAGGTTTCGGACCAGATTCTGGGCGAGTTTTCCCGCGCCATTGCCGATCGCGATGTTGCCGAGCTGTATGGACTTATTCGCGCGCAGGTCGAGGAAGGTAACGATCTGCTGGAGCTGACGCGCGACCTGGTGGCGCACGTGCGCGACGTGTATGTTGCCTGCGTTGCCGGTGCCCGTGCCGAGTTGTTTGAGGGCGGCTCCGAGCAGGCCGAGGCGCTTGCTGCCGAGGCCGCTGCCTTTGGCGAGCATCCTGCCGACCGCCTGGCCCGTGTGCTGACAGTGCTTGACGATGCCGCACTGGAGATGAGGGGCGCGAGCGACGTGCGCCTGGTGCTCGAGATTGCCTGCACGCGTCTGGCACGTCCCGAGGCTGATATAACGATTGAGGCATTGGCCGAGCGCGTGGCACGCCTGGAGGCCATGGTTGCCAATGCCGCCGTGCCGGCGAGCGTGGCTGCTGCTCAGGCCGCCGCGCCTGCAGCATCCGTACCCGCTGCTGCCCAACAGCCGACGCTCATTTCGGGCGCCCGTGCTGCCGCTCCGGCGGCATCCGCTGCCCCCGCTGCTACGTCCGCGCATCAGGGTGGCATGCCTTGGGACCGCGGCGCTGCTGTTCCGGCTGCCCAGCCTGCTCCCCGTTCTGCGTCCGTGTCAGCTTCCAAGTCTGCAGCGCCTGCACCTCAGCCTGCGCCGGCTTCGACGCCTCAGCCCGTTGCTGCCCCCGTGCCTGCCACCGCTCCGGCACCTAAGCCCCAGTCCAACAATGCCGCCCAGGTTGCCGCCGTCGGTGCTGCCGAGACGCCCGCGGTCGAGGATGCCGGAGAGCTGCAGCGCAAATGGGCCGAGGTCGTCGAGCGTGTCAAGGCGCGTCAGGCTTCCTACGCAGGGCTTTTGCTCAACGCCCGCGCCACGGCCGACGACGGCTCCAAGCTCACCGTCTCGTTCCCCGCGGGTTCGACCTTTGCCATCAAGATGCTCGGCCGCGCTGACACGCAATCGGTGGTCCTGCCGACGGTCTGCGCGGTCTTCGGTCGTCGTACCGTCGACTATGTCCTGGATGGGGGTGGCACGCCGGCTCCTCAACATGAGGAGCATTCTCCATCTGCACGGGCTGCGGCATCTGCGGACCCGCAACCCGTGTCCTCGGCGGCCCCTGTATCCTCGAGCGCCAGCGCGCCGCAGCAGCAAGCGGCGCCGGTAGCGGCATCGACCCCGTTGGCGCCTAAGCCCGCAGCGCCCAAACCGGCTGCTCCGACACCCGCGCTCAAGCCCGTCTCGCCCGCGCCCAAGTCGTCTGACCTGGGCAAAGCCCCCTGGCTACGCTCCGACAACCCCGCCGGCGCTCCTGCCACGGGTAAGCTCCCGACCGAGCCCGCGCCCCGAGCGCCCGAGCGCGCGTCCGCTCCCAAGGCTCAGCCTGTCGTGCCGTGGGAATCCGAGCAGGTGCCCTACGACGACGCTATGGTCGGCGGCTTCGCCGGCGATGCGAGCGGGGACGATCTGCCTCCGTTCGACGTGCCGGGTGCGACGCCCGCGCCCAAGCCCGCTGCAACTGCCCCTAAAGAGGAGGACGCTCCTGCAGCTCCCTGGGAGTCCAACCCCGGCGCCGGCAGCCCCTTCGGCCATCAGGGCGCAGCCCCGAGCATCCCGCAGACCGAGGACGAGGCCAAAGCCCTCATCCGCAACGTCTTCGGCCAGGCCACCATCTTCAAACCGGTGGAGTAACCGTGCGGGCGGGTATACTGCTCAAGAAGAGATCTCTTTGTCCGGGCGCATCTGTATTTCGGACATGTGCAACGTAGCGCCGCGTATATCGCATTCGAGCAGACAGGTGCGTGACGGTCGGCCTAGGATGCTGAGGTCGATACGATACGTCGCATGGCTGTCCGTGTATTCGACTTGCTCGGCGTTGACGGTTGCTCCGATTGTCGATAAAGAGCCCGGTTCGGCATCGACAATCTTGGAGTCCTTTATCTTGACCTTGAACTCTTGGTAGAGGGACGGGCTGTTGTAGTAAACGGTTCGGGTTCCGTCGGTGCACTCATCGGTCGCTTCCCATTTGACGGTGGGCTGGTCTGAGTTGGCTATCAGCAGTTCTGCTCCAAAGGCTATAGCATGGGTGATGACAACCAGCAATGCCCAGCCGACAAAGAGATAGAGAACCACATATGCGACGGGGTGTTTTGAGCGGATGTTTTGGAGTGCGTCGGGGACATTCATGGGGCACCTCCAAATTACTATCTATGACAATCAAATTATACCCTGCCGCCATGTGCGCCGCCTCGAGCAGCGGTTCGGCATTTAGCTATTTAGTGGCGCACATGAAATGCCGGATTCGGCTCTACTAGATTGAGTATGCGATATTATGCAACCTTGCATAATTCGACCTTGCATAATCTTGGGGGCGCATCACGCTCCAGGACATGTATATCGACTGAGGTAGCGTGTCCGCCCCGCTCGCTGGCCGCGCGCCGTGGTACGATTTTGGGTTTGAAAGTCCCGCCGCGTCCCGGCTGCCCTTGCAGCTCGTTGCGCGGCCGCACGCAAAGGAGCCATTATGGCCGGTATGAACATGCAGCAGATGATGAAGCAGGCTCGCAAGATGCAGGAGCAGCTTGCCGCCGCGCAGGAGAACCTCAAGTCCCAGACCGTCGACGCCTCTGCCGGCGGCGGCATGGTCAAGGTGACCGTTAACGGCGAGATGGAGCTCGTCAACCTCACCATCGATCCCGATGCCCTCGATCCCGAGGACGTCGATATGCTGCAGGACATGATCATGGCTGCCGTCAACGAGGCCGTCCGCGGCGTCAACGAGCTCGCCAACAAGCAGATGGGCGCCATCACCGGCGGCCTCAACATCCCGGGCATGCCGTTCTAAGACACGCATATATATGAGTGCGAATCACAGTCTGCAAAAACTGCTCGATGAGCTGGGTCGTCTGCCGGGCATTGGTCCCAAGTCGGCCCAGCGCATCGCCTATTACTTGCTCGAGGCCGATGCCGAGGAGGCCCGCCGCCTGGCCGAGGCCATCCTGGAGGTCAAGCAGGAGGTCCACTTTTGCAGCCGTTGCTTTAACTACGCCACGGCCGACGAGTGCTCCATCTGCCAGGACCCGATGCGCGATACCACTCGCATTTGCGTGGTGGGCGAGCCGCGCGACGTTCAGGCAATCGAGCGCACGGGCAGCTACCATGGCCTGTACCATGTGCTGGGCGGCGTGATCAGCCCCATGGACAAGATCGGTCCCGAGCAGCTGCATATCCGCGAGCTGCTGGCGCGCCTGGGCCACGAGGACATCCACGAGGTCATTATCGCCACCAACCCCAACATTGAGGGCGAGACCACGGCGAGCTACCTTGCTCGCACCATCAAGCCATTGGGCGTTGAGGTATCGCGTCTTGCGAGCGGCCTTCCCGTGGGCGGCGACTTGGAGTATGCCGACGAGCTTACGCTTGGCCGCGCTATCGAGGCCCGCCGCGCGATCTAGGCGGTGTCAGCTCCGCGGCATGTCCCGTCGGCCTGCCGCACGGCGCGCTCATAATTGGGCATGCGTTCATGCATTTGTTGTGCAACAAACCTGCTTTTCATCCGCTTATCGCGTGGATGGGTCCGTCTGCACCTCGTATTTGCCCATTCGTTGCGCAACCTTTTGGGTTCGCTGATACACTCAAATGTGAATATGAAAGAATGCGCCGCTTTTAAGCGGCGTGTTTTTGTTGGAGGAGAACGCATGCGGCCCGGGGGAACTCAGACAAAGCATGGCGTCGCGGTGCGCATGCGACGCCGGCTGGGCCTGGCGCCTCGGGCGTGTGTGCTGCTGTCTTGCTCGCTCGTGCTGGTCATAGCCGGTGTTTCGGCTTATGGCATGACGGTGCCGTCCATGGTGCAGGCGCATGCTGCGCGTGAGCTGCATATTGGGCGCAAGGCCAAAAGCGACTTGGGAACGACAACTGGATATGCGTGGGCGAGCGTGGTCGGGCGCACCGTGTTTGGCGTCGATTCCGCGGACGAGGGCGAGCAGGCGTCCAACGAGATCACGCTGGCAAACGGCAAGACCATCGTGCTCACCAACACCAAGGTCATTACGAAGCTTTCCAATAACAGCGTGGCTTCTGTCGTTAACAAGGCGGAGCAGCAGAAGGAGCAGGATACGCAACAGACGGGTAAGCCTGGCGGCTCGGACGGGTCCGGTTCTGGCACCGGTTCGTCGAGCTCGGGCGGCGGTTCCGGTTCGGGCTCCGCCTCTGGCGGTGGATCTTCGAGTGGTGGCTCGACGGACGGCGGTACCGGCGGCGATATGGGCTCGGGTGGCCTCTCGGCTGCCGAGGAGGAGAGTATTCACAGTTGGCTCGTGACCAAATACAACATGCTCGATGGCTATGTCGCCCGCGCCAACAGTGTGGTTTCGACCTATAACGCTACGGGCGATACCGGACCGTGCGACACCCTGGCCAACGATATGTTTGTTATCCGTGCCGAGTTCGGTCGGCAAAGGTTCTCGACCAAATCTAAGTGGTATCGGCAGTATGCCAATCTGTGGGGCTGCTATACCAACCTGTGTCAATGGGTTGGACACTATGGCGACGACGACGTTGCGCTCAACAACTTCAACACCAATGTGGCGGCGATCGCCCTATGACGAACGACCTCGCTTCTACGGCAGCCCAGCCGCTCAACCGTGATCCCATGGTGGGCCTGCGCCTGGCGCGCATCGACGGGTTTGAGCCGGCCGTCGCCCTGGGTACGGACGAGCTTCCCGCCTACCTGCGCCGGTTTACGATGCTGTTTGCCGATGACGCCACCATGCGCCGCGGCGGTATCGGCCGTGTGACGCGTGCCGTCAACGCGCAGGGCGAGGCCGTGGCGCTCAAGCAGCTCATCTTGCCAACGCGCGACGAATTTGATGACGATGTCGCCCACGAGGCGCTGGTCACCAAGTTCAAGGCGGCGTTTCGCGAGGAATATGAATGCCATCGTGCCCTTTCGGGCCTTAAGGGCTTTCCCCGCTTATACGGGTGGGGCGAGGTCGACGGCGTGCCCGTGATCGTCATGGAGTGGGTCGAGGGCGAGACGCTCGTTCGCCTGCGCTCGCGCCTTGCCGTGGACGATGCCGGGCGTCTGTCGCCGCTCGTGGCGGCGCGCCTGGGTCGCGACCTGTTCGATCTGCTCTGCCGCATGAGCTTGGTAGGCGAGGGGTTCGTCCATCGCGATATCTCGCCCGCTAATATTATGGTGCGCACGGCGCGCCTGCCGCTCGACCGACAGCTTGCCGAAGGCACCTTCGACCTGTGCTTGATCGATTTTGGCTTGTCGCTGGCGCTCGAGCCCGCCTCTGCGGTGGCCGGCACCGGCGGCAAGGCGTCGTTTACCGAGCGCTATGCCACGTTGCGCCGCGCGACGGTGGCCTACGCCCCGCCCGAGATGCTCACCGACGATATCCCCGACCTGCGCATGCTTCGCATGTCGCCGGCGATCGATGTCTACGCAGCGGCGAGTACGGTCTACGAGCTCATCGCCGGTGTCGCGCCGTACGAAGTAGCGCCGGGTGCGTCGGGTACTTCGGGCTCGCGCAAAAAGACACGCGATATCGCCAGCCCTTATCGCCTCAAGATGGATACGCTGCCCGATTATCCCGTCGGCGCCCACGCGCCCGGCTGCGACTTGACGCAACTGCTGCGACGCGAGCCCGATGTGGCACTTGCCGCGGCCGAACAGGCTCAGCAGCTGGGGCTCGATCCAAATTCCGAGGATCTGCGCGATGCGCTGGCGTTTGTCGACGCTCAGCTGTTCGATGTGGTGATGACCTGCCTGTCCTGCCATCAGGAAGATCGTCCCGAGCCGGCTGCGGCGGAGGCGGCGCTCTCGGCATTTTGCGACCACTATGCGCAAAATGTCGCCCGCTCGCTTCGCGCCGAGCCGCTCATGCCGTGCCCGATGGAGGTATCGGGGCGCACAGCCCGGCGTGCGGCGATGGTTGGTGCGACGGCGGTATGCGGCGTGCTTTGGGCTGTGGTCGTGGTGTCGGCGGCGTTTTTGGTGTCTGGCGCCCATGTGACGATTGCCGCGGGACCGCTTATGTGGTCCGGGAAGCTGCCGGCCATTATCGCCGCGCTGGCGTTGGCACTGCCGGGCATGGCGGGCATCGCTGCCGGGGCCTTGGCGCGCGACCGCCGTGCGGGATTCCTGCAGGGCGTGTTGGCCCTTTCCGCCTGCGAGGTTCCGACTCTGGCCGCACTCGCATGTGCCGCGTTTTTCCAGCATGCCGTGGCGGGT
>CALLSB010000044.1:0-1628 GCA_938014225.1 uncultured Collinsella sp. | reverse complement strand
CACGCCGCGGCCGTGGCGCTCGATCAGCATAATGCGACGCAAGTCCTCGTCAGTCTCGGGACGAACCATGCCCGTGATGGCCTTGCCCGGCACCACGTCAATCACGGCCTCGCCCGGCTTAAAGGCATAGTCGAACACGTCGAGCGATAGCTTCGGCAGCTTAACGGAGGCGCGCAGCTCATCGGCAAGGGCCGCAACCTCGGCCATCTCGGGTGCAATCTCGCCCACAAAGGTACCGTCCTGCGCCATCAGAGCACCGGCGGCATATACGCGATGCGGAGCCGTGGCAAACGTCAGGTCATTGAGCACCAGCAGGTCGGCACGCTTGCCCGGGGCAATCGCACCGCGGAGCTCGTGCGGGTCGCGGCAGCCGTGATCCAGGCCAAACGCCTCGGCCGTGGAGAGGGACGCCATAGAGATAGCGACCACGGGGTCGATACCGGCCTCAATCGCCACGCGGCAGGCATTGTCGATCATGCCGGTTGCAAGCGCATCGGAAGGGGCGCGGTCGTCAGTCGCAAAGCAGCAGCGACGGGCGCGCGCGGGATTCTCCAGCAGCATCGGCGACAGGTTGGCCAGATCATGGCTACACGTACCCTCGCGCAGCATCACGTACATGCCGCGAGACAGCTTGTCGAGCGCCTCCTCGGGAATCGTCGACTCGTGGTCGGCGATAATGCCTGCTGCAGCATAGGCGTTGAGGTCCTTGCCGGCAACGAGCGGGGCGTGACCGTCGACCTGTTTGGACGGCGTCTGGTTGGCAGCGTCGATACGAGCACAGGTCTCGGGATCGGCCATAAAGACGCCCGGCAGGTTCATCATTTCGCCCAGACCAAAGACATCACCCGGATATTCGGCAAAAAACGCCTGCATATCGGCAGCGGTGATGACGGCACCGGCCTGCTCGTCGGGCAGTGCGGGCACGCACGAGGGCATCATGTACTTGATGGAGATGGGTGCGCGGCGGCCGTCCTCAATCATAAAGCGCAAGCCGTCGAGACCGGCAACATTGGCAATCTCGTGGCTGTCGGCAATGGCGGTGGTAGTACCGCGCGTCGCGGCCATGCGAGCATACTCGGCGGGACGGATGTTCGAAGACTCGATATGCAGATGCCCGTCAATAAAACCGGGAGCGAGATAGCGACCCTGGCAGTCGATGACCTCAGTTGCCTCGTAGGTACCAGCGGCATCGTCGCGACCATCGTAGAGCACGCCGACGATCACACCGTCCTTGACGGCAACGCTACCGGGCGCCACGCGCTGGCCATACACGTCGACGATCTGTGCATTGGTAAACAGCGTGTCGACGGGCACGCGGCCCTCGGCGGCCTCGATCACAGTCCTCATGACCTCAACGGACATACATACTCCTTTAACCGTAGAAAAAAGCTGCGGAGCGGACAAGCCTTCACCGCAGCATGCTCATAGCCATTGTATGCCCAAACGATGGGCCAACAATACGCCCCTCCGCTTAACGGCACACGCCACTTGGTGCAATGGGGACTGCCGCTGAGCACCAATGACTACTCGACGACTACTAACTGCCGTCCCGACAACAAAAACGCCGATGTTTTGGCATCGCCAGCGAGCGGGTCGCATTTGAGACAAGGTGACGTGAAACGAAAGGG
>CALLSB010000043.1:0-4374 GCA_938014225.1 uncultured Collinsella sp. | reverse complement strand
CAAAGTCGCGCAGCGTGAGGTAGCGATTCTGCTCGCGCGCGGCACGCTCGTCGGACAGGCGCACGTACTGGCCATCAAAGACCACATCGGCGGCGTCCACGTCCCACATCTGGGCGGCCTTGGCGCAAATCTTCTCACGGAGCTCGGTCGCGGCGTTCTTGGCGGCAAGGCCCGTCACGTACGTACCCGAGCTCGCGTACGAGCCGGCGTCGAACGGCGACACATTCCGATCTACGCCGCGCACCACGATCATCGAACTCTCCACGCCCAGCTCCTCGGCGGCAATCTGCGCCAGGATCGTATCGACGCCCATGCCGTTATCGGTGGCGCCGGTGCCGATGGTAATGAAGCCGTCCTCTTCAAGGCGCATGTCGATGCCGGCGATATCCACATTGGAGATACCCGAGCCCTGCAAGGTGAGCGCGCAGCCCAGAGCACGCACGCGGTCGCCCAGGTCCACGGCCAGCGGCTTGTCGCGCCAGCCGATCATGTCCATCGCGCGAAGCAGGCAGCGGTCGAGCGCGCAGGCGTTGAGCTTCTCGTTGTAGTACTGCGGCATGATCTCGCCCTCGCGCACGATGTTCTTAAGGCGCAGGTCGGCGGGATCCATGTGTAGCATGTCGGCGAGCTCGTTGACGGCACTCTCCACGGCAAACTGGCCCTGGGTGGCACCGTAGCCACGATACGCGCCGCCACGGTTGGTATTGGTGTAGACGGCGTCCCAGCTAAAGCGGCTCGCCTTCACATGGTTGTAGATGGGCAGGCTCTTGTGGCCCGAAAGGCCGATCGTCGTGGTGGCGTGCTCGCCATAGGCGCCGGCGCAGGTCGATGGCCGTGATAGTGCCGTCGTTCATGGCGCCCAGCTTAACGGTCATCTGCATCTGGTGGCGCGAGTTGCCCGCGGTGATGGTCTCTTCGCGGGTGTAGCAGCAATAGCTCGGACGGCCGGTCTGCTGGGTGACGAACGCCACGAAGATCTCGCAGCAGCCCGTCTGCTTAGAGCCAAAGCCGCCACCGATACGCGGCTTGATGACCTGCACCTGCGACTGCGGAATGTCGAGCGACTGCGCGACCATGCGGCGAACGTGGAAGGGCACCTGTGTAGAGGTGGTCACCGAGATGCGCCCGAACGCGTCGGTCGTCGCGAAGGCGCGGAAGGTCTCCATGGGCGCGGTCTGCGTGGCCTGGCTGGTGTAGGTGCGGGTGAAGACGATGTCACTCTGGGCGAAGGCCTCGTCCAAGTCGCCAAAATCGCTGGTACCGCTGCAAACCAGGTTGCGCGAAACATCGCCGCCCTGCGGGAACATAAAGGTCACGTCGCCCTCGGGGTGGACCACGATGTCGTTATCGAGTGCCTGGGTAAAGTCGAGCAGCGGCTCGAGCACCTCGTAGTCGACCTTGATGAGCTTGAGCGCCTTGTCGGCGGCCTCCTCGGTCTCGGCGGCAACGATCGCCACCTCCTCGTTTTGGTAGCGCACCAGGTTCTCGAGGATCAGGCGGTCGTAGGGACTCGGCTGCGGATAGCTCTGACCGGCGATGGTAAAGCGGCGCTGGGGCACGTCCTCGTAGGTGTAGACGCCCACGACGCCCGGCACCTTCAGGGCGCGCGACGTATCGATGGAGCGGATCTTGGCGCGGGCATACGGGCTGCGCTTGAGCTTGACGATGAGCGCGCCGGCGGGCACCAGGTCGCCCGTGTAGACGGGACGGCCCTCGAGCAGGGCCTTCGAGTCCTTTTTGGGCTGCTTGTGGGTGATCTGCTTGTACGAAACGCCATCGCAGCTGGTGTCGTTGACCGGCAGCTCGGGCATCTCAAAGCCCACCTGCACGCCGGACTCGTTGAGGAAGCGCACGATGGCGCGCAGCTGGCTCTCGTAGCCGCTGCAACGGCAGAGGTTGCCGGCGCGTGGCGACGAGGCTCGGGTCCTCCTTGGCGGCGCGGGCAAGCGCCAGCACGTTCATAATAAGGCCGGGGGCGCAAAAACCGCACTGCTCGGCGCCTTCGGCAGCCATCGCACGGGCCAGTGCCTCGGACTCGGCCTTGAGGCCCTCGAGCGTGGTGATGGTGTGGCCCTCGACGCGCGCGGCGGGAACCGAGCAGCTCAGCACCGGGTCGCCATCGAGCCACACCGTGCACAGGCCGCAGTTGGTGGTCTCGCAGGCGCAGCGCACCGACGCGCAACCCTGCTCACGCAACAGCGCAAAGAGCATGGTATCGGGGGCAATCTGAACCTTGACCTTGCGGCCGTTGAGCGTAAAGGAAAGATCGATGAGTTTGGCAGCCATTAGCGCACCTCGCTAGAATCGACGCCGGGCACGCGGCGGCAGGAATACTCGTCCGTGGCAAACTTGGGAATCTGCACGCCCTCGAGCTCGCGGGCAAGCGCGGCCGAAAGCTCGATGCCAGCGGCGCGACGCACAGCCTGAATCGCCAGCGGGGCCGAGATGCGGCGGCGGTAGTCGGCCGAGCCCCACAGGTTGGTGCCGTAGCTCAGTGCACGCACGGATGCGGCAAGGGCGCGAAGCTCATCCTCGGAAGGCTGCTCGGCGGTAAGGCCACATGCCTCGCCCTGCAGCAGGGTCGCGCGCAGCGGACGGGCACCCACGGTGACGTGCCAGGAGTTGTCCCACCAAGCAGCGGTGACGTTGAGCGAGGGGAAGTCGGTCGCGGCCTTGCGCACGGCCTCATAGCTGGCACGGTAATCGTGCTTAACGACCACCACGTGCTCGATCACGTCACGCACGTAGCCCATCCGCACGAACTCGGCGAGCGGCAGGCGGCCGGCACCCGTCAGCTCAACATACGAATCGAGCGCGAGGAAGGCGGAGAGAACGTCCGAGAAGCCAAAGCGACCGTAAATGCTACCGCCCACCGTGGCGGTATTGCGCAGCTGCACGCCCACGATATCGTGGACGGCGAACTCAAAGACATGGTTGACAAGCGCGTTGAGCTCGGCATGGCGCTCGAGCTGGCGCAGGGTGCACATGGCACCGATGCGAAACTCGGTCTCGGTCTCCTCGATCTGATCGAGTCCGCAGGCCGAAAGGTCAATCGCCGTCGCCACGCGACGCGAACCCAGGCGCATCCAGATGCCGCCGCCCACAATCTTGTTGTTACGGTTCTTCTGTAAGAGCTCATAGGCTTCGACCGCGTTTCCAACACGGACGTAGGTACCGAACTTGAGCACGTTCTCCCCCATCTCTTCACTTGTCCAGTACTTTTAAGTGTACCAAACGTGAGTGCACAGCTCGTGTCGGGACAAAATGATCCGTTTTCCTCCGTCCCCTTCGGATCAAAAAAGGCTCCCGGCGTTGAGCCGAGAGCCTCGTTACATGCTATGTCAGGCAGGATTTAGCAGACGCCCTGGGCGAGCATGGCGTCGGCGACCTTCAGGAAGCCGGCGATGTTGGCGCCCATGACAAAGTTGCCTTCCTGGCCATACTCCTTGGCGGTGTCGTCCACGTTGTGGAACATGCCGCGCATGAGCTGCTCGAGCTTGCCGTCGACCTCCTCGAAGGTCCAGGACAGGTGCTCGGCATTCTGGCTCATCTCCAGGCCAGACACGAGCACGCCGCCGGCGTTGGCAGCCTTACCAGGCATAAAGGCAACGCCGTTCTCCTGGAAGTAGGTCGTGGCCTCGATGGTCGTGGGCATGTTCGCGCCCTCGCCGACCACCTTGCAGCCGTTGGCGACGAGCGCCTGGGCGTCCTCGAGCAGCAGCGTGTTCTCGCGAGCGCAGGGCAGCGCGATGTCGCAGGGCAGCTGCCACACGCCACGGCCGTCGCCCTCGTGCCACACGGCGTTGGGCTTCTCGTCAACGTACATGGCGAGCGTAACGCCCTTGTCGTGGCCGGAGCGCTTCTTGTTGTAGACGTGCTCGAGCACGGTGTAGTCGATGCCGTCGGGATCCTCGACCCAGCCGTGGGTATCGGAGCAGGCCAGCACCTTGCCGCCGAGCTGAGCGACCTTCTGGACCGCGTAGATGGCGACGTTACCGGAGCCATGAACGACGACGTTCTTGCCCTCGAAGGAGTCGCCGCGGCTCTTGAGGTACTCGTCCACAAAGTAGGCCAGACCGTAGCCGGTGGCCTCGGTACGGGCGAGCGAGCCGCCAAAGGAGAGGCCCTTACCGGTAAGGACGCCGGTCCACTCGTTGGTCAGGCGCTTGTACTGACCGAACAGGTAGGCAACCTCGCGGCCGCCAACGCCCAGGTCGCCGGCGGGAACGTCGGTGTTGGGGCCAATATGGCGATAGAGCTCAGTCATGAAGGACTGGCAGAAGTGCATGATCTCGTTGTTGGACTTGCCCTTGGGGTCAAAGTCGGAACCGCCCTTGCCGCCGCCCATGGGCAGGGTGGTCAGGCTGTTCTTGA
>CALLSB010000042.1:0-52122 GCA_938014225.1 uncultured Collinsella sp. | reverse complement strand
CCGTCCACGTCGCGCTCCCCCAATTGATCGGTACCGCGAATGCTACGGAACTCCTCAACGCGCACGGGATTGCGCTTAACGAGCGCTAGCAGCGTGTCGTCGGACATGACCCACTTGCGTGGGATGTTGCGCCGCTCGGCGCGGTCCTCGCGCCAGGCGGCGAGCTCGCGCGCGATACCCAGCTGATGACGGCTGCACGAATTGATGCGCTTGACCTTGCGGAACGCCTCGTGGCGATCGGCGCGATAGTGCGACTCGTCAGCCAGCGGGCGCAGCTCGTCGAGCACCCAGTCCACACGGCCCAGCTCGCGCAGGCGGCTCATCATCTCGGTATAGGCGACGATCAGGTACTTGACGTCATCGATCGCATACTCAATCTGCTTATCGGTCAGCGGGCGGCGCGACCAGTCGGTCAGTGACTCGGTCTTGGGCAGCGATACGCCGCAGAACGTCTGAACAAGCGCGCCATACGAAATCTGCTGGCGCTCGCCCAAAAAGGCGGCGGCGACCTGCGTATCGAAAATCGGTCGTGGCAGCACGCCCACGGTATGGAGCATGACCTCCATATCCTGCGAGCACGCGTGGAAGACCTTGGTCACGCTCTCGTCGGCCATAAGCTCGGCCAGCGGCGATAGGTCGTCGATTACCAGGGGATCGACCGCGACGCTCTCAGCAGGGGTGGCAATCTGAACCAAACATAGACGCGGATGGAACGTGCGCTCGCGCAAAAACTCGGTATCGACGGCAATCGCGTCGAACTCACGGGCGCGCTGGCAAAAGTCGAGTAGAGCCTGATGTGTGGAAATGTACATATCAACCCATCGAATAAGGTTAGGCCCGAAAAACACGGGTAGGATATCGGCATTGCCTTACAACTATACTCGGTTAGTCACAGAACGGGAACGTAAGTATGCGCTGCCTTATCATCCACAACCCGGCATCGGGCCCCAGCTCAGATGAAATCTTCGCATTCACGCACGCCCTTGCACAGGGCGGCGACGAGGTCGTGATGCGCTTTATCGGCGATGGCATGGAACCCGGGGACGCCGTGGCAGACGTGCGCGAGTTTGACCGCGTGGTCGTTTCGGGCGGCGACGGCACTGTCTCCAACGTGCTCGACCAGATGCGCGGATGCGGTGTCCCCACGCTCGTCTTCCCCTCCGGTACGGCCTGCCTGTTCTTCAACAACATCGGCAATGCCCCCGAGGCGGCGGCGCTCGCCAAGGCCTGCCGTGCCGGTCGCACGGTCAAAGTCGACATGGGCGAGCTCTTTTGGCTCGACGAGAACGGCAACGAGAAGCGCCACGGCTTCATCATCATCGCCGGCTCGGGCTTCGACGCCGAGATCATGATGAAGGCCGCCCCCACCAAAAACGACATCGGCGAGATCGCCTACTTCCTCTCCGCGCTCGCCACGCCCAATCCCACGGTGGCGCACTTTACGATTGAGCATGACGGCATTGTCGAGGAGCTCGACGGCATCTGCTGCATGGCCGGCAACACCTCGGTCATCCAAAACGACATCAACCTGTTCCCCGACTGCCGTATGAACGATGGCATGGTCGACATTGCGGTCATCGAACCCGTAAAAACTGTGCAGCTTCTACCGACTGTGATCACCGCCGCACTCGACCCCGCCGGCAAGGTACTCGGCCGCCCGCAGTTCAAGATCATCCAGACCAAGGAAGCCAAGATCACCTGCACCCCGTCGCTGGGCATGCAGTTCGATGGCGAGATTATCTCCAGCAATTCGGGCGTCTTTGGAGCCCGCGCGCTTCCGCAATGCCTCGACCTCATCGTCGACGAATTCTCCCCGCTCGGAAAATAGGAGGACCCCATGAACGACAATCCCCTACTCGGCTTTATCATCATCGTTTTGGCCATGCTCGTCGGCTATGCGATCAACGTGATCCACCGCCGGAAGAAGTAATTCCACATTGGTATGATATTCATCCAATTATCGTCTCCCCTGCTGTTTATGCATTTGCCAAACAGCGGGGGATTTTCTTTGCGCCCCGTGCAAGGCGCTTTATTCAGGTACGGTAATTGCAGGACGTCTTTATTAAAGTAAAGCTACAAACCGAGTATAATTAACCACTCATCGCATATTTCATTACGCTTATCGAGTAAGTTTCTTTCATAGATGAATATTGTTCCAGTTCGTTACGCTAATGGGGTGTCTTTATTGGCTGAAGCTCTCTGGCAACGGAGAGCTTTCGCACGCTGGGAGGGAAAATGAGGAAAACTCACCCCGTCAACGCGCTCAAAAAGCTTGGCATAGGCCTCGCCTTTGGAGCTGCAACCATCATGTCCATGCCGACGTCTGCGCTCGCCTGCACGCAGATCTACATGGGCAGCAAGCTCACGGCGGACGGCAACACGTACTACGGCCGCGCCGAGGACTTTGGCAAGCGCTATCTTAAGCACTACGGCATCGAACCTGCCCACGAACCTGGCTTTAAGTACAGCTCGATTGAATCTGCTTTTGAATACACTTCGAACAAGCCTACCTATCGCTACAGCTATGTACGCGACCACCCCTCCAACTGGATGGGTCGCACCGACGCCTACTCCGAGGCCGGCATCAACGAGAAGGGCGTCTCCTGCTCCGCCACGCTAAGCACCTCCTATAACGAGGAGGCCGCTGCAGCAGACCTCATCGATGAGGAAGTGGGTCTGGGCGAGTACAGTTACGGCAGCATCATCCTGGGCGAGAGCGCCACGGCCCGCGAGGGCGTCGAGCTTCTCGGCAGCCTGATCGATGATCAAGGCGTCTGCACCAACGACCAGATCATCATCGCCGACAACAACGAGACCTGGCTGTTCGCCACACTTTCCGCCCATCAGTGGATCGCCATGAAGCTCGCTGACGACGTCGCGTCGCTCAACCCTAATATCGGGAGCCTCAACTACGATGTCGACCTCAATGACACCGAGAATTGCCTCCACTCTGAAAAGATCCAATCCATGCCCGAAGAAAAGGGTTTCGCCAAATACTCCGCTGACGGCAAATTCGATGTCGCCCAAACGTATGGCGAAAGCCTCGCCGATTCCGGCGTAAACCAGTGGTCCCGCTATGTGCAAGGCCGCGATTATTTTGGTAGTCAGCTGACCGAAGGCACAGATTACGACATTATCACAGTAAAGGAGAAAGGAAAACCTGACCAAAAGGGAGCCATGGTCAGCGAAATCCAGCCCCTGTTCTTCAAGCCTGGCAAGTCTGGTTGGAGCACTTTCGAGTTGATTCGCGCCTTCGGCAACCGCGGCGAGAACGTCCCTGGCCTCAACGCGAACACTGATGGTGTTTATTGCATCGGCAGCGAGCGCAACACCGAGATCAACCTCTTCCAGATTCGTCGCGGGTATGACCCCGAAGTCGCTACCATCCAGTGGGAAATGCTCTCCCGCGCCGCGTACTCCGTCGCCATCCCGTTGTACTCCGCTCTGATAACTGAGGTCAGCCCGTACTTCAGCGATCAGACCGTCTCCTTCGATCACTGCAAACAGGCTGACGTCGTGTACAACGAGGAGCCCGAGAACTCAATCAACTACGTCCTCATGGACATCAGCTCGCTCTGCTTTGAGAACCCTGACACCCTTGGTATCAGCGTCCGCACCTACCTCGATGCGCTCCAGAACGAGCTCATCGAGCAGAACAAGGAAGTCGACACCGCCATGCTGGCCGAGACGACCACCGAGGGCCGCACTGCCCTGGCCAACAAGGCCGGCAAGGCTGCTACCGAGAACACCTACAAGAAGTGCAAGGCACTGCTCCAGGAGATGCGCGCCTATCAGAAGGCCGAAAACTTCGACCAGCCCTTTACCCCAAGCGACCTGAACACCGAGACCAACGGCCTCAAGGTGTCCATCACCTACGCCAAGGATGCTCTTGCCACCGATCCGGTCACCCCGGATCAGCCCGGCACTCCTGAGCAGCCTGGCACTCCCGAGCAGCCCGCTAAGCCCGAGCAGCCCGCTAAGCCCGAGCAGCCAGCCGCCAAGCCTGAGAAGCCTAGCAAGTCCGACACCACGACCACGGTAACCACTAACAAGACGAACACCAAGGGCGGCCTGCCCACCACTGGCGATCGTTTTGATGGCCGCATGGTGGCCGCATTCGCCATCGCTGGCGTTGCCGTCATCTCCGCGGGCGGTTACTTCCTCTACCGTCGCAATAAGGAGTAACGTCTTAGCTGAGCGGACAAGGCAGCAATGGCAGCCTCGCCCGCTTAGCCCGCTCTTTTGACCGGCGGGAAACCCGCCTGAAATCTTTTCGAAAAAGATTTCCCCGCACACACTTCGCTGTGCTATAGTGCAGCGCAACAGCAACTAGGTGCGACCGCGCCACGGCATCACGAAAGGAGCCACCAACATGAAGAACACGATGAAGTCTCTCAACAACTGGTGGTGGCGTGATGCGAATACGATCGGTCGACAGTGAGTCCCTCACGCCTGTTTTTGCGCTCTAGGTGATTGGAAGGCCTCCGGTTTCGACCGGGGGCCTTTTTCTATCTCGAGCCCGATCGCATTCGCATCACGCGCCTCCGCTTTTCTCTTGCACTCCTCTTCCGAAAGGATTTTCACCATGTCTCAGAACACCACCGCCGCCCAGCCCCGCACCGTCCAGACCGCCGACCGCGGCAAACTCGATGTCCGCGCCCTCGTCCTGCTCGCCATCCTGCTCGCTGCCGGCTTCATCCTCAACTTCACCGTCGGCAAGGCCATCTCGGGCATCTCGGGCGGCATGATCAGCCCCGAGTTCATCATCTCGGCCTTCTGCCTCACCATCCTGGTCGTTCGCCCCAACATCGGCCAGGCGCTCGTTATTGGCCTCATCTCGGCTGCCGTGATCCAGATCACCACCACTTCGCCGTTCGTCGATTTTGCCGCCGAGGGCATCGCCGCCATGCTCATGGCCGGCATCGTCAACGCCGCTGGCAAGAACGGTCAGGTCAAGCCCGCCATCGCCATTGTCGCAACCTTCCTGACCACCTTTGTCTCCGGCGCCATCTTCATGATCATCAAGATGGCCATGCTCGGCGTGGTCGGCGAGCTCGCCGCCGCCATGCTGCCCGTCGTCGCCATGACCGCCGTCTTTAACGCCATTCTGGTCGGCGCCCTCTACTTGCCCATCCAGAAGGCCCTGAAGCTCAACTAATCCGCTCGGCTTTACGAGCCACCCCATCTTGGCGTTCATTCGTCGCTCGCGCTCCCAAGTACGCTTCGCTCCTCTTTCGCGCCAACCTGGGGTCCCTCGTAAAGCCGCCTCCGTGCTTCACCACCAAAGACTGTCCCAAACGACTAGCTTTTGGGGACGTTCTTAAACGACTGGTCATGTAAGAACGTCCCCAATGACTATGAAAGGTATCCATGGAAACGATCATCAACGTCGACGATGTCTCGTTCTCCTATGGCACGCAGACCGAGCAGGCGCTCAGCCACATCTCGCTCAGCGTGAACAAGGGAGATTTCATCGGCATCATCGGGCCCTCGGGCGCCGGAAAGTCCACGCTTGCCGCCTGCCTGTCAGGTGCCGTGCCCCACCACTACACCGGCACGTTCTTTGGGTCCGTCATGGTTGACGGCCACGACACCTGCGAGGTCTCGCTGACCGACGTGTCGCAAATCGTCGGCAGTGTGCTACAGGATATCGACACGCAGATGGTCGCTTCGATCGTCGAGGACGAGATGCTCTTTGGCCTCGAGAACTTTGGCGTTCCCCACGACAAGATCGAGCAGCGCTTGAGCGAAACGCTCGAGACCGTCGGCATCAGCGACCTGCGTGACCGCGAGATCGCCACGCTCTCGGGCGGACAAAAGCAAAAGGTAGCCATCGCCGCCATCCTCGCCATGCGTCCGCGCGTCTTGGTTCTCGACGAGCCCACCGCGGCACTCGACCCCGCCAGCTCCACATTGGTCTTCGAGACGCTGCGTGAGGCAAACCGCGCACTTGGAATCACCATCGTCGTCGTTGAGCAAAAGGTCGCCCTGCTCTCGGAGTACTGCAACCGCGTGCTCGTGCTCAACCATGGCGAAATTGCGCTGCAGGGCGAGCCACACGAGGTCTTCGCGCATACCGACGAGCTCCGTGCCATCGGCGTCGACTGCCCTCGCGTCACGCGTATCTTCAATAGCCTCGAGGCCGATGGCCTGGTAAGCGGTACCCCCTGCTTGGATGTCGATGAGGCCGAGCGCATGATTTCGGGCATCGTCGACCCCGCACACGCGGCCATCGAAGCTCAGGCGCCCGCCGGTTCCCCGCATGCACCGTCGTTGCGCCCTCATGCCAAGGACGCCGAACCCGTACTCACCTTTGACCATGCTGAGTTTGCCTATCCCAATGGCGGCGCCGCCGTGCATGACCTTAGCCTGACGCTCTATCCTGGCGAGCTCGTGGGCATCGTCGGCCAAAACGGCGCCGGCAAGACTACGCTCACCAAGCTGCTCATGGGCCTGCTTAAGCCTTCCTCGGGCAGCGTACGCGTTACGGGCCTGGACACTGCCGCGGTCCCCACGAGCCGTATCGCCCGCGAGGTCGCGACCCTCTTCCAAAACCCCGACCGCCAGATCTGCAAGGACACCGTGCTCGACGAGGTCGCCTTTGGCTTGGAGCTTGGCGGCATGGACCGTGCCGAGGCTCTGCGTCGTGCTCAACTCGTCATCGACCGCTTTGGCTTGCCGGCCGACGAGGCGCCCTTCTCGCTCTCGCGCGGCCAGCGACAAATGGTGGCGCTTGCCTCCGTCGTAGTGGTTGAGCCCAAGATCGTCGTGCTCGACGAGCCCACGAGCGGCCTTGATTACCGCGAGTGCATGACCGTCATGGAAACGGTGCGCACCATGGCCGAGCGCGGTTGCGCCGTTATCATGGTCTGCCACGATATGGAAGTCGTCTCGGATTTTGCCGAGCGCATTGTGGTAATGGCCGACGGTCGCATCCTCGACCGCGGCCGCACGCACGAGCTATTCTCGAACATCGATCTCATGCGGCGTGCCTACGTGGAGCCTCCCCAGGTTATCGAGCTCTCGCGCCGTCTGGCATCTTCCGTCTCGACCGCTTTTGCGCAGGTGAGCGAGGTCTCCGATGTCGTTCGAATTACCAAGGAGATGGTCCACCGTGGTTAACGTCATCGACTACATGCCGGGCGATACGCTGCTGCATCGCCTGAATCCCGTCGTCAAACTGGGCCTCGCCGCCGCCATCATCGTCGGCATCTTCTTGTCCGACACCTACGTGGCGCTGCTGGGCTTTTTGGCACTCACCCTTGCGCTGGGCGCCTATGCCGGCGTCATCGACCGTCTGTTCTCGCTGCTCAAGTTGCTGATTCCGCTCGCGCTTATCATGCTGGTGCTCCAGCTGGCCTTTATGCGCGATGGCAACGTGGTGTGGGGTTTTATCACCGACACGGGCTTCGTCACAGGATCGAAGGCCTGCCTGCGCCTGCTGGGTGTGGCGTTACCGCTCATCCTCATGCTCATGGTGACCAAGCTCAACGACCTTGCCAACGCCTGCGTCGAGGTGCTGCACGTGCCGTATCGCTATGCCTTCACCTTTACCACGGCGCTGCGCTTTGTGCCGGTGTTTGGTCAGGAGATGAACGCCATCATGGAGGCGCAGACCGCACGCGGCGTCGAGTACGACACCAAGAACCCCATCAAGAAGCTTAAGCTCATGCTGCCACTGTGTGTGCCACTGCTCATCTCGAGCGTGGGCAAGACCGATGCCACAGCCTTGGCGGCAGAACAGCGCGGCTTCTATCTGCGTACGCGCGCCAGCTCGTACAAGCGCTACCCCATCAAGGGCCTAGACATCGCCGTGCTCATCGTCAGCATCGCCCTCATCGCCATCGGCTTCCTGTTCTAGTTCACCACCGACAGCAACCGCCCAACGCAAAAGGCCTCGGCTCGCACCAAACGAGCCGGGGCCTTTACTGTTTCACCAGATAAAACCTACCAAAATAAACCTGTCCCTTTTTGGCGGGTCGGAAGCTAGAGGCGGTAGGGAGCGCCGCTACGGATGATGGACTCGCGCACCAGGACGTCCATGGCGTCGAGGGTGATCTCGGGCATCTCTCGGTACTTCTGCAGCACCGATAGCTCGGTGCAGGCCAGAATGACGCGGTCGCAGCCGCTACGGGCGAACTCCCACATCACGCGGTCGAACTTATCCATATCGGGCTCACGTCCGGCCTTCACATCATCGTAGATAAGCGACATCACATCGTTCTGACGTTTCTCGCTGGGATAGACGACCTCAACACCCGCAGCCTTACATTCGCGGCCGTAGACGCCCGCGCCCACGGTGCCATCGGTGCCCATGATGCCAATCTTGTGCACCGGCTCGGCCGGCATACTCAGGTTGGGGTCGAACTCGCACTCCCCCATCACCGCACCGGCCAGAGCATAGCGCACCGACTCACGCGGCATGTGGATAATCGGCACCTTCGTAAACGACTGGATCTGGTCGTAGAAGTAGTGTGACGTGTTGCAGGGAATGGCAATGTGCGCACAGCCCAGCGACTCGAGTGCCTGGGCACACTCTTTCATGGTCGCCAGGAGCTTGGCATGCTCGCCGGTCTTAATGGCCAGTGTGCGGTCGGGCATGGTCGACTTGGAGAGCACCACCATGTCGATATGTTCCTGATCGCAGGCAGCAGCCGTATGACGCACCACCTGGTCGTAGTAATACGACGTGGCCTCGGCGCCCATGCCGCCGATAACTCCCAGCTTTTCCATCGCCGCCTCCTTGGTGACGCTTGCGCAATTGCGCGTATCATACCCGCGCCCGCCCGATGTAAACCGGACGGGCGCCGCACTCATCTACTTGTAATACGTCTTGAACAGCTTAAAGTGGCGCAGCTTGGTGTGCCACATGCGCAGCCAGCGGTTAAAGACAAAGTCGCCCTTCATAAACGAAGGGTCGGCGCCCTTGCCTTCCTTGTCCAGGCGATGCACCTTAGCGCGCAGCTCGGGATCCTTGACGTACTTGTCGACGACGCCCATGGGAACGACCATCCACAGGGCCTCGTCCTGCGCCGTCACAAACTCCGGCTCAAACGGGCGGTTAAACACATACTCGTCCACCACATACTTGGCAACGTTAAAGCCGCTGTTGGTAACGTAGTAGTTGCTGCGGCCCTGGCGCGTGTTGAAATCGAAGAACTTAAACGAGCCGTCGCGCTCGTCGTACTTAACGTCAAAGTTGGAATAGCCCACAAAGTGAAGGTCCTCGAGCAACTTGCGCACGCCGCCCATGAGCTCGTCGTTGGGCTCGGTAATGATACAGGCATGGTTGCCGACACCGTGGGGCTGATGCTCCTCGAGCAGCACATGGCCCAGGCACATCATGCGAACCTTACCGTTGCGGTCGGAATAGCTGGTGAGTACGCGCATGTACTCGTCGTTGCCGGGCACGCGATCCTGCAAGATCAGATCGTCGGTGTAGCCGCTGGCATACGAATCGCGAATGACCTGTTCCAGCTCGGCGCGGTCGGCAATCTCATAGGCCTTCTTCTGGCCCTCGAACTCGTGCTGCCACCACATGATGCCGTCAGAAGGCTTCAGAATCATCGGGTAAGGAAAATCGATCTGGTCGAGCACTTCGGCAGGCGCCTCACCCTGGGCATTGAGCATCGCCTTGGTAAAGGTAAACGTGTGCGGATAGGGCACGCCATGCTTCTCGCACAGCTCGTAGAAGATCTCCTTCTTCTGGCACTGCTCGAGCATGCTGTAGGGCGCGTAGGGAGCGACGATGTTATCCGCCAGCTCATGAGCATCCTTGGCTTGAGCCACGAGAGCGACATAGTTGTCGCCACAGCCCACAAGGACAATCGTCTTGTCGGCATGCACTTGGGCAATGCCGTTGACGGTTTTGAGCATCACGGGCATGGTGTCGATATCCACGTTGGGCGTGTAGTCGATAATCTGGCTGCGGTACGCGGGACCCGTCTGATACTTGCCAAAGACCAGACTCTTGACCTGGTACTCCTCGTAGAAGGCACGCGCCACCGAATAGGCGTTGATGTCGCCACCGAGCAGCACGGGAATGAACTCGCGCTCTGTAAATTGCAATGCCATGGAAACTTCCTATCATGAACTGCCCACACAATGGGCGGTCTTTGCGCAACTGAATTATTCTAGCGTGCCAAGCCGCCGGCGCCCAAAGCTCCACCGTATCTATGGCAATCGACGTAATCGTCCAGCACGAAGGCCAGCACGAAGACGGCGCTCACCGTTGTATGACAATGGGCAATGAACCTACCATTGTTGTAGGATTCAACATGTAGCCCGCCCCGTCGAAAGGTGCACCGTGCCCCAGGCTCATCCGATCAACAACCCCATCATTGACGCCGCCAAGCGCGAACTTGCAGATCGTGCCCAGACGGCAGCTCCCCTACGCACCGCAAACGATGCTTACAACGGGCCTGCCCGTATCGTCTCAATCAACACGTCGGAGCACAAAGGCACGCGTAAGTCACCCGTCGCCGACGGGCACGACACCGTCATCGAGCAGTTTGGCCTCGCCTCCGATGCGCACGCCGGGCATTGGCACCGCCAGGTTTCCTTTTTAGCTGCAGAGTCTATCCAGACGGCGCAGGCGCGCGGGCTCGATGTGCACGAGGGCGACTTTGGCGAGAACTTCACAACCCAGGGCATCAACCTGCTCTCGCTCCCCCTGGGAACGCAGCTCAAGATTGGCAACGATGTCCTGGTCGAAATCAGTCAGATCGGCAAGGTCTGCCACACCCGCTGTGCCATCTACTATCTCGCCGGCGACTGTATCTTTCCCCACGAGGGCGTTTTTGGCGTGGTACTAAAGGGCGGAGAGGTCCATACCGGCGACGATATCCGGGTAGTCAAACTCGGCGACGGCACCTGTTCGTTCACCCCCGCCGAGGCCCTCGAAGAGATTGAGCAGGCTCGCCAGAAGGGCACGCTGTAGTTATAAAACCCCACGTTGAGATAGCTTTTACAGCCCAAAACTCCTCTCAAACAGGGCTCTGTAACGTTAAAGTTGAACTCTATGGTTTCTCAACAATTCATCATAACTGCAGGTCAAAGCCAAAGCCTCAAGTTCAACTTGACCCTTTGGAACCTTTAAGGTTCAAGTTGAGGTCGAAAGCAGTAGTAGAATACCGTTCGAACCATAAACTACGATTGATTGCAGAGGGACTGGATGCAGCATTCGAATCATCGCACCGCAGCGCTCATTGCGTCGAAGCCGGCTCGTATCATCACGAGCGCCGCGCTCGCCGTTGCGCTGACGGCCACGCCGATGCTCTCCCCCGTTGCGGCGTATGCCGCCTCGCAGGCAACGCAGGACCAGCTTTCCGCAGCCCAGCAGAAGATCGAAGCCGCCACGAGCGCCTACAACGACGCCCGCACCAAACTCGATGACCTGCAAAAGCAGATTGACTCCAATGAGGCAAGCATCGAGGAAATCGAGGCCAAGCTTCCCGAGCAGCAGGCCAAGGCAAGCTCCGCCATGCGCGATCTGTACAAGTATCAGAAGGGCACCAATCCCATCGTGAGCTTCCTGGTCAACGCGCAGAGCCTGGGTGAGTTCATCACGACCTGCAAATACACCAACCAGATCACGAGCTCGAGCGTCGACGAGATCGAAGAGCTCAATAACATGCAAACCGAACTCGAGCAGAACAAGGCTGAGCTCCAGCAGGCCAAGTCTCAACTTGAGGCAGAGCAGAAAAACGCCGAGGACGCGCTGGCGCAGGCCCAGCAGCTCCGCAGCGAGGCGCAGGCAAAAGCCGAGCAGGAAAATGCCGCCGAGCTTGCCAAGCTTGAGGCCGATAAGGCCGCTGCCGCCGAGAAGCTCTCGGGCGAGGGCGTAAGCGGCAGCAATTCCAGCAGCCAGGCCACCAACACCAACACCACCATCGACACCACGGTGAACAGCTCCAATACTGGTAACTCCGATTACGATTCGTTCATTAATGAGTGGACAGGCCGCATCGACAATTATCTCGCCGGCTCCCCCATGGCAGGCCAGGGCTATAACTTTGCCGTCGCCGCTTGGAATACCGGTGTCGACCCCCGTTGGTCCCCCGCCATCGCCTGCATCGAGAGCACCAAGGGTGCTTATTGCGCCAATTCTTACAACGCCTGGGGCTGGAGTGCACGTGGCGGCGGTTGGCGCAGCTTTGGCAGCTGGAGCGAGGGCATCTCCGCTCACGTTGCCTATCTGGGCGCCAACTACGGCTCCACCCTTACCCCGGCAGCGGCCAAAAAGTACTGCCCGCCCACGTGGCAGGACTGGTACAACAAAGTCGCCGCTCAGATGAACCGCATCTAAGTGCAACTGCAAAGGGCCCCAATGGGGCCCTTTTCTTTTAGGTAGCGGAGGTATCGACGACGCCGGTCGCATTGACAACCGCGACTATGACGATCATGCATAGGAGCAGCACACCCAATACCTTGAGCCAGAGTTTCGCGAGTTTCTTGCCGCGATAGCTGTCGAGCAGTGCGAATCGCCGACGAAGACGGCGCTTATCGAGCAGCGCAAAATGCATAAGCACCATAAGGCCATCGACAAAGAAAAAATACTCGATTATGAGAAGCCACGTCGGGTAGCCTTGATTTGCTCCCGTGGGGTGAAAGACGGCAAAGTGACTTCCGGCAAAGAACACAAGCAGCGAGAAGCAGACGAGCGTATTCCAAATACGCCCCAGAGACTCCGGAACGCGAGAGAGCAGACCGCATGCAGCGGAGGCGGCAGGCCTAGGAAGCCCTGTGGGGTTCTGGAGCCCTTGGGGCGTCAACACCGTCTCCGAGGCCGGAGTACGGACAGGCGCAGGCGCAGGAGGCCGCACGGGGCGACTTAGATCGTATGCCGCGCGCGTCGCCCGTCCCAACGCTTCCGCGCTCGCAAAACGCTTGGCCGGGTCGAGCGCCATCGACATGCAGACGGCATCGGCAAGTGGAGTAGGAATGCCGCGCGCCTCGCATTGCTCGCGCATGTCGAGCCCTGGTTTAGGGTCGACTCCCGTCAAGCAGAAGAACAACAGGGCGCCAAGTGCGTAGACGTCGCTTCGTACGCTCGTCTGCCCAAACCCATACTGCTCGGGCGGCGCATAGGGCCGTGTCCCAAACTTGACGGTATCGGCATCGGCGCCATCGCGCCATACGCGCGCGATCCCCAGGTCGATAATCACCAGCGATGAAAACGTCAGGCCGTCATCAGGCGTATAGTTGGCACCTGTCGCGATGATATTCGACGGCTTGAGGTCGCGATGGATCACTGGCGCCGAAGCCTCCCCCGCCATTGCAAAACCGGCATGGAGCTCGCCCACGGCGTCGCAAAGGACAGGATACAATTCACGTGCATAATCGGGGGTGGCTCCCAGACGGTCCACCAGCGCCCCGAGCGTCTCCCCTTCGATGTATTCCATAACCACGTTGAGCTCGTCGCCCACACGACGACAATCGACGATTCTGGGCAGGTGCTCAAAACGCCTGCCTGCCCGCTGAGCGGCAAACAGGCGCTCGTATGCCCCGCCGATTTGAGCCGAAGCATCGATACGTTTACGGACAAAGGGGCCGAGCGAACCACCGCCGGTTCCTTCAAAGTACACGAGCTCGGTTGTTTCAACGGACGAGCGCTTAAGTACACGCTCCACGCGATAGCTGTCGTCGCGATCGAGCGACGCCAGGTGCTCGGCAAGCGCTGCGGTCAGCTCGTCATCGGAATATGTTGGGGTCTGAGTATCCATAGCCTCCATCATAGCGCAGGGCGCAGACACCCCATGGCATCCGCGCCCCGTTCGTTTGCATCGTTGTTCGGCAGCTCCGCCGGCTCAGATATCAGCCGCTAACTCACCGTCTCCTCGCCAAAGCGATACAGCTCCTCGTTGACCTTTTGGAGGCTGCACCCACGATCGATGCAAAAGATGATAATCGCATCGCGGCGGTCCTTGCAGTTAAGGACGCTTACCCCGGCAGCCGTCAGCGCACGGTTAGTCTCTTTGAGCGTCAGCGCCATCGCAAAGGCAATCTGCAGCACCTTATTGCGGCTCGGATGCCGCGCACCGGTAAAAATCTGATAGCCAAAGGTCTCATTGAGATCGGCCATACGAACTACGCGCGAGCGCTCCAAGCCCTTTTCCTGCAGTAGCTGCTTCAGGTAGTTCGAAAGCGACGGGGCGGCAAAGTCGTGTTCTTTGATATAGCCATCGATGTTTGGCGCGTCGAGAAGCTCATTGAGTAACTCGTCAGTCAGCTTTTTATCGGGCATACGACTTCACCTCCCCCAGTGCATACAACATGCTAGAAACCGCTTACGTCCGAACGCTCCCAACTGGCGACCTGATCGGGAGACACCGTGCCCAGCGCCTCGAACTTCCAGGAGCCGCCCGCCTTCAGATGATTGGTGTTTGCAAGAGCCGTTCCAACCTGGTTGCCATCAGCATCATACAGAACATACTCAATCTGAATGTAGCTCTTTTCCTTGTCCGTGTTATTGGTCAGCGTCCCCGTGATCTTATAGGCAAACTGATTGGAAGTGTCTTCAGCCTCGTCAGCAATGGTATACGGTTCTTGCGGTTCTTTTTGCTCCTCAGCCTGCTGTGTCGTCTCGGCAGGTTTTGCCGAATCGCTCGCAGGCGAATCGGTTGAGTTGCCGCCCATAGAGCCCACGGCACCGACAATAACCAGCACCACGATGACGCCTAGGACAATCTTACCGATCGGCTTCTTTCCCTCTTTTGCCATTATTCATCCTTCCTACGATCCGGCTACCGTGCCGGCACACAGCACATCGTAGGAAGGATTAAACTTGAATTCATTAGCTGAGAGCTAAGGTTGCGGTAAACGGCCAATGCAGTTATCCAAACGCCGAGCAAACGCACTTTGCGCGACCGTCTGCCGGCAGCGCATCAACCCACCGTGACGGATTCCCCGGTAAAGGCACTGACCATCAACAGGACAAAGAACACCAGGTAGCTGACACTCAGCGGGTACGCAATGACCAGGAATACAACCCAGCCGACATTGGTTTTACCGTCGGCACGGCGTCGCTCGCGATTGCGGCAGAGCCAAATCGTCACGCCGATGGCAGTGATACACAGTACGAGTGCCGCCGCAGCCAGCCCAGCAAGCGCAAACATCACGCCAATGCTCACAGCAATAACCGGAAGCAACAACAAGCCGCATCCACACCCACCGGGACTATAAACGGCAGACTGTCGGCGTCGTTCCATCGTCACTCCAACCTCAATATCTTTGAGCACTACAACGCAGCGGCCTGCTGGACAGGAACGATCTTATTCAGCTCCGGTTCGATCCGCCTTTTCTCGGCCTCAAGGTCAAACGCCACCTGAGCGCGCAGCCAATAACCATCCGTCAGGCCAAAATAACGGCAAAGACGGAGGTCGGTGTCGGCCGTCACGCGACGTTTTCCCAAGACAATCTGCCCGATACGCTGAGCCGGAATCCCAGTCTCTTTCGCAAGGCGATATTGAGAAATGCCCATGGGAACAAGAAACTCCTCTTTGAGAAGCTCACCGGGAGTCACCGGCGACAGCAAATCGGCCGAAGTCTCATCACTTGTGATAATCGACGATTTCGACATTCCAAGCCATCTCCTGTCTCCACTCAAAACAGACCCGATAGCGCTCGTTAACACGGATGCTATATTGACCGGCACGATCGCCCTTCAAAGCTTCCAGGCGGTTGCCCGGTGGAACGCGAAGATCATCAAGCGAAGCACAAACCTGCAGTTGGCGAATCTTCCTCAACGCAACACGCTCAAAGGGCACGAACCTCCTGACCCGCACACCCATGGCAAAGCGTTCGGTATCCTCATCTTTATACGATGCAATCATAGTATCGCCTTACGTTAGTAACGTCAAACGTTTCTATAGACTTACATCTCTATTATATCGTACGTTTGTTCGTGTTTTCTAGAACAAATGGTCCTTCACGCCTTAGTCAAGCGAAAGTAATCGTTTGTAGACATCGAGGCCTTTGAGTAGGATTTCCTCGTCGAAGAGCATGCTATCGGTATGCAGAGCGCTTGTTGCATAGGCGGGGCAGCCATCCGAATCACTCGGGTTGTCTTGGTCCTCTGGCACGCCCGTGCCTAGCAAGAAGAACACGCCCGGCAGATGGCGCTGATAGAACGCGAAATCCTCGGCGATTAGCAGCGGCTCGTCCACGAGCTGCAATTCGGGCAGAGCGGGCGCGATTCGGGCAAACAACTCAGGATCGTTATCGACCGGTGGATAGCCCTCGGCAAAGTCGAGATCGTACGTACAGCCTGTTGCGGCACAGGCATCGTCCAGCACGCGGCCCACGCCTTCGCGCGCCCGGTCGAACATGTCGTCCGTAAACACACGCAGGCTTCCGGCCACATGGGCCTCCCCCGCCACCGCGTTGCAAACGGTGCCAGCCTGCAGCAGGCCAAACTTGCCGATACAGGGTTCGTCGGTGCCCAGCTCGTCCATCAGTTCGCGCTCGGCAACCAAGAACTTGGCAGCCGCCAGCGCCGCATCGTGCGACTCCTCGACCGGAACGCCATAGGTCTTAGCGATATGGATGCTCGTACCGTGAATATGGATATGTGTCTCGCTCGAGCGCGCCAGCAGCGGGCCGGAACAGCTCGCCAATGTGTTCGCAGTCAGATCGGGCCACACGTGAAAGCCAAAAATGCGGTCGACCCCATAGCGCTCGAACACACCGCTCTCGCAAACTGTCTTGGCGCCACCAGTCGTCTCCTCGGCAGGCTGGAACACAAAGAGCACGTTGCGTTTGATGGCACCTGGCTGCTCACGAATCGTGCGATCGACAAAGGTTGCCGCCGCAAGTGCCATGGCCATGTGTCCATCGTGTCCGCAAGCGTGCATCTTTCCGGGATGCATCGAGGCAAAGGCCGCACCCGTCGCCTCCGCGATGGGCAGTGCGTCCATATCGGCGCGAATCGCCGTGGCATGCGCGGCGCCCGTGCCAGCGTCGAAGAAAGCACAAACACAGCTGGGGCAGGGATGGGTCACTTCACAGGCAAGCGAAGCGAGCACGCCCTCGATATAGGCTATGGTTTGAGGAAGATCGAAATCGAGCTCCGGAATGCGATGGAGATCGCGGCGATAGCGACGGAGTTCTTGGAGCTCGGTCATAGAGAATCCCTTCGTAAGGCACATCTGTTGCAACTTATTGTGATACAGGATTGTGGCACACATGTTTCCAGCATATTGCTGCATTTTTTAAACGTTATATACGAATACTCTTGTTTGGTAAAGTGCAACGTGGTAGGGTCGTTACCACTTGATAGAGGCGCGGGCACGAAGAGCCGCGGGCGAGCCGGCAGGCTTTGACCCCGCGGGGCGAAACCCGCCGAACTGGGTTTTTCGGGCACGAACAACCTGGTGGGCCTGTGGGAAACACCCACAGGACTGTCTGCAGCAATGCGGGAGCGCTATCCGGACATTGGGTCCACGCTATGCGGATTCGATGCGCAGATGGCGCCGTCTGGATAGCGAGGTTTACGGGACATGGCATTGACCCCCAACGAGGCATATGCGGCCAAGCAGCCGTTTGTGGACAAGGAGACACTCGAGCATATCGTCGAGCAGTTCCCCACGCCGTTTCATCTATACGACGAGGCGGGCATCCGCCGCAACATGCAAGAAGTGCGCGACGCCTTTGCATGGAACCCGGGCTTTAAGGAATACTTTGCCGTCAAGGCCAACCCCAACCCGGCGCTCATCTCCATTCTCAACGAATACGGCTGCGGCTGCGATTGCTCGAGCTATACCGAGCTCATGATCGCCCGCTCACTGGGTATCACGGGACACGACATCATGTTCTCGTCCAACGACACACCGGCTGCCGACTTTGAGCTCGCCGACAAGCTGGGTGCCATCGTCAACTTTGACGACATCAGCCACATCGGGTTCTTTGAGCGCGTTGCGGGGCCCATCCCCAAGACGGTCAGCTGCCGCTTTAATCCAGGCGGCCTGTTCCAGCTCTCCAACGGCATCATGGACAACCCGGGCGACTCCAAATATGGCATGACCACCGAGCAACTCTTCGAGGCCTTCCGCATGCTCAAGGCCAAGGGCGCCGAGGACTTTGGCATCCACGCATTCCTTGCCAGCAACACCGTCACCAACGACTACTACCCCAAGCTCGCGCGCATCCTCTTTGAGCTTGCCGTACGCCTGGAGCGCGAGACCGGCGCACACGTCGCCTTCATCAATCTGTCCGGCGGCGTCGGCATCCCCTACCTGCCCGAGCAGCAGGCCAACGACATTCGCGCCATCGGCGAGGGAGTACACGCGGCATACGACGAGATCCTGGTTCCCGCCGGCATGGGCGATGTGGCCATCTGCACTGAGATGGGCCGCTTTATGATGGGCCCCTACGGCTGCCTGGTCACCAAGGCCATCCACGAGAAGCAGATCTACAAGGACTATATCGGCGTGGACGCCAGTGCCGTCGACCTCATTCGTCCCGCCATGTATGGCGCTTACCACCACATCACGGTGATGGGTCAGCCGGACGGTCCCGATAAAACCGCAGCCCCCGTCACGAACACGTACGACATCACGGGCAATCTGTGCGAGAACAATGACAAGTTCGCCATCGACCGCGAGCTTCCGCATATCGACATGGGCGACCTGCTCGTGATTCACGACACCGGCGCGCATGGCCACTCTATGGGCTACAACTACAACGGCCGCCTGCGCTCCGCCGAGGTCCTGCTGCGCCCCGATGGCTCGGCAGACCTCATTCGCCGCGCCGAGCGCCCGGGCGATTACTTTGCCACGCTCGACGTGCTGCCGTGCGGCCGCGAGCTGCTGGCCAAATCGCGCGCCGAAAGCGCCCGCCGTCGCGCTCAGGACGAGCGTCTAGCAGTCGCCGCCCAATGGAACAAACGCGTCCAGATCGCGGACGCGAAGGAGAAGAACATGGACATCCGCAATCTCGAGGGCTCAATCGTCGCCCTCGTCACGCCGTTTAAAAAGGATGGCAGTGTCGACTTTGACGCACTCGAGCGCCTTATCGATTTCCACCTGCAAAACGGCACCGACGCCATCCTCACCCTGGGCACCACCGGCGAGAGCGCCACGATGACCGACGACGAGGACAACTCCGTCGTCGCCGCCGTGGTCAAGCATGTTGCAGGACGCGTCCCCGTCATTGCCGGCTCGGGCTCCAACTCCACGCAGACCATGCTCACCAAGTCGCTTACTTACCAGGGCTTGGGAGCCGACGGCCTGCTGCTCATTACCCCCTACTACAACAAGTCCAACGAAGAGGGTATCTATCAGCACTTTAAGACCGTCGCCGATGCCGTGGACATCCCCTGCATCCTGTACAACATCCCCGGCCGCTGCGGCTGCGGTATCAGCGAGCGCAACGTAGAGCGCCTGGCCACGCACCCCAACATCATGGGTATTAAGGAGGCCTCGGGCAACGTCGCCTACGCGGCCAAGATCGCCCACCTGCTGTCAGACGACTTCCGCATGTACTCGGGCGAGGACGCGCTTACCGTGCCGCTCTTGAGCCTGGGCGCCTCGGGCACCATCAGCGTGTGGGCAGACGTGCAGCCGCAGCTCGTGCATGACATGTGCCGCGCCTATTTGGACGGTGACGCGGCGCGTGCCCGCGATATCCAAATTGCCGGCCAGCCGCTCATCAATGCCCTCTTTAGTGAGGTCAACCCCATCCCCGTTAAGGAGGCGCTCGCCCAGATGGGTATGATCGAGGCAAACTACCGCATGCCGCTGTGCCCCATGGCAGACGACACGCGCTCTGCACTTACCGATGCTCTGAAGGGGGCTGGTCTGCTTGATTAAGACCGTCATTATGGGAACGGGCCGCATGGGCTCGCTCATCCGCACCACCGCCGAGGGCGTTGTCGACGCCGCCGGTCAACCCGTTTTTGATATCGTCGCCCAGATCGGTTTTGATCTGTCCGAGCTCGAGAGCGCCCCGGCGGCCGACGTTATCATCGACTTCTCGAACGTCGTGACCTTCGATGCCGTCGTCGCCTATGTCGAGCGCACGGGCGCCGCGTTGGTCTCGGGCACCACGGGCTATACGCCCGAGCAGATGGACCGTCTGCGTGAGCTGGGCCAGAACACCCGCGTTATGCACTCGGGCAATTACTCCATCGGCATCGCAGCCCTGCGTCATCTAGTGGCCCAGGCCACGCGTGAGCTGCCCGGCTTTGACTGCGAGATTGTCGAGACTCACCACAACCAAAAGGTCGACGCCCCCAGCGGCACTGCCAAGCTACTGCTCGATGCCGTCGTCGAGGCCGAGCCCGAGACAGGCTACCACCCCGTCTATGGCCGCGAGGGTATGTGCGGCGCGCGCGATCCCAAGGAGATCGGCATGCACTCGCTGCGCGGGGGCACCGTCGCCGGCGTGCACGAGGTGAGTTTCTTTGGCCAGGACGAGGAGGTCACGCTCACCCACCGCGCCACGAGCCGTCAGATCTTCGTCAACGGCGCCCTGGCCGCCGCCCAGAAGCTCGTCACCCGCGAACCCGGCTTCTATACGTTCGACCAGGTCATGTTTGCCTAACCAGGTATCAACCGAATCCACCCAAGGGAGAGATAGCAAATGAGCAACGCAGCCGAGATGAATGCCCAGGAGATTATCAACTACATCGCCACCGCGCCCAAAAAGACACCTGTCAAGCTGTACGTGCGCGAGAAGCCCGGCATGAAGGTTGCCTGGGGCGACGCACATGTCTACGGCGGCAAGACCGTCTTTGGCGACTGGGATGAGCTCAAGGCCATCCTCGATGCCAATGCCGACTCCATCGACTACTACGATGTCGAGAATGACTGCCGCAACTCTGCCGTGCCCATGCTCGACCTTAAGGGCATCAACGCCCGCATCGAGCCGGGCGCGATCATCCGTGACCGCGTCGAGATCGGCGATCGCGCCGTCATCATGATGGGCGCCATCATCAACATCGGCTCCGTCATTGGCGAAGGCTCCATGATTGATATGGGCGCCGTGCTGGGCGGCCGCGCCACCGTGGGCAAGAACTGCCACATCGGCGCCGGCACCGTGCTGGCAGGCGTTGTGGAGCCCGCCAGCGCCACGCCCGTCATCATCGAGGACGATGTCATGATCGGCGCCAACGCCGTGGTCCTGGAGGGCGTGCACGTGGGCAAGGGCGCTGTCGTTGCCGCCGGCGCCGTGTGCGTCGAGGATGTCCCCGCCGGCGCCGTCGTGGCCGGTGTCCCCGCCCGCGTCATCAAGATGCGCGACGAGAAGACCAACAGCAAGACCGGACTGGAAGAGGGCTTACGTCAACTGTAGGGTTACGCGGTTTTCACCAAACCGCGTAACTAGTCGACGCTGCAAACGCCCCAGAGCGGCAATCTGACGTTCAATCGTCGGGCATGACCAAAAGGTCAATGCCCTCCTCTTTCACGTCACCTTGCTCGCTCTGGGGCGTTTTCGCTGACGTATGCCCAACCTGCGGCGCAATGTCAGCAACCAAGCCGAAAACAAAAAAGGCCGAAGCCCTTCGGGACTTCGGCCTTTGTTTTTCTGCAACGTCCAAGCGCAGCTTATCGATTCTCAATACTTCCGATGTTCTTGAGCTCGATAGAGATGAGGCCGTTGGGCTCATTGACGAACTCAATGTACTCGGAATTCGAACCCATCTCTGCCGGGAAGCTGATCTCGATACCCGTGTCGGTACGAATCTTGTGATTGCGCACCGCCGCGCGTTCGACCTGCTTGCGCTCCACGGGCACACGCTCAGGCACCTTCTCCTCGGTCAGTGCCGCGCGCACGCTCTCCTTGATAACCGGTTCGTCCTCAAAGACCTCGTCGACGATATCCCAAGGCGGCAGCTCCTCGTCATCCTCGACCTTCTCGGCAACAGCAGCCTTAACCTTGGCGAGCGCTACGGCCGTATTGGCACCGTGCTCCTCGGCGACTTCCTCGACCACACGCGTCACGGTGTCGATGACCTCCTTGCCCGATACGCCCGTGTCGCACTGCAGCAGGCCATCGGGGATAAGCATACGGTCCTCGCCGGCGATCTTGCGTTTCTTGTCCACATAGCCGATCTCCATGGTGCTCGCGCGCACGATGGCATAGCTCGGCACCTTTTGCGAGGGGTTCGGCAGAATGGCATAGTGGCGCGCGATGTCGTTACGCACCTCGCCCTCTTCGCGACCCACCTCGTGCATGAATGCCTGCTTGGAGCCCAGCAGCATCACGGCAAACCAGCGGGCATCCTCATCATCGTCAAAGTCCGCCACAAGCACGTCAGTGGACTCGGCTTTCTCGGCCTTGGTGAGTTCGGAAGAGATGAACTCCGCAATCTGCTGCGACAGGTCCACGAACTCACGCTCACCAAAGAAATAGCCCTTGAGCTCGCCACCGAATGCGGAGTTCTCGGCAAACGTGGCACGCTTGTTGTCGGCCGAAGTACGAGCGCGCCGCAGGTGCGTGGTCACGAAGTTGCGCACGGTACGGCTCTCGATATCGAGCTCGCGCTGGCTCATGACGTTGACGGCAGAGTCAAAGTCCAGGATATGCAGAATCGCGTGATTGATTTTCATATACGGCATTCCGTTCTAGATCGATTTCGGCACGAACCAGTATAGCGGTCGAGCCCGCCCCGGGCGCATCGAAGATTGGTGCATCGGGGGCAGGTTGCTTTGCACCAATGGCTAGCGCAAGAGCTCGGACTGCCAAACCTCGAGCTGTTCTGCCAAGCTCTTGCCGGCAGCGGGCATGTCGATCTGGGGTCGTTTGGGCAGCAATGCGCATTTAAGGATTGCCACGATGGTCTGTGAGACAAAGCGTCGCGTATCCTTGTCAAAGCCTTGCGCTGCCTGGAGCATCACGGGTAGGCTCTCGCGCAGATTCCCAGCGATATCCGCAAACCGCTCAGCACCCGTAGCCTCAAACACGGAGAACAACGCATCTACAAAACGCTCGCGCTCGCTAGGCGACACTGCAAGCAGCATCTCGCGAATGGAGCCATCAACGTATCGAGCACCGGCGGACAGGCGCTCACAGTACACGAAGTCGCGACCATCAACCACCCAGCTAAAGGGATTGTGCTGCAGCAGGCTGAACTCGGTACTCTCAACGATGGCATAGTCCTCCTGTGTCTCGAACATCATGCCAAAGATCGACGACCGAGGTAGCGTCTTGTCGATTCGACCGGAAAGATCGGCAAAGGCGTCGCCGTTCAGAAACTCCTCGACGAAGCCCGGGCCATCATGGGAATACGCCCGTTCGATTCGCTCACGGGCGATGTTGGAGCACATCGCCGCACCGTACACCGCAAGGTTTCCACCCTTGGAATGACCTCCGCACAAAAGCGGCCCGTCAATCGCATCCGCCGCCTCGTCCACATAACGTGCCGCGGATTCCTGGGCCGGCACAGGACACCGGAATGCCATGTTAAAGTCCTCTTTCCAGCCCACAATCGTGCTGTCGGTCCCCCGGAAGGAAAGATAACTAAACCCCGCAGGAAACCGGAACGCCATGGCTGCAAACTGCTCTGTCGCCACCACATCGCTCACGGCACGATAGCCGCAAACGTGCACGCCACGGTAGCGAGGGCTTGCTGCCACGGCCTCCAGCAAGGCCCTGCTCCCCTCTGGGTCCCACAAGTCGTCAATCATGTCCCGGTAGCACTCGGCACGCAGCAGCTCGCGTACGTCTAGGCCCTGCCAGTTCGTCAGTTCCGCCATATCACCCGGCAAACGCAAATAGGACAACCACGCAAAGACCAGGCTATCCACCGCGCAGAACGGCCGCTCCTCAAACGGATCAAACGTCGTCTGGGCATAGGTCAAAAAATTAGGCGAATCCGACATGGCCCTCCCATCAACTATGGTGCATTGGGGTCAGGTTACTTTGCACCAAAAAGGCGTCCGGGCCGTGTGGACCCGGACGCCTTCATTGTAGCTTTTCGCTCTAGCGAGCTTGATTTAGCAGGAGAAGTCGACGCTGTCGATGATGTCCTTGAGGGCCTTTGCAGAGGCGGTGAGCTCATGCTGCTCGTCATCGTTCAGCGGCACGGGAACGCGGCAAACGACACCGTCGCGGCCAACGACCGTCGGCATGGAGATGGCCAGATCGGACAGGCCGTACTCGCCCACCATGAGCGAGGAAACGGGCAGAACGGTCTGCTCATCGCGCATGACGGCGGTGCAGATGCGCTTGACGGCCATAGCGACACCGTAGTAGGTAGCGTGCTTCTTCTCGATGATGGTGTAGGCGGAGTTCTTGACGTCCTCGGCGATGCGCTTCTCGGCAGTCTCATGCTCCAGGTGGCCGTGAAGCTCGCAGAAGGTGTTCAGCGGCACGCCGGCAACCTGGGCGCTGGACCAAGCGACAAACTCGGAGTCGCCGTGCTCGCCCATGACATAAGCCTGAACGTCGCGCGGGTCAACTTCGACATGAGCGCCGAGCATCTGCTGCAGACGGCCGGTGTCGAGCACGGTACCGGAGCCGATGACATGGCCCTCGGGCAGGCCGGACATCTTGATAGCGGCATAGGTCAGAACATCGACCGGGTTGGAAACGATTAGCAGAATGCCGTCGAAGCCGGACTTCTTAATCTCGGGGATAATGGACTTAAAGATGTTGACGTTCTTGTTGACCAGGTCCAGGCGGGTCTCACCGGGCTTCTGGGCAGCGCCAGCGGTGACGACGATCATAGCGGCGTCGGCGACATCGGAATAATCGCCGGCGTAGATCTTCATCGGCTCGGCAAACGTCATGCCGTGCGCGATATCCAGGGCCTCACCCTCGGCACGGTTCTTGTCCACGTCGATGAGGACCATCTCGGAGAACAGACCACTCTGCATCAGTGCGAACGCCGAAGACGAACCGACGAAACCGCAGCCGACAATAGCGACCTTCTTCTCGTTAACCATTAGAAACTCCCATCTCTCTCCACAAACAAGCCGCCCGGGAACGACCCGAGCGGCTTGTCGTAATCCCAATACATCCAATCGGGACTTTGATTATGCTCCTATTCGCAGCCAAAAATCGACCGTTTACCGAAATTGTTTGCAGTATTCGTAAAATAACTGCACGAAATCGGTTTCGAGCTATTGACGAGTCGAAATAGGTTTCTAATACAAGCCCGCCTCGCGAATGGCCTCGACAGCCAAAGCGATCTGATCGGGCGGCAGGACCAGTGCCATACGCACGTGCCCCTCGCCCGAAGGGCCAAAGCTCGCGCCCGGCGTCACCACAACGCCGGCCTTCTCCATAAGCTCCTCGCAAAACGCCATGGAATCGGTGCGGCCACCGGGGAGCTTGGCCCACACAAACATAGAACCATGCGCGTTGGGACGCTCCCAGCCCAGGCCCTCAAGACCGTCGCACAGGGCATCGCGGCGCTCCTGGTACTTCAGACGCTGCGCCTCGACCTCATCTCGCGGACCGTTCAGGCAGGCGATAGCAGCCTTCTGGATCGGGAAGAACATACCAAAGTCAATCTGGCTGCGCAGCTTGGCAAAGGCAGAGACCACGTCCTCTCGGCCGACCAAAAAGCCGATGCGGGCACCGGTGACGTTAAACGACTTGGAAAGCGAGAAGAACTCAACGCCCACCTCGAGCGCGCCGGGATACTGCAAGAAGCTGCCGCCGGGCTCGCCGTCGAACACGATGTCGGAGTATGCGTTGTCATGGACGATGAGCAGGTCGTGCTCGCGGGCGAAAGCGATGATCTCCTCGTAGATCTCGGGCGTGCCCACCGAGCCCACCGGGTTGGCGGGCAGCGACACGATCATGTACTTGGCACGATCGGCCACCTCGGGATCGATGCCCGCCACATAGGGCAGGTAATTGTGCTCGGCAACCAGCGGATAGTACTCGAGCTTGGCATCGGCGATCTTGGCACCCGCCTCAAAGACCGGGTAGCACGGATCGGGAACCAAAATAGTGTCGCCCGGATCGAGCAGGGCCAGGCCCAAATGGCCCACGCCCTCCTGCGTGCCGTTGCACGACTGCACCATGGACGGCGTAATGCCCGAAACGCCAAAGCGACGCTCATAGTAATCGCACACGGCCTGCTTGAGTTCGGGCAGGTCACGCAGGGCATACTTCCACATCTCGGGATCTTGGGCTGCTTGCGTGAGCGCCTCGACCACGTGGTCGTACGGCTTAAAGTCGGGCGTGCCCACGCTCATGTTGTAAATGGTCTTGCCCTGAGCTTTCAGCGCGAGAAGCTTGTTGTTGAGCGAGGCGAAGACCTCCGCGCCAAAGCGGTCGAGACGCTGCGATGCCTGCATGGTGCCACCTTTCGATATGAAAAACGCGGCGCTCCGACAAGAGCGCCGCGCGATACGGGCCATCAGATTGCAAAAGTGTAACGCTTGCAACCCCTGTATTGGTTCAATTTAGCCAACCTTAGTCAATTGCATTGAGCGCATCGATCTGCGCAAGCCACAGACGCGAGCTGGCGTCACTCGGCATACGCCAATCGCCGCGCGGGCTGAGCGTCACCGAGCCCACCTTGGGACCATCAGGCAGGCAGCTGCGCTTAAACTGTTGGGCAAAGAAGCGACGATAGAACGTACGCAACCACGTGTGGACAGTCTTGGCGTCGTAGACGCCCTCGAAACTCTTGAGCGCCATGCGGTAGATCTTGCCCGGCTCAAAGCCAAAACGCAGCAGGTAGTAGAGGAAGTAGTCGTGCAACTCGTACGGGCCCACCAAATCCTCGGTCTTCTGCGCAATCTCGCCGTCGCCCGTGGGCGGCAGAAGCTCGGGGGACACCGGCGTATCGAGGATATCGAGCAAGACCTCGGCAATGCGCCCGCCAAAGACATCGGCGGCATAGCGTACCAGATGGCGCACAAGCGTCTTGGGCACGCTCGCGTTGACGGCGTACATGCTCATGTGGTCGCCGTTATAGGTAGCCCAGCCGAGCGCCAGCTCCGACAGGTCGCCCGTGCCAATGACAAAACCGCCAGCCTGGTTGGCCAGATCCATCAGAATCTGCGTACGCTCGCGCGCCTGGCTGTTCTCGTAGGTCACGTCCTGCACAGCTGGATCATGCTCAATGTCCTTGAAGTGCTGCTCCACAGCCGCGTGGATCGAAACCTCGCGGAAGCTCACACCCAGGTCGCGAGCGAGCGACTCGGCATTCGACTTGGTGCGATGCGTCGTGCCGAAGCCGGGCATGGACACGGCTGTGATGCCAGTGCGCGGCAGCCCCAGTGCATCGAAGGCACGCACGGTCACAAGCAGCGCTAGTGTGGAGTCCAAGCCGCCCGAAAGGCCGATAACCGCAGCCTTGGTACCCGTGTGGGCAAGGCGGGTCTTGAGGCCCGCAGTCTGCAGATCGAGGATCGTCTCGCAGCGCTCGGCCAAGTCGCCGTGGTCGGCCGGCACAAAGGGCGCGCGCGGGAAAACGCGGTCGATATCGCAGGCATCGCGCAGGACAGGTTCTTCGGCCAGCACGCCCTCAAACGAAAACTCAACGGTCGTGGCCTCCGGCGCATCGTCGGTGCGCGCCCACGTCGTCGAGCGACGGCGCTCGGCAACCAGGCGGTCAAGGTCAACGTCGGCGATGGCCATATCGCAGGTAAGCAGTTTGGTGGCGGCGAGCTTGGAGCCATTTTCGTAGATAAGGTTCTCGCCCGCAAAGACCATGTCGGTCGTGGACTCGCCCTCGCTCGCGTCCGCGTAGGCATAGGCGCAGTACAGGCGTGCGCTCTGGTTAGAGATGAGGCTGCGGCGATAGTCTGCCTTACCGATGATTTCGTCCGAAGCCGACGGGTTGAGAATCACCGTCGCACCGGCAAGCGCCATCTCGGTCGAAGGCGGCGCCGGCACCCACAGGTCCTCACAGACCTCAACGCCCAGCACCATATCCTCGGCACCCTCATCACAACAACGGTAGATAAGCCCCGAGCCCAGCGGAACCGGACCCTGACCGGCAAATTCAACCCACACGGGATCCGCAGGCGCCGGAGCAAACCAGCGACGCTCATAGAACTCGCCATAGTTGGGCAGATACTTCTTGGCCGTGAGGCCCAAAAGCTCGCCCGCGCAGCACACGGCGGCACAGTTGTAGATATTCTCGGCAACCGCAACGGGAAGACCGATGGTAAAGACGATCGGCAGCTCACGGGTTTCATCGAGGATGTGCACCAGCGCTGCTTCGCAGGCATGCAGCAGCGTGCGGTTATGGAACAGATCGGCCGCGGTATAGCCGGTCAGGTTAAGCTCGGGCAGTACCAGCGCGCGAACGCCACGCTCGGTAGCCTCGCGAACAGCCGACAGCGCCACCTCGGCATTGCCCTCGACATCGGCCACACGCATCTTGGGCGAGGCCGCCGCCACACGCAAAAAGCCATCAGACTGAGAAAGGTGAAGATTCATAAGAATGCTCCCGTGCGTAAACGCCATTCACAACAATTAGCAAGCCCTATTGTAGTTCAACCGCCGGGTGGAACCGCATCCCACCAACTTGGCGAGCTATTGATGAGTTGATGGTATCTGTAAATTGTCACGTACGATTCACATCTGGTGGGTACCCTGATGGCTACACGAAACGAAGCAGATTTACACCGGGAGGACCCCGTATGACAACCAAGTACACCGACGCGCCGCGCACGCGCGTCATGACACCGGCATCGCTCAACAACGGCGTGCACGAGAACCATTCCATCGGACAGACCATGGCCATCGCGCCCAAAAAGGGCCTGTTCGACGACATTTCCATTCCCCAGATCATCGCCGGCGCCGCAGCCGCCGCCACAAGCGTCGCGCTTGCCTCCAAGATCGGTATCGCGGGTTCAGTAATTGGCGCCGCCGTGAGCTCAGTCATCACCGTTGTGTCATCGCAGGTCTACCGCCACTTTATCTCTGCCAGCGCCGAAGCCCTCAAAGGTACGCACGCCGCCGTCGACTACCCCGCCGGCGCCTATGAGCCCGTTGAGCCCGATGTCGAGGAGCACCTGGGTGGCGCCGCGACTACGCAGGAGATGCGCCAGATTGCGGGACGCGCGACCACGGCGCGCGTCGCTCCCGACAGCCTGCGCGCCAAGGCGGCGGCAGAGCGCAGCCAGACGCAAAAGAAGGTCATCGTCTTCTCGATCGCCATCGCCATCGTCGCGGTCATCGCCTGCGCCGGCGCCATCCTTATCACCACCGCCGGCGAGGGTCTGGGCGAGCGCCCCGAGCCAATCCTTTCGTCGCGCACGACCGAGAGCGATGCAAATGACAACACCCAGTCGCAAGATCAGCAGGCACAAGCGGACGGCACGCAAGACAGTTCTACCTCTACCGATTCGTCCTCGAACACCCAAAACCAATCGCAGGGCACCGATTCCTCTACGGCCAACAGTGGCACGCCGTCCGGCACGACCGACTCAAGCCAAACGGCTGACGGTTCGCAGCCGAACACGGGCAGCCAGACGAGCGACACCACGTCGGGAACGGGCACAGCAGACAGCAACAACAGCAATTCGAGTGGCACCACATCGGGCACGACATCTGACAGTTCAAGCCAAGGCACGACATCGGGCAACTAGGCGCTGCATCCCCAGATAGGCAACCCGTACAACGGGCGCGAATCGATAGCGGTTCGCGCCCGTTTGCCTTGGGTGCCGTCATGGCGAACGCTATGCGATGGTAAGATGCTTTACGTGTGTAAAGAGGAGATTTGCCATGAGCAAGACAATAGTTAGGCCCACGCTATCGCTGGGCAACCACATCTATCTGTATCGCCTACTGCGCGATGCGATTGGGTGCGGCAAGCAAACGTTTATGACGCAGGTCGAAGAGGCACTCGCCGCTGGCGACATGGCCGCTTATGACCTGGGCTTCGAGTCCACGCGCGAGCTGCTCGAGGAGCTCGATGACTGCATTAAGCTGACCGTCTTTAAGGGCGGTCGCCTGTATGCCACCGTCATCGCCAACGAAGCATGGGATGCCGCCCTTGCCAAGGGCGAGGACAAGCCCAAGGCCACCAAGAGCGCCAAGCAGTCCTACAAAAAGAAGAAGCGCGGCGAGAAGGACCTCAAGGCCGTGCGCCCCAAGCACGTTAAGCGTCCCGAGCCCGAGCCCGTGGCTGAAGCTGTGCCGGAGCCCGAGCCCGAGGCAGAGATCGATGTCGCTATTGAGGTAACGGCAGAAGCCGAAACCGAAATCGCCGCCACGACCGATCCCAAAGTCATATCCGAGCAGGAAGCCACTGCGGAGCTCAACGAGACTCCCAAGTCGACAACCGAAGAAGTCGCTAACCAACCTGAGACGCCTGCGTTCCAAAACAGCGATGTCTTTGGCGACGAGGCTGAGGACGATCAGTCCGACGATCAAGGCGCTACCGAGTCGACGCCGGAGCCCGAGACGCCGCAGCCCGCCATCTCGCTCACGGTCGTCTATGACCCCGAGAACGCCAACGCCGGCATCACCACTATGGCATCCACGCCCATCGAAGCAAAGTCGAGCGTCGAGAATGAGAGCGCGATGCAGGTTGAGTTTGAAACTGCAGCTGTAGACGCGCCCGTCACCGTGAAGCCCGCAGATTCCGCAGTTAAGCCGGAACCGGTGCCTGAGCCCGCACCCGTCATCGAATCCGTGCCCGCCTCTACTTGCGACCAAGTTCCCGCACCGGCACCGGCTTCGGTACCCGCAGCGGCCCCAACCCCCGCACCCGCAGCGCCCGCCATCCCTGAGGACTTCCCCGTCGATTTCGCAACCGAGGTCTTCTGCCCCGGCCCGCTTCTGCACCAGATGTCGACCTATCTCCCCTACGGCGCCGACACGCTCGGCATTGTCGGCGAGTACTACTGGATCGCCCGCGAGCGCGGTACCATCGAGGCCGCGCGAAACCGCGCAAGCTTCCCCCTGCGCTACACGCAGGACGGCGAGCGCCGCGAGGTTACCGTGCGCATCCGCCGCAACACCACCGGCGGTCTCGGAGCCGCCTGGGCCATCGACAAGGTCGAAGCCCCGGTCGAGTAAAAAACGGCCTCGGATAGCCAATTGACCATCCGAGGCCGTTTGAATTCAGGCCTTTTAGTTGTCATCGGTGCATATAGACACCAGAGAAGCAAGCTCATCCTCAAGTTGCGGAGCAAAGTATCTAAAAGAAACCTGCGCTCCAGTCGGTATCGACTCAATCATATTCGCAGCATTATCTGAAACTCGGTACGATGCAGTTTCACCTGTCTTCAAATCCTCTATTGAGCAGACAGCGTCTTCAGCATCAATCGACCTAAGCACGCCTTTTCCTTGTAACATCACATCGGCATGCCCGCCAGCTATTTCTAATGAACCTGAGTCTGTCGCAGTCACTTCTCCGGAACCTCCGCGCGATATCCCTTCCTTTGTTGAACAGCCCACCAATGAAGCCATCAACACCAAAGACAGAGCTAGACGAATCGCCCTACTTCGAAAAAGTCGTTCCATAAGTCCACGCATAATAGCTCTGATCATACTTCAGGAAGGATAAAGATGAATTCCAGCCGTCCGCTATGCCAATCATCTGCCTTGTCTCTCCAGTTTTCTTACCAGTAAGTGTGGCGTAAGCCTCCGCTGTTACAGAATGGGCTGATCCGTTGTACAAACTCGCATGTAAAACATTCGGTCTATTAGAGTTAATCTCATTTTGAATGCTCGCGATAGCCGGAGAGGAGACAGTGCGGGCGATAAGAGTACTTCCTCTGCTTGCGCAGTAATTTGTAAACCCCGTTGCACAGGTTGATATCGGCGTTCCACCCAAAACAACGCCAGGAACAGTCTGTTCTTCATCGGAAAGAGCATGGGTATTGGTGTAATTCCATATCTGCATATATTGCGAAGGGTCGCTATATAAATTGGCAATGCCATACAGTTCCGCAACGTTCGAAAAAGCTGTCACCATACAAGCATAGTGGGCGGTAAGCCTCTTAATCTCGCTTTCATCATATGACATAAACTGAGAAATGGAACGAAACCCAGATACTGTGTAATCCTGCATTTGAGTTGCGTAAATTACAACATCGTTCCAGCTTGAAGGTTTATTCGATAAAACGACAGGCCGTCCTTCTATGGAAACAGCCGGGATTGTTCTTCCGCAATTTGTTGTTATTGAACCGTCCAAAGATTGCACGCCGAATTCGAATGGATTGATCATTACGACTGGGTTATTGAACGAATAAGACTCGACACCAAGATCTCCTCCCCGATCCATAGGGCTGACTAAGCCGTCTCCAAAACGATATCCCGTTAGTATTTCATCATCTGAAGCATCTAAAACCAAATAGCCCGCGGCTCTATTGGATGTCACAACCGGAACAATGTAACCAAGCGGGGACCCATCAACATCTACAAAAGGAATAGGGTCAGAAGGCGTATACGAATAGCCGAGGAGTCCCTTTATATATTTATCGGCAAGCTCTTGCGCAATTTCAGAAGTAAATTGTATCTGCTCAGCATCAATATTGCCCGTCGAAGCAAAAACCTCTTTCGGACGTGCGGCTAAGGCGACAATTGAAGACGCGACAAGTTGCAGAAAACGACGACGCGAAAGCATATGTTCTTCTTTCTAGAGAAGCGACTTATAAGGTACTCCTATTCTATAATCTTTTTTGTAACGTTACAGCACTGGTTATATTTCAATTCGATTTGCTTATGTCCTTGCAACCCAATGCGTCTTTACGTTTTAAACGGAATTAGAAAATCACTCATAGCAAAAACGGGCTTTAATCCCAAAGAGATGACTTTGATTATGAATCAAACCAGCAGCCAGGGCATAGCTGCAGTGCAATTGCTACAAGAAAGGCCGCCCTTGGTGGCGGCCTTTCTACTTGCTACTAGTCGCGCGTCAGCTTGCGGTGGATACGATGAGGCTGGGCTGCGTCCTCGCCCAGGCGCTCGATGCGGTTGGCCTGATAGGCCTCGAAGTTACCCTCGAACCAATACCAGTTGCCCGGATTCTCGTCGGTGCCCTCCCACGCCAGAATGTGCGTGGCGACGCGGTCCAGGAACATACGGTCGTGGCTAATAACCACCGAGCAGCCCGGGAACTCGAGCAGCGCCGCCTCGAGTGAGGACAGCGTCTCGACGTCGAGATCGTTCGTGGGCTCGTCGAGGAGCAGCAGGTTGCCGCCCTGCTTGAGCGTAAGCGCCAAGTTCAGACGGTTGCGCTCGCCGCCGGAGAGTACGCCAGCGCGCTTCTGCTGGTCCTGGCCCTTAAAGCCAAAGCTCGCCACATAAGCGCGGCTCGGAACCTCGGTCTCGCCGACCATCATGTGGTCCAGGCCGTCCGAGACGACCTCCCACAGGTTCTTATCGGGATCGATGCCGGAACGGTTCTGGTCGACGTAAGAGATCTTGACGGTCTCGCCCACCTCGAGCTCGCCCGAAGTCAGCGGCTCCAGACCCACAATCGTCTTGAACAGCGTGGTCTTACCGACACCGTTGGGGCCGATGACGCCCACGATGCCGTTGCGCGGCAGGGTGAACGAAAGGTCATCGATGAGCACGCGGCCATCGAACTCCTTGTGCAGGTGATGAGCCTCGAGCACCTTGTTGCCCAAACGCGGGCCCACAGGAATGCGGATGTCGGTCCAGTCGAGCTTCTGGCTTGCGCGAGCCTCGGCCTCCATCTCCTCGTAGCGAGCCAGACGGGCCTTGTTCTTTGCCTGGCGAGCCTTGGGCGAGCTGCGTACCCACTCGAGCTCGGCCTCCATGCGCTTGGCGAGCTTGGCGTCGCGGTTACCCTGCGCCTCGATACGCGCGGCCTTGGTCTCCAGATACGTGGAGTAGTTGCCCTTGTAGGGATAGAGGTGACCGCGGTCGACCTCGCAGATCCACTCGGCAACGTTATCCAGGAAGTAGCGATCGTGCGTGACGGCAAGCACCGCGCCCTGGTAGTTGTGCAGGAAGTGCTCGAGCCACAGGATCGACTCGGCGTCCAGGTGGTTCGTAGGCTCGTCGAGCAGCAGCAGGTCGGGAGCCTCGAGCAGCAGCTTGCACAGGGCCACGCGGCGGCGTTCGCCGCCAGAGAGCACGTTGACCGGCATGTCGGAATCGGGCAGCTGCAGGGCGTCCATGGCCTGGCCGAGCTTGGAATCGATATCCCAGCCGTCGGCGGCGTCAATCTCGTCCTGGAGCTTGCCCATCTCGGCCATGAGGGCGTCCATGTCGCAATCCGGGTCGCACATCTCCTCGCCGATCTTATTGAAGCGATCGACCTTGGCGATCATGTCGCCAAATGCCATGCGCACGTTCTCGATGACGGTCTTGTCGTCGTCGAGCGGCGGCTCCTGCTGCAGGATGCCCACGGTGTAGCCGGGGGTGAGCCTGGCATCACCGTTGGAGACCTCCTCGATGCCGGCCATGATCTTGAGCAGGGTCGACTTGCCCATGCCGTTGGGACCCACAACGCCGATCTTGGCACCGGGGTAGAAGCTCAGGGTCACGTCGTCAAGGATTACCTTGTCGCCATGGGCCTTGCGAGCCTGATACATCTGGTAGATAAACTCCGCCATATGTCTGTTCTATCCTTTCTACCTGCTGTTTTCCTATTCTTGTTTCGCTTTAGTGGAAACGAGATGGAAAAACCAGCTCTGAACGTAACGAAATAGGGGCATGGTTGCCCATACCCCCTAATACTACCTGGGAAAAGTTCCCCCGGAACATACTATGAACTGCGTACGCTAGTTTTCCGCAACCTTAGCGAGCGGCTCGCTGCGATTTGCGCCACAGCAGATACGAGTAGACGTAGACGGCTCCAACCGAACCAAACGCCAGAACCGCAATCACCGCGGCCGTGACCTCGCTCGAAAGCACGCTACCCGCCACGCCCATCACAATCAGGCCAAAGCCCAGCACCATAAAGCAGGCACCGCCAAAGCGCTGCGTACGGCGCCAGTTCTCGGGATTGGCAAGCGCCCAAGGCGTCTTGATACCGAGCGTATAGTTCTGCTTCACACGCGGCAAGTAGTTGCCTACGCCGATGAACAGCAAACCGACAACACCGGAAATCAGCACGTTAACCGAACCGACCGCCGGCACCACGCCCCAGACCGTAAGCTCTCCCAGCCAGCTTATGGCGCACATGAACAAGGTGAAGGCGATTACGAAGCCCTGATAGAACTTGCCCGAGGTTCGATATGCCTCACCTTTGGGATCGATGCGCGGCACCACGCAGAACATTGCGAGAAGCACCAGAGGCAGCGCGCCGAGCGCGGAGGCCATCCAGCTGGGACCCCAACCGTCGACGGCTCCGTTCGCGCCCCAGTGCGTGGGAATCTGCGCAGGCAAGCTCGGCATCACCATGAGGTGCGCTACGACATTGGCGACGCACAGAGCGATCAGCGCAATCCACACACACCGCGATACCCCCGTGGCGTGAATGCCCTTGTTTTCGTTATTCATCCTTATCACCTTCCGTGTTTGTAAAGCCCATAAACCAACCGATCAAGTCCTGCATGACGGTGGTGTTTAAGCTGTAAACGATGTTTTGGCCATGACGTTCGTCGGTCACCAACCCGGCGTTTTTGAGCGTCGCCAAGTGATGGCTCAGCGACGGCTTGCTGATATCGAAATGCTCGGCAAGCTCCCCCGCCGTGCAATTGCCCTCGCGCAGCAACTCCAAAATGCGCCGTCGCGTTGGATCGGCAAGCGCCTTAAAGCCCTCTCCCGGCATAAGACCTCCTCTCATCATCTCTCATGACGCGCACACTATACTCGATATTTAGATGTTTGTCTAACTATCTAATACAGGAACATCTATAGAACATTCGTTCGTATTTAGCTACAATGGAAGTTGAAGCAGATGGGCCAGCTCCCTCTACCCGAGAAGGAGATGGACTATGAGTATTGACGATGTCCTGACGTTGTTATTGCTTGTAATCGCGGCTGTGGAGCTCGGCATCCACATTGGAGGTCGAATGAAATAGCCGCCCCCGCGTAATGCGAAGACGGCCACTTCTCACGCCATAAACGTGTTTCGGAGTTGGCCAACCCGCTGCAACGGGTGCCATCTGCTTCAATCTTATGCGAATCCCGATCCCATTTCAACAAGCTCCAAGGGCTCAAATGGAATCGCAATAATACCTATAATGGCGATAGCTAAAACACGACCTGCTTCCCCATCGGAGGATAATTATGACCGAAACCGCAGCCGCAGCCCCCATCGAGACACGCGACACTAAGCTCGAGATCATTATGGGGCGCGAGGCGCTCGACAAACTCGCCAACTCCACAGTGCTGGTGCTCGGCTGCGGAGGCGTGGGCTCCAACTGCTGCGAGGCACTCGCCCGCGGCGGCATCGGTCATTTCGTCATTCTGGACAAGGACATCATCGCGCCCAGCAATATCAATCGCCAGGCCATCGCCTTTCACAGCACCGTCGGCAAGCGCAAGGTGGACGTGATGGAAGCCATGATTCGCGATATCAATCCCGCCGCCACCGTCATCAAGCGCACCGAATACTTGCTGAGCGACAACATCGATGATTTCTTCGCGAGCGTTTTGGAGCAGACGGACGGCAAGCTCGACTACGTCGTCGACGCCATCGACACCATCTCGGCCAAGCTCACCATTGCCAAATACGCTCAGGACCACGGCATTCGTTTGGTTAGCTCCATGGGCGGGGCCAACAAGCTCCATCCCGAGTGCCTCCGCTTTGCCGACATCTTCGATACGGTGCGTGACCCTATGAGCCGCATTATGCGCAAAGAATGCAAGAAACGCGGAATCAAGAGCCTGCATGTACTGTTTAGCTGTGAGGAATCGGTTAAGACACAGCCCCGCGACCCTTCCAATATCCACGAGCGTACCGAGCTCGGAACCGCCAGCTTTATGCCGCCCATCATGGGCCAGATGATTGCCGGCGAGGTTATCCGCCAGATCAGCGGCCGCGGCACTGAGCGCGTACGCTCCGATGGACAACGTCTGGACTAGCGGAGCGCGCCGAGATGGAGCCCCGGTTATTTGATGCACACTGTCATCTTGATTTAATGGCTCACCCGGACGCCGTTGCCGATGAGGCGACGGCGCTGGGCTTGGGTCTATTTGATTGCGGCGTCGATCCACGCGACTTCGCAAGCGTACATGGGCGAACCCGTCGCCCTCCTACCGTCATCAAGGGCATCGGCCTCCACCCCTGGTGGCTCGCCGACGGCCGCTGCGGTCCTGCCGAAGTCAATCTGCTTTGCGAAGTTGCCACCCAAGAGCGCTACATCGGCGAGGTGGGACTCGACTTTTCCGCTCGTTTTGCCGGAAGTGAGCCGCTACAAATACAGGCATTTGACCGGCTCTGCGATACACTCGTGCAGCATCCTCTTACCGGGCGCGTGATATCAATTCACGCCGTTCGTTCAGCGGGAGCCGTACTGGACGTCCTCGAATCGCATAGACTACTCATCCCAAACCCCGACTCCCCCGCTGTCATCTTCCACTGGTTTAGCGGTACTTCGGACGAACTCGCCCGCGTGCGTAATGCGGGCTGTTATTTTTCCGTCAATGAACGCATGCTTACGTCAAAACGTGGACGCGAATATGCCCGACAGATTCCACTCGACCGTCTACTACTCGAGACCGATGCGCCGGCCGAGCCAAACACAGAAACAAGCGCGCAGTCGCTCATCAGATCGCTCACAAGGACCTCGATGCGCATCGCCACGCTCAAAAACTGCGATGTACAGCACATTGAGTCGGCAGTTTTAGCAAATGCGCGCTCTGTTTTTGACCTTCGCTAACCCCTGTGGGCAAAAATGCCAAGGGGCATGCGAATCGCACAACGCAGCCCCTATTGGAAAGCAGTACAATTCGGCAGCATTACACCAATTCGTGCATGAGATCACGGTTGCGTGCATACAATTCGTCAAAGATATGACGGCGCGACGCATATAACTCGTGGGCAGCCATATCGGGCACGATTGTTTGCGCAACGCCAAGGACTTGGGCGAGCTCATCCCATGATGCATAGGCGCCACCTGCGAGAGCTGCCATGATGGCATCGCCGAAGCATGCGCCCACCGTAACCTTGGCAACCGAGACCTCGCGCCCGCATACGTCGGCGATAGCTTGCATCCAAACTGGATTCTTGGTTCCACCTCCGACAAGCATAATGCGCCCAATTGGCAGTCCATGCTCTCGCTCGATAATGTCGACATGGGATGCAACGGTATACGCGACTCCTTCCAAGGCGGCACGAACCATATGGGCTCGCGTATGCCTTCCGGTCAGGCCAAAGAAGACGCCACGCGCCTCGGGATCGTTGAGCGGAGTACGCTCCCCCGCAAAGTACGGCAGACACAGGAGCCCATCGGCACCCGGCGCCACATCGGCGGCATCATGCGCCATAACCGAATATGCATCGGGGCCACCGTGGCCCTCGGCCTCCACGGCGTCGCGATACAGCTCTTGGCGCAGCCACGATGTGAGCGCACCCGCTGTATTGGTCCCCGCGCAGATCCCGTAAGTTCCGGGAATGATAAACGTCCCTGGCCACAGGCGGGCATCATCGATCATATGATCAGCTAGGTAGATGAAATACGCCGTACTCCCCAACTGAACCATCATATCGCCGGGACGGAATACACCCGTCGAAATGGCCTCGGCACCAGAGTCGCCCGTTCCCACTAAGACAGGTGTCCCTGCCGCGAGCCCCGTCGCCTCAGCCGCACGCCGCGTAATCACCCCGGCAATATCGGTAGCCGCCATTACCTCCGCCATCTGGTCAGGCCGGCAGAAACGAGCACATTCACGAGCATCAACCTTCCAGGTGTAGCGGTCGTATAGGGGAAGAAAATCCTCCGCCAAATAACGGTCCACCGTAAAACGCCCCGTCAACTTTGCGCATAGAAACGATGACGCCGTCAGGAACTTCGCGGCACGTTCGTGCACCTCGGGCATATTCTCCTTAAACCACAAGATCTTGGGAGCAATATCTGACGAACAGGGATCGTGCCCGAAAAGCTCGCGTGCGCGATCTGACCCATATTCGGAAAGGAGCTCGTCAATCTGCGGCTTCGAACGTGCATCGACTCCATACAAAATCGCGGGCGCCAGCGCGTTGCACTCGGTATCGACCGGCACACAGTCGCAACCCAATGCGGAAAGGCCCACGCATCCGATCTGTGCCGCGTTAACCCCCGGTCGCGCCACCAGCTCGCGCGACAAGCGGCAAAAATCGCCCCACCAAACTGCCTCCGCATCATGCTGGTACCATCCATCACGCGGGTTGTCCGTCTCGTGTCCACAAGAGGCTTGGCAAACGATGTTGCATCGATCATCGATTAAAACGCCTTTAGAGGCGCTTGTCCCAATATCAATACCCAGATAGAACGCCATGAGCGCCTACTCTCCTCGCGCCGTACGAGCGGCAGCCATAAAACGAACCACCCGCTCAACATCAACCGGGGCATCCAGCTTTCCGTCGCGCTTTAAGCACGTGCCGACAAACGCGCCATCGTAGTGAGCAAATACGTCAGCCACGGTATTTTCGCGACAACCGGTGCCACATACCACAGGTACTTGACCAACACGCTCGCGGACCTCATCGGCAAGCTCGCCCGAAGCGCCACGACCGGCAGCCGAACCGCCGATGACCATCGCATCCGGCAGGCAATTAAAGAGAAGTGAATCGGCAATGTCCGCAGTCGTGCGGTCGTTGAGATAAACCTCCCCCTCGCTCGTGATGAAGTGAAAAAGCTTGAGATCGTCCAGGCGCAGCGCCGCCTTGCGACGCATGGTGTGCGCGAAATCTCGGTTAATCAGCCCAAGATCACCGGCCCAGGCACCGCAAAAATTGCAGCGCGTGAACTGCGCGTCGACGGCAGCGCACAGCTCGATTGTGGCATCACCATCGTAAATAGCCTCGGCTCCCCAAGGAGTCGACAGATCATGGGATAGAGCCCCGATAACATAGCCCATCGATGCAAGGGTTGAGGAAGAAACGTGCTGCTCATAGGGCATCGAGAGCTCATTGGTAATCAAAATGCCATCGACACCGCCCTGCTGCAACGCCTCGAGATCGCGCTTGGCGGCTTCCACGACCTGCGACACGCTTCCGCCCGGGTAATACAGTGGATCGCCCGGCAGAGGACGCAGGTGCAGCATTCCGATAACCGGCTTTTCGGTCTTGAACATCGAGGTTAGAAACGACATAACGTGCTCCTTCATAGGGTTATTGCAGGGACGTTACTCCCCCAGCACCTCGACGTACACTTTTCGCTTCTGCGGACCGTCAAACTCCGCAAGATAGATGTTCTGGGCACCTCCGCACACGATGTGGCCATCTTGGACGGGAAAGAAGCAGCTGTTTCCACAAATCATGCTCTTGATATGCCCACAGGAGTTGTTGCCGGTGGCTCCATAGCTCGGCAGGAAGTGCGCATGCGCGTAGGGGGCATCGAGTGGGGCAATGCGATCAAGCGTCTCCATAAGATCCGTCTCCACGCAGGGCAGCCCCTCGTTTACCACGATCCCGCAGGTCGTATGCGACAGAATAATCGCCGCCAAGCCATTGGTCACCGAGCTGCGTTCGATGGCAGCGTGCACGTCCTCGGTAATATCGATGAACTGGTCCGGAGCAGTCGATAGATAGCTCAATGTCTCGAGCGTCACCATGTTCACTCATCCCCTTCAAGAAAACGCAGGGCATTACCCCAGTAGAGCCTTTCTCGCGCATCATCGCGCATGGGCACGGTATCGAGCGCCCGCTTGAGTTTGAACGCACGGAAGCGCGGCGTATTGCTGGCGAACATCACTTGGTGCGATAGCGCGCGCTCATACCACAGCGGCCCCATATCGACCGTGAAAAGACGCTGCATCATCTCCTCGGGCGAATCGATGTAAGTGATAGAGGTGTCCGTGTAGCAGTTGGGATACTTGAGCAGCATCGCCACGGTCTCGCGCACCCAGGGCCAGCCAAAGTGGGTCAAACTAAAGCGCACATTTGGATGGGTTGCGATTGTGTGCTCAAATGCAAGCGGGTTACTGCGCGAGAGCTCTGCGCCAGGCTCCCAAGACATACCGGCATGGAAAACCACCGGCTTGTTATAGTGCTCGCACAGCTCGTAAAGCGGCTCGGCCACAGCATCATCGGGGGCAAAACCCTGCTTTGCCGGATGCAGGCAAAGCCCCTTTGCCCCCAACTCGGTAAAGGCGCGCTCCAATTCGCCTGCGGCACCGCTCACCTGCGGATCTACGCTCGCAAATCCCCACAGACGATCGGGATGCGCGGCAACCAGCATGGCAATCTGGTCATTGGTGCCAAAGTGCCCTCCGCATGCCGTGGTTACATCGAGCGGCATGAGCGCGCTCTTCTGCACGTCGCAGACGTCCATCTCGACTTGAAGCTCATCCCAATCCATGGGACCCATATGCCCCATACCAAATTCTCGTGACCAAAAACCGAATCCATCAGGCTCATCACCCGGCGTACAGATCTCGCCGTAGAGCATAGGATGGACCAACATGTCGATAACCATTTCGTACTCCTTTCCAGGCATTTGACCCTAGTACGGCTCAAACGAACCAATCACTCGGGACGACAGCTTAGCGCCCGCCTTCATACACGCCGGAATATCAAGGCCATCGATCACGCCCTTGGTAAACCCGGCAATATACGAGTCGCCGGCACCCACGGTGTTAACGACCTTCTCCGCCGGTACGATCCCGCACTCATAGAAGCGCTCACCGTCATAGGCAATGCTTCCCTTCTCGCCAAGCGTGGCAACCGCAACGCGCGGTCCCAATTCCTGCACGTGGCGTACCCAGTCTCGTAGCTCCGGAGTGTCCTCTTCAAACGACATAAATGCGTAGTCAACGTAGGGAAAATGATTCTCGCAGGCATATTCGGGATCCTGGCTGAACACCGAGAAGTCCATAACCACCATCTTGCCCGCATCATGCCATTCGGGCAGGAGGTCCAAACAATTGCCAAACAGGTCGGTGTGAATGATGTCATGCTCTAGGATAAACGCCCGGTCATCTTCATTCGGTCGATATGTCTCCATTACGCCATCGATTGCCTCGAGATGCACGCGATCGACGCCGTCTTTCAATGCCATGAGCATCACCGAGGTGTCGCCATCCTCCACCCGCAGATGAGAGATATCGAACCCCTCAGCGGCCAGCGCCTCTCTCATCTTGTCTCCGTACTCGTCCTTGCCGACAACCGACACGGCGGATACCGAAACGCCCATTCGTGCAAGATGGATACCCCAGTCAATGCCATTACCAGTCGGATAGAACACACCGATGTTTTGATAGACGTCCGCGCAGCAAAAACCAGCCGCACACGCTTTAATACCCATGGTCTTCTCCAATGTTCAAAAGGGGACCCACCGCATGGCGAGCCCCCTTTTCGCGTTTCGCTTATTGTTTTGCATCGGCCGTCCAGAGTCTCATGGCCAGACCGCCGTACGCTTTCTTAAGCTATTCGACGATTGGTGCCCCGTGACCCCAAGAACCTTCCATGCCGCACACGGTCGAGGCAAACCCGGCGGCAAAGTCGAGCGCGCGCTCGATGGCTTCGGCTCCATCCTCACCACGCTTGGCGGAATCGAGATAGCACATCAAAAACGAGGTGAGGAACGAGTCGCCCGCCCCCATGGTGTCCTTCATGTCCGTTACCGGTTTAGCCAGCTGGCGGTAATAACGCTCGCCGTCGTAAGCAATGCAGCCCTCGGCGCCCGCCGTAGCCGACACAAAACGCGGACCCAGGCCCTTCACCCATGCCAGACGCTCGCGAATCTCGTCCTCACTCGCAGCATCCGCCGCACTAAAGAAAGCAAAATCGACGTAGGGCGCAATCTGCTCGTAGTACTCGTCGGTGGAGTCGTCCGAAAAGTCAAAAGAAACCGTGACGCCCGCAGCCTTCAACTTGGGCAGCTCGCGCTCGGTAAAGCAATAGTTGCCCGAATGAACCACATCGAACTGCTTCATGTACGCAAGATCAAAGCGATCGAGGACATAGCGCGCATCGCCACGGATACCGCCCTCGTTGGAGCCGAGGAAGACACGGTCACCGTCAACGACGGTCACGCGAGCCGCTCCGTTCTCGCCAATCATCTGCTCGCACTTGTCAAGCTCGATACCCTCATCCTCGAGACTTGCAATGACATGCTCGGCAGCGGCGTCATTGCCAAAAATGCCCATGTATGCAGAGCGTGCGGCACCGCATTTCTTGGCATAAACGGCGAAGTTCACCGCATTGCCGCCGGGATACATGGTGTGGATATGCTCGTAGCGATCGACGACGTTGTCGCCAAATCCGAGCGCGTTAACGTTAAATGCCATGGCCTTTGTCCCTTCTAGTACTCGACAACACCCATATAGCGACGGAAATCGGGATCGTGATCAAACACCTTGCCGCGTGCAGCACGCAGCTCGCAGTTCATGGCGTAGAACAGCACCGGGTCCAGATAGGCACGGACGCTCGCCGGCACGGCTTCCATACCGTACTCCTTGGCATCGAGCACCATCAGCGTATCGGTATGCGTCTTAAGGAACGCCAGGGCGCGCTCGTCCATAGCACGGCACTCGCTGGAGCCCATCTGCAGGAAGTAAAAAACGCCATCCTGAGTAGCCTCGAAGGGGCCATGGAAGTACTCGGCAGAGTGGATGTAGCTGCAGTGCTGCCACTGCATCTCCATAAGAGAGCAGATAGCGAAACCGTAGGTCTGGCTAAAGTTGGGACCGCTGCCCAGAATATAGAAGAACTCGTGCTCCTGGCAAAGCTTGGCAAAGCGATCGCCCAGCTCGGCATTTACCTTCTCGCGTGCCGGGGGAAGAATCTTATCCATCTCGGCGATACCGGCATACATATCAGCTAGATCGGCGTAGCCCTCCTGCTGATCGAGCAGCTCTGCCGCAAGCGACAGCGAAATGCCAGCGGGGACCTCGGCCTGCGGCACACCCTCGCCCCATGGGTAGACCCACGTGGTCCACTTGCCGGAGTCGATCTTGGATCCAGCGTTGTCGGTCTGGGCGATCACCGTAGCGCCGGCGGCAAGGGCAATCTCGCAGCCCTCGACGACCTCCGGGGTATTGCCACTGTGGCTGCAAGCGATGACCAGGGACTTCTCGCCCAGACGACGCGGACGCATAATGTCGAATTCACGTGCGGTATAGATATACGAAGTGAAGGTGGTTGCCTCGCGCTGCAGAAGCTCATGAGCCGGGATCAAATCGATCATGGAGCCACCGCAAGCAATCCAGTAGACGCTGTCGAACTTGCCCTTCTCGGCAATTGCCTCTTTGATCAGATCGTGTGCGTTCATATCCAGTTCCTTTCTTGTTTGGCCCGCAATCAATGACGTTGGTTGCGTGGCCGATGGTTGTTTTAGTCAATCAGATATTTCTCGAATGCGGCCATGTTCTTGGCATCTGCCGCCGCTGGGTCATCGTAGTAACGACCGTCCGTGATTTCCTGGCCCAGCATGCCGTCGAAACCATGGGCGTTGAGTGTGGCGACGAAGGCGTCCATATCGTGCTTGCCATCGCCCCACACCAGATGGCCATACGGGTCACCGTCGATAAAGTGCATCTCGTGAATTGCCCCATCACCAAAGGCGGCAAACCAGTCCTCGAGCGTCTCACCTGCAACGCCCATCGCGGTTGTATCAACCATGGGCTGTAAGTACGGGCTCGCGACCTCGTCAATCATGCGCTTCGCATCGGAAACCGTCGTCACAAGGTTGCTCTCCTCGGGACGCAGGCTTTCCATCGTAAGCACCAGACCGTGCTCGCCGGCATACTCCGCCAGAATGGACAAGTGCTCGCGGCTGCGCTTCCAGGCTTCCTCGCGGTCCTCGTCCCAGTCGCCCCAGCCCGAGTTGACGGACATACGGTCGCACCCAAGTACCTCGGCAAGCTCAATGCCGTGTTTAAAGTACGCCAGGCTGCGCTGTTCATGCAACGGCTTACGTGCGCAGTACTGCCAAGGATAGACAACATTCTCGGGGCACAGAGTACGATACCTAAGCCCACGGTCTGCAGCCTTTTTCGCCAGGACCTCAGCCTCAAAGTAACCCGTATGGTCGAGCGTCACATGCGGCTCTGCACACCACAGCTCAATGGACTCAAAGCCCAAGCGCTGCTGAACATCAAGGAAGTAATCGAGCGACCACATGATGTAGTGGATATTCATGCCCGCAATCTGCTCGCGGCGCAGCGTCGGTTTGGATTCAGACATCTTATGCCTCCTTATTTCGGTCGAACACGATTTGTCCGTCCGACATCGTCATGTCAACCGCAAGATCACGTGCGTCGCGATAATCGAGGTCGAACACATCCCGATCGAGCACGCAGATATCGGCAAGCTTGCCAACCTCAAGCGTACCCAGCTCGTCTTCGCGCATCAGGTCGTACGCGCCCCCGGCAGTCCAAGCGCACAAGAGCTCGACAAGCGTCAGCGTGTTGACCTCATTCACGGGCAGTCCGTCGTCGAAGTATCCGCCGCACGCACTGTAGATTGACTCGCCCAAGCTCGGAATCAACAGCGGCAAATCCGTGCCACAGCACACTGTGCATCCGGAATCTTCCATGCCGCGGCGATTCCAGCTGTGCAAAAGCCGCGTCTCGCCAATTTGTCGACGCATCATCGACAGGCAATCCTCGCGCCGGTCCAGCGTTAGAATCTGCGGATAGACCTCGCAAATTCCACCTAACTTGCCAAACTCGACAAGATCGGTCGGGTCAGAGTTCTCGAGATCGGTAATCGCATGGCGGCGAAGCATCCGTCCATGCTCGTCTCGAGGCAGCGAGGCATAGAGCGCCACGGTGCGACGAACGGCGCCATCGCCCTGGCAATGCAAGGAATATCGGAAGCCGTCAGCATCAATTGCACGCAGCTCGTTCTCAATCAGATCCCACTCTGGCTCCTCGACGACCGTCTTGCCGGCAGCGCCCGCATCGGCCGTGTCCTCATAGGGGTCAATCATCTCGGCAAGCCCCGCCCATACGCCGCGATCGGTCATACGGTTGAAGCCAGAAAAACGAACGAACGGTCCCCGGAAGCGCTCTCGTGCCTCGCGGGCATATGCCAGATTTGCACCGGCACCCACCGGCTGCGACATCATAGAGACGCGAACCGTCAGCTCACCAGATTCCTCACGGCGAGCCATTTCGTCGGCAAAACCGTAGTAGTCATCAAACGCCATCTCCTTGATGGCGGTAACGCCGCACTCGTTAAGCATGCTCATGTAGTCCGAATACCCCGCACGTACCTCGGGCAGCGCGAGGAAATCGCTCATCATGCGCCAGATCTTCTCGGCATAGCACGCCTGCGGTGTAAAGCCGTATCGCGCACTGGCGGCAGCATTGAGAACGCAGGTCTCCGCACCCGATGTAAAGCAGACGACGGGGATATCGCCAAAACAATCGTCAAACACAGCTGCTGTATTTGCGTTCTCGGCATCCGATGCCAACGTTTCGGGTAGGTTGTGGCCAAAAGCCGCCGCGCAATCCGGATGATCTTTTTTCCATGCGCGCAAGAGCGACACGACCTCTTTGGCATCGGCGATGCCGGACAGATCAGACCCCAACGTCCGCAGCGCCCAGCCTGTATAGAAGGTATGTACATCGATCAGGCCAGGCATGACGGTGCGGTCGCCCAGGTCAACTACCTCGTCCGCCTGGGTCAAATACGAAGCTACCTCACACTTGGTGCCAACAGCCTCAATTCGATCGCCACGGACCGCTACGAAACCTTCAAACGGCAGGTCCCCCGTACCGGTAAAGACGCTCTTAGACGTCAGGACCGTCAAACGATCAGACATCACAACCACCTACGCCGGAAGCATGCCAGAGATTGCCGTTACAATCAGGCCAAAGACGACCATAAAAATGAAGAACTTCCAAATGGTCTTCCACCATTGGCCAAACGAAATCCTAGCCACGGCAAGACCGGCGACCGTCATGCCCGCCACGGGGCTGATGGTGTTGATGGTCTGGTTGGCAAACTGGAGCGCGGTGACGGCCGCCTCGGGATTGAGGCCCATGAGCTCGGTCAGGGGGCCCATAACGGGCATGGTGAGCGCCGCCAGGCCAGAACTCGAGGGAACCAGCAAAGAGAGCAGGCCAAGGACGACATACATAAACGTGGTGTAGACGGCGGCGGGTGCACCGGCAAGCGCAGTAGCGAGCGCCTGGAGGATGGTGTCGATGATCATGCCGCCCTCGGCGATGACCAGAATACCGCGAGCGATACCGATAACGATGGCAGCGTACGCAAAGTCGGCAAGACCCTTAACGAACTCCTCTGCGATCGTCTGCTGGTCAAGGCCGCCCAGGATACCGGCAAGCAAGCCCATGCCAAGGAACACGGCGGAAATCTCATTCATGTACCAGCCCTGGGTAACAAGACCCCAGACGATAATGCCCATACCGCAAGCAAAATCGATAAGCACGAGCTTCTGACGGATAGTGAACTCTTCCTCGATGGAGGCATCGGTCACGGAAAACTCAACACGCTTGAGCTTATCGTCCTCGTACACAATGGACGACTCGGGGTTTTTCTTGACGCGCATGGCGTAGCGCATGGCCCATGCGATACCGACGGCAGTGAAGATGACCCAAGAAACGGCGCGCAGCCACAGTTGCGGATTACCCTCGATGCCAATGATGCCTTGGGCGATCAAAACATTAAACGGGTCGATGGTCGAAGCACAATATCCCAGGTTAGGACCAAGGAAGCAGATGATGAATGCCGTCATCGAGTCATAACCGATACCCATCATGATGGGAATGAAGATGGCATAAAACGGCAGGGCTTCCTCAGACATACCAAACGTAGTGCCGCAAATGGACAGCAATGTCATCGTGATGGGAATGATGAGGATGTCCTTGTTCTTGAGCTTTTTAATCACACGGCTCATGCCGGCATTCAAAGCGTTGGTCTTGGTGATGATCGCGAACGATCCGCCAATCAATAAGACGAACGCAACGACGTCGGCAGCCTCTTGGATACCCTTGGTGGGCGCTTGCAGAACCGCGAAGATATCCTGGCCCAGATTGATGGTCTCGCCGGTTTCAGAATCGGTGTAGTTCTTATCGACCTGTTCATAGGTTCCAGCAACGGCGACTTCACGCTCGCCCGCCGCTGTCGAAATCGTCTTGCGCTGATACTGACCAGAGGGAACGATCCAAGTCAGGACCGCAAAGACAACGATCAGCAAGAACATGATCGTATAGACATGCGGTAATTTGAACTTAAAACGTCTGTTTGTCTTCTTCGCCTTCGTATCTGACATAGATACCTCCAAAGAACTCGAGACTGCATCGCATCTCGCTTCAACGTTTGCACAATGCAAACGTTCTATGACGTCCCATAGATTACCAGCAGCTTTTTCCTTCATCAAGATAATTTCAAACTGATTGCCGCAACGCGGTTGAACGGTCGCGTTTGTGCCGTGAACGGTATGGAAACGCCCGGTGAGATGATCCACCGGGCGCTTCCATTCGCAATTTCCTAGATGTCAAAAACGTAGCGAGACCCAACGATCCGCTGACGACCGATGATAAACGGCCGCCGCTGCTCATCGAAAAAGAAGGCTTCCATATAAAACAAGGGTTCGCCAACGGGAACTGCCAACAGTCGAGCGACCTCGGGCGACGCGCACGCGATCTCGAGCGTGCACGGGTCGGTAAACGCGGGCGTGCGGCCCGTCCGGTTGCGCACGAACTCAAAAATGGATTGGTTAGATAGAGGTGCCGTTGATAGATAGGCGTTGTCCTCGTAAACATATATGTTGTTCTCGAGCATGACAGGGACGCCATCGGCAGTGCGCACGCGCTCAACGCAAATCAAGTCAGTTCCAACGGGAACACCAAAGAACTGCGCTTCGGTGGAATCCGCCGGCAGTATCTTTCTCGAAATGACACACGCCCCCGGTTCCATTCCGTTAACGCGGCATGCGTCCGAAAAACTCTGAACGTCATCCTTCTGGCGAATCTTGCGCTTGAGCTTGGGGGCATTGACAAACGTGCCTTTCCCCTGTCGCTTCGTTAGATAGCCCTGCTGGACGAGCTCCTCAATAGCGCGTCGCACGGTAACGCGGCCAACTTTATAGCTCTCAGCCAATTCGAATTCGTTGGGTATCCGCGCGCCTGCCTTGTAGACGCCGGAGTTGATTTCGTTTTTAATGATATCAATGACCTGTTGGTACAGCGATATCGCTGCTTTACCGTCAGTTGGCCCTTCAGTCGGTGGCATATACCCTCTCCCAGCACAATTAATTCTAAAACGGGCTTAAGGGCATTCAACAAGCCCTTAAGCCCGCATTGGCTTAAAGTATGCTAGGTGTCGCACCAAAATGTTGGCTATTTACTCATCAGACCCGAAAAACGCGCAACTACCGCGATCCTAAGAAAGCGTGAGCAGCTCCGGCAGCTGGTCGATAATCTTGTCCGCGGCATCCTGGCTAAAGCCAAAGCGTTCCTCGCGCTTGGCAATGACTGTCAGGCCGGCTCGCTTGCCAGCGGTGATGCCAGGCACCGAATCCTCAACGCAGCAGCAGCGATTCGCGGGCAGCCCCAGCAGGTCCAGCGCATGCAGGTAGATGTCGGGCTCGGGCTTGCTCTCCTTAAACTGCTCGCCGCTCACCACATACTCAAAGGCATCCGACAGCCCGCACGCATTGAGCACCTCCTCGATGCTATCCATGGGAGACGAGCTGGCAAGCGCCACGCGAACGCCGCGACGCGGCAGCTCTCGAATCGTATCCACGGCGCCTGGGTTAATCAAAGCCTGATAGTCGCGCGGACGCTTATGAGCCCATTCGTCCCAACGGGCCAACGCTTCCTCGCCAGTGAAGTGCCCCTTACCGGCGCGCTCAAACCAATCGACCAGCATATGCAGGAAGAACTGATGCGAGGTACCGACCTGCCCATTCAACTCCTCTTGAGTCAGATTAAGCCCAAGCTCCTTGGCAAACGCGGCAGTCTCGCCCAGGTAGTAATACTCGGTATCGACAATGACACCGTCCATGTCAAAGATAACGGCGTCGAACGGAAATGCGGACACGGCACCCTCCCTAACAAAAGGACGCCCGCGAGCAGGCGCCCGAACCATGCATTAATCGGCGATTCTAACCCAGCAGCTTATCCAGCGCCACCGCAATACCATCTTCGTTGTTATTAGCGGTCACCATCTGGGCCACAGCCTTAACCTCATCGACGGCGTTTCCCATGGCAACACCGGTGCCGGCCCACTCAATCATAGACTTGTCGTTCTGGCCGTCGCCAAACGATACGACCTCGCTGGCATCGATGCCGAGCTTGGGCAGGGCACCCTCGAGCGCGCGGGCCTTGTCGATACCGGGCGCTGTGTACTCAAAGTACCAGTCGGCCGTAAACATGCCCGAAAGCGTCTGGGTAAAGGGCGCATACATCTCCTCGTAATGCGCCTGCAGGTAGGCCGGATCGCCCGCCGTCAGCAGCTTGTCCACGGGATAAGCATCAGCAACCTCATGCAGGCTCTCCACCTCGCGGATCTTAAGATCGCACGCATCGCGCTCATACTTGACGATATTCTTCTGCGAGCCGTCAGGCAGCGTGATCATGCAATGGTACGAGTCCTCGACGTGCAAATCACGACCGAGCGAAATCATAGGAATCACGTCAAAATTACGCAGGTGATCAATCAGGCGATGCAATTCGTCGGCAGGCATAGCCTGATCGAACAGCACCTCGTCGGTCTGAGCGTCGACCACATGCGCGCCGTTAAAGGCAACTAGCAGACCGTCATGGTTTTGAAGATCGAGCTCCTGCGCCAAGGCGTGCAGCCCCCATGCGGGACGGCCCGAAGCCAAAATGAGCTTAATGCCCGACTCCTGCGCCGCAAGCAGCTTCTCGCGCGTACGCGGGCTAATCACTTTCTGGTCGTTGGTGAGCGTACCGTCGATATCCATCGCGATCGCTTTAATTGCCATATGTGCCTCCTTGCATCGTTTTTATCGCGCACTATCTTATCCGAGCCGGGGCACGTTCGCACAGCGCGCGCATGACGGTTGCAAAACCACCCCATTTGAAACAAACGCAAAAAAGTACTTGCAAAGACGCGTTCCGACATATAAGTTGATAAAAGACCGCCGTTGCGGTTTTAAGTAGATCGAGCATATGAAGTTTGAGTTTTAGCGTGTAAGAGAAAGAAGATCGGCAAAGTACAGCCCCAAACGCAATGACAACTTAATGAGGTAACTGCCACATGTGAGGCACCCAGGGCATTGCTGTCTCGATTTTGAGCACGATGCCTTCCGCCTTGCATGGGCCGTTCCATCCCGCCCCTGCAGCAACTGCCTCACGGGCTCATTGAAAACCGCATAGCACCCCAACGTCAGCACATCACCCACGGCAAGCACATCACTCACGACAACCAACACATCAACAAACAGCACGAACATCAACCGATTGGAGAAGCTATGGCAAACCACCACGCTGAAGACGGCGATAAGAAAAGCATTCTGGATGCCCGCATTGAGCGAGCATATGCAAACGAATATGACGCCGCCTTTGCCGCCGCGACCATCAAGAACTACGCGTCGCTACCGCTCGCGACGATCTTGGCCGACCACCCTCAACTGCTGAAGCGCTGCACAAAGATCATGGGCGACCCCGACATTCGCAAGCTGACAGACCCCTATGCCCCAAAACGCGACAACGATTCGTACGTTCTTACCGTAGGCTGCCTAGCCCATATGCTTACGGCGCTCGACACGAAACTCAAGCTCGAATGGGAACCCGACAAGCGTCATGAACTCGAAAGCAAGCGGAACACCCTGCGCACCGCACTGTTCCTTCCGTTGGACAGCCTCAAGCGCTGCAACGTCGAGCTCAATACACAGGCGCGGCAAAAGCCCGGGACCACGGGGCAGAAAACTCCAAGACCCCATGCGGCCATCGTCGACCGCAACCGATATAACCGCATGACCGCGCACTTTTCCGCCGAGGGAGCAGCCATAAGGACGCTGATCGACCTGCTGTGCCTCCTGAGCATCAACGAGCTATTTGAGGGCTATCTCGCCCTTGTTCCCGCGACGGCACCCAAGTCGGTAGCAAAGATCATCGAGACCTGCAGACGCCAGTTTGAGCGCCATCGCAATGGCAGCGAGATGAACGCCAGCATCGCGCAGTACTACGCGGCTCATTACAAAAATGACGGATGTGCCCCTGTCGAGCATCAGCTGCGGCTCGCCTACACCA
>CALLSB010000041.1:0-17177 GCA_938014225.1 uncultured Collinsella sp. | reverse complement strand
CCCCCGTCGCCCTCAACCGAGCCGCAGCGGAAAAGCACACGCTCGAGCAGGGCTCGATCAAGCGAGCCAAGTGCCGCCGAGACAAGCTCATCGCGCGTATGCTTGTCGCCGCCCAGCACGACCAGCGCCTTGGTGCCACCGTAGTGAGCGACCAATCGTCCGCACCAGCGAGCCACGTCTCCATCCGCAACAAGGCGCGTCGGCATACCAAACCCATAATTGACCATCTTTTCCACAACCTTCCGTGCTTTATGGTGGTATCGATCGTTAGGCTCATGCTACGAAGCGAGGTTTTCCGAGCTGTTTCGCGCTCTTTAGAGCTGCGTTAAAACCCCGATGCAACCGCGCGACCATACCCGCCAAAAAGGGACAGGTTTTGACGATGTCCGGATGAGCGGGTATTATCGAACATGTATTCGATAAGAACATGTGTTTGATGGGAGGCCGCGTGGGGCACGAGCGTCACACCTATATCTGCATCGACCTTAAGACGTTTTACGCTAGCGTCGAGTGCGTCGACCGTGGGCTCGATCCGCTCACCACCAACCTGGTCGTTGCCGACGAATCGCGCGGGCGCACGACCATCTGCCTCGCCATCACACAGGCCATGAAGGACCTCGGAATCCATAACCGCTGTCGCCTGTTCGAGATTCCCGACGGCATCGACTACATCAAGGCCGTACCGCGCATGCAGCACTACATGGAAGTGTCGGCGCAAATCTACGGTATCTATCTGGAATACGTCAGTCCGCAAGACGTTCACGTCTACTCAATTGACGAGTGCTTTATCGACGTGACACCCTATCTGGACCTCTATCACACCGATGCGGAAGGCTTCGCCTGCATGCTGCGCGACGAGGTCCTGGGGAGCACCGGCATCACGGCGACGGTCGGCATCGGCCCCAACCTATTCCAGGCCAAGGTAGCGCTCGACATTACCGCCAAGCACGTACCCAGCCGCATCGGCATACTCGACGACGAAACCTTTCGCAAGGAGATCTGGCCCCATCGTCCCATCACCGATATCTGGGGCATCGGCCCCGGCGTGGCAGCCCGCCTCGAAAAGTACGGTGTCTACGATCTGATGGGTGTCGCCGCGCTCGACGAAAACCTGCTTTACGACGAGCTCGGCGTCAATGCCGAATATCTCATCGACCACGCCTTCGGGCGCGAGCCGACAACCATCGCCGATATCCAAGCCTATCGCCCGCAAGCAACCTCAACTACCACAGGACAGGTGCTCTCGAAAGGCTATGCCTATGAACAGGCCTACACCGTCTTGCGTGAGATGGTCGACAACGCCGTGCTGGACTTGATCGATAAGCACGTGGTGTGCGACAGCATCTCGCTCTTTGTGGGTTATGCGAGCGAACGAGCCGACATACGCCGCCTCGACGCCAGCGGCACAGCGCAATATGTGGACGGATGCGGGCACCTGCGCTCGAGCACGTCGAGCATCGAGCCCACCGCAACCACCAGCCCCGAGCTCGCACCCCGTGCGCCCAAGCCCGTCCAGCGCGATGACGAACGGCGCCGCCTGGTGCGCGAGGCGCAGGCAATCGATGGCATCTTTGTGGGAGAGCATGGCGGCAAACCGCGCGGTGGCTATGCCGCACTCTTTGCGCACTCCAACGCTTCGCGAAAGCTGCCCGAGCGCACCAATTCGTTTAAGAAGATCATGGGCTATTTCGATGAGCTCTGGGCGCAGACTGTCGATCCCAAACGACCGGTCAAGCGTATCAATCTGGGCTTTGGCAACCTCATGCCTGAGGAATTTGTCACCATCGATCTGTTCAGCGATATCGAGGCGGATGAGCGCGAGCGCGACCTGGCGCGCGCCGTCCTGGCCGTAAAGGGCAAGTACGGCAAGAACGCGCTCGTCAAGGGATTAAGCTTTACCACTGGCGCCACCGCGCGTGAACGCAACGATCAGGTAGGAGGACATCGTGCCTAAGTCCCAGCAACAGCCGATGCGGCCACCGACACCTTTTGAACGCCTAGCGGACCCCGAGGGAAGACGTCGCTCCGCCGACCCCAAGCTCACCGCCAACGGCGCCGTCCGCGCCGGCCGTGCCGCGCAGTTTATGCCCTTCGCCGCCCTCACGGGATACTACGAACTCGTGCGCAAACAAGAGATCACCGTCGAACCAAAATGCGAACTCACGGAAGAAAAAGCCCTCGTGCTTTCCAGAAAGCTCGAGGGCCTCAAACGCGGCGACTTGGTGCGTATCACCTATTACGATACGTACGGTTATCGTAGCCGCACGGGCATTCTCGACGAAGTGTTACCCGCATTCAAGCTGCTCAAACTCAGGGATATCGCCATCGACTTCGACGACATCCAAGACATCGAACTGCGCGGACGGGCCTAGCGACGAGAACGCTTGCGCAAGACGAGAGCAATGCCAAGCACTGCGGCAGCTGCAACCAGCAATCCCAAGACCAGCGTGAGGGTCGAGTCGCCAGCGCGAGGCAGCGAGCCGTCCTTCGGAGTCTTCTTAGCGGTCGTCGTGACGGTGGTCGTGGTGCTGCTCGACTGGTCGTTGCCACCCGTCTGGCTGCCGCCAGGCTGATCGCCGCCACCCGGCTGCGAAGGATCGGTGGGTTCCGTCGGATCCGGAGTACCGGGATCAACCGAATTCTCCGAATTCTCCTTGCGCTGGATCCAGACCTGGCAACCATAGAACGGGTTGGCGGTACCAAGGCACAGACCCTGGTTGGTCACCGCAAAGGTGCGCAGACCATGGTTATACGGATCGTTAAAGCCATTAGTCGTCAGCGTCGTAAAGTTCACGCCGTCCTCGGTCACATACATATCAAAGCCGCGCTCGGCATCGCGCAGGTAACACATGCACGTAAGGACACTCTGCAACTTCTTGAGGTTCTCCTCGCTCAGCAGCTTATCGAGCGCATCCTGAATATCGCTCGGCAGCTCGGTGCCATAGGCATCCTCGTACTGCTGCTTAAGGCTCTCATAGCTATCGAGCATGTCCTGATACTGGTCGGCAAAGGACTTGAAGTACGCGATCTCGCCATCGATCTTCTGGACATAAGCGGCGTCGTCCTCAAAGTCCTGGGACATCGTCGCGGCCTGATCGCAAAGACCGCCCGCGGCATCCTCCAGCGCATCGCTCAGATCGCCAAAGCCCTTAGCAACCTCGGTCTTCTCGTCATCGACATCGACGGCCTTGTTTGAATCATCAACCTCGGCAGCTTCGTTCGAATCATCGACCTCGACGGCCTCGTTTGAATCATCGTCCGCAAGCGTGTTCACGGGAACGATGGGGTCGTCAGGCGATTTCTTGTCGAGCAGGTGATCGAGCAGGTCCCTAAGGCGCTGAACCTGAGAGTCCCACTCCTCGGGCGTCATATCGATAATGTCGCCATTGGAGAACTGGCCGATCGGCTCAAGCAGGCTCGCGGTATCAAAGGTACCGATATACAGCTTGCCGTCGAACTTCTGCATGCGCCAAATGTACTGGTTCTCGTTTCGGCCAAAGCCCGAAGTCAGGCCGGAAATACCGCCCTCAGGGAACATGTCGGTGCGATCGCCAACGACGAGCTCCATGTTCTCGTCCTTGTCCATGCGATAGATGTTAACCGACTGCTCAAGATTGGCATTCACAAACGAGCAGTCAACGCCGCCCATGCTGCTCTTACCGCCCTCTTCGGTGTTGGATTTGTTGAACAGGATGCGCTCGAGGGCAATCTCCTCGTCGTTGTATTCACCGATATAGAGGTAGTCGTTGTAGACGATGAGGTTGGCAGCGCCAGAACGGGTACGGGCAGGATCGATGCCAAAGCAGTACTTTGCACCGTCCGTCTTCTGATCGCCGACAATGGGAGTCCACGAATAACTGCCGTCGGCATTCTTGTCGCCACGGACCATGGCAAACGACTGCATGGAATTATCATCGGGAGCGTTCTCGGGCGTACCGGTGCAGATGGTCGCATAGAGATGGCCATTGTACGAGACCATATCCCAAATGGCGCCGCCGTAGATGCTGTCCTTATAGCGAATCGCCGGATAGCCAAACAGCGTCTCCGAGTTGGCAATCTCGGTGTAGCTGTCCTGGCCCTTCGAGGGGTCAGACGACGTCAGGATTGTCGACACAAAATTACCGTTCGCGTCTTTACCCACATTACTGATGACGAGCTGGCCATCATGGACGCACATGCCGCGGATACCGGTAGAAATGCCCTGCTTGTAGGCAGCACCGTAATCCTGCATGCTCGAAAGGCCTTGATAGACAACTTTGTACTCATCCGTCTTAGGATCGATCTCGTATACAGCAGGCAGGCCGCCTTTGCCGCCATTGGTCCTGACGCTGCCGCAGAAATAGAGCTTACCCTTATAGCTCACGGCATTGCGGAACAAAGGAGCGACGCCGTTGAGCGATTCAGAGAGTAGCAGCTTGGTCTCACCGGTCTTGGTATTGATCTTGACCAAGATGCCGCCGCTGTCCTTGTCGGCCGTACCGTCCTCCTTCTGCTGTCCATAGAAGAAGGTACCGTTAAACATGGCCTCCAGCGTCAGGCGCATGGTTTCGACATCAAAGGAATCGCCCAGCGTGCTGTTCATGAGCGTCAGCGTGTTGCCCATCGCCGCATAGCAGGTGCCCACATAAAGCCAGTCACCATAGCTCGCAGCCGCCCAAGTGTAGCTCTGGCCGCGATCGCCTTCGTTGTTGGCCGTATTACCATCGGCGCCCGGAACGGCAACGGCACCGTTACCCTGCTAGTCGACGATGCCATCCGGCTGCGACGTTCCTACCGTAGGATGCGAGAGCTTCTCAAAGGAATACCCATTTCCCGCATTGTAGGTAACGGCACCCGATGCGTCTTCGGCGTGCGCCGGCAGCGGCGATACCAAGATAGCGGCAAGCGCTGCCACCAAGCCAAGTGTTCCCACTCGTCTCATAAGGTTATAGCCTCCCCTGTCCTAAAGCCCAGTTTTAGCATTCTTCATTTCTGTCCACGGTTAATTGCAATCTGAGCACAGCAATAATCAGTCTATAAATATACACCTGTAATTTTTTGGACGGGTTCATAGATGCTCGATTGCTAGCGAATTCCGCGCAAACCGTCACCAAACTCCACTTTTGCCGCATCTAAAGGTTATTTTTGCGCAAATTTTTGGATGCCGATAGTCACAATGGGCAGGAGGCTGGTACCCACCGGAGAGGGCAACGCCTACATTTTCATAACGTAATAGCCCGCACCCCTCACCGCCGTCTCGAGTGTGTCGCGATCAACCGGGCGCTTCGAGCGTACGCGTGCCGTGTGGTCCGCATACGTTACCGTTGCCCACACGCCATCAAGCGTATTGAGGGCATTGGCTACGTTCTGAGCGCAGTCGTCACAGCTCATGCCGCCGATGAACAGCTCATCGCTATAGGGATAGTGCGACGCATCGGTATCCACCACAACAACCCTCTTGGCTTTCTTTCCGCTTGCGCCATCACTGCAGCAACTCTTCCCATGCGTCGACGCCGCAATACGGCGCAGCCCAAAGAACATACCAATAGCAATCACGCCCAGCACGATGATATTTGCTGGGTTGAGCAAGTCGCTCATACGCTCCCCTTCCTTACGGTCCATTTCAGAGATACCCCCGTGGGGTGTCCCCATCTTAACCCAAAATCATGTCGGTTCGGTCAATTAGTTTCCCTACTCAAACTTTTTTGTTGACCATGGCTTACTTTCGTGTATAAGTTTTCCTAGGCTAACAGTTTAGATCCGTAAGGAGCACCGTGACCCGAACCATAGACATTCCAACGTTTCAGGCAGCGGTCGTGCGCAACTGCTCTCCCACGCTCGCGGGCATCAAGCCGGCATCGCTCTTTACCTATCCCGGCGTCTACGCCCATCAGGATGGTTCGGACGCGACCGCGTCAATCGCAGAACGCCGAGCACGCCTGCTCAACGTTATCGCCCAGTGCAACCGCGAGCTTAACTCGCTCGGCATTCATCTGAGCGTTTTGGTCTGGCGCCCCTGCGGGGCGCTCGTATACGCATATCGGCCCAATAGCCTCGCCACTTACCTTGCTGACCCGCGCGCCAAAACGGCACTCGCCAAGGAGGGCTACGACACCGGCAACCTCTCGGCATGTCTTGTGCACCTGGCATCGCGCATCACGCTCGCAAGCAATAACACCGCGGAATGCGCATGCGGCCAAACCCGATGCGCATTGGACCATCAAGCACGCTACGACAACGGCTGCACCTGCGAGTTTCCACACGAAATTGGCTACTTCCTGGGGTATCCCTACGACGACGTGCACGAGTTCATCGCCCAACGTGGCGAGAACTACAAGATCTTTGGAGCCTGGAAGGTCTATACGAATGCCGAGCAGGCGCTTGCGACGTTTGATGCGTACCGTGCCTGCACCCAACACCTCACCTTTATCTATCAGCAGGGCTGCAGCTTGGCGCAACTTGCCCAGGCGACCCGATAGAACGTACAAACCGCGGCCGCACGCCGCACAACCGAAAGGACTCAATATGAGCAAGATCGCAGTCGTCTACTGGAGCGGCACAGGCAACACCGAGGCCATGGCAAACCTCGTCGCCGAGGGCGCGACGTCAGCCGGAGCCGAGGCCGCAGTCATCCCCTGCGCCGACTTCTCTGCCGACAAGGCCACCAACTATGATGCCATCGCCTTCGGCTGCCCCGCCATGGGCTCCGAGGAGCTTGAATACGATGAGTTCCAGCCCATGTGGGATGAGGTCAAGGAAGCCCTCGGCGACAAGAAGGTCATCCTCTTTGGTTCCTATTCGTGGGCCGAGGGCGAGTGGATGGACAACTGGAAGGCGGACGCCGACGAGGCGGGCGTCAACGTCGTCGATTCCGTCATCTGCTACGATGCGCCCGACGATGAGGGCGAGGCGGCCTGCAAAGCCCTGGGAGCGGAGCTGGCCTAACGAAGCCGTCAGAAAGTCGCAAAGCAACTGACAGCCGAGCATTGCACAACAACAGTCGTTCACGCCCAAACAAAAACGGGGGCCGGATACTATCCGGTCCCCGTTTGCTATATCGACAACTTCGACGCGCCGCTACGAGATATTGCCCAAAAACGCCTTGGTGCGTTCGCTCTTGGGATGGTCGAAAACCTCGCTCGGCGTGCCTTCCTCCACGATAACGCCGCCGTCCATAAAGACGACGCGGTCGGCAACGTCGCGAGCGAAGCCCATCTCGTGCGTCACCACGATCATGGTCATGCCGTCACGTGCCAGGTCGCGCATAACGCCAAGGACGTCGCGGACAAGCTCGGGGTCAAGCGCCGACGTGGCCTCGTCAAAGAGCATCACGTGCGGGTTCATCGACAGGGCGCGGGCAATGGCAACGCGCTGCTGCTGGCCGCCCGAAAGCTGACTCGGCATAAAATCGATACGCTCGGCCAGACCGACCTTGGTGAGCTCCTCGATGGCGATCTTCTCGGCCTCTTCCTTGCTGCGCTTAAGCACCTTTTGCTGCGCAAGCATGACGTTCTTTTTGACCGACAGGTGCGGAAACAGATTGAACTGCTGAAACACCATGCCCAAGTGCGTACGCACCTTGTTGAGGTCAACGCCCTTAGCGCACACATCAACGCCCTCGACGACAATCGAACCACTCGTGGGCTCCTCAAGACGGTTGATACAGCGAAGCATCGTCGACTTACCCGAGCCCGAGGGGCCCAGAACCACGACGACCTCGCCCTTGCGCACATCCAGATCGATGTCGCGCAGGACCACGTTATCGCCAAAAGCCTTCTGAAGGTTCTTGATGCTGACGACGACCTCGTTCGAGTTATTGGTTTCGCTCATGATAGAACCTCCTTACAGACCGGCAATATGATCGGCGGGCGTTGCGACGACCTGTCCGGCGCTCTTGGCGGGACGCTTCTTTTTGGTTTCGGTCGTCCCCAGCAGCCTCGCCTCAAGACCGCTCACCAAGCGCGCAAGCGGCAGGGTAATGACCAGATAGAACAGGGCGGCAACCACATACGGCGTGATGGAGCCCGTCGTGGCCACGATGGTGCGGGCGTTCATGACGATCTCGACCACGCCCACGGCGGCAAGCAGCGACGTATCCTTGTAAAGCAGGATAAACTCGCTGGTCAGCGTAGGCAGGACATTGCGGAACGTCTGCGGAATCATAACGTAGAGCAGCGTCTGGAAGGCGTTCATGCCCAGAGAGCGAGCGGCCTCGTTTTGGCCCTTGGGAATCGATTGAATACCGGCACGGAAGATCTCGCACAGATACGCAGACGAGTTCATGGCCATGACGATAACGCCCAGGACGTAGTCGTCCACCTTGACGCCGGCAAGCGGCAGGCCAAAGAATGCAATATAGATCTGCAGGAACGCCGGCGTACCGCGGATGACATTCACGTAGATGCCGGCAAGGCAGCGCAGGATGCGCGATTTGGATATGCGCATGAGCGACAGGGCAAAGCCAAAGGGGATCGCCAGCGGAAACGCCACAAGCACAATCGAGAGCGACATAAGGAAGCCCTTGAAGACGATCGGCAGGCTTTGGACCAAAATGACCGGGTTCAAGAACAGGCGCAGGAACATATTGGAGTTCCACGCCTCGACCCACGGCTGCTCCTTAAGATCGGCCAGGAAGTTATCGAATGCCGTCACGCCCTTAATCTCGACGGAAGGAATCTTGGAAATCTTCTTGGTTGAACCGTCGGCGAGCGTATAGGTGCCGCTAAAGGCCTCTTCGCCGCCCTCGACGGGAAACGTCACGCCGTAAACCTCGACACGGAAAAAGCCGCCGGCAGGCGCCGTCTCGCCAAAGTCGATCTTGAGCGTCTGGCCGTCAGCCTTGCACGTGGGCTTCATGGGCGTACGATCCATGAGATCCTCGCCCGAGAGCATCGTCAATCGCGTGTCATCGGTACCAAACGTCGTGCCGTCGACAAACGTCAGCGAAAGACCGCTCAGCTCCTCGTCGGTATCGGCCTGAACCTCCCAGGTAATGCGCGTCTCGGTGCCGCCGACCACAGCGCTGCCCGAACCGGTGTTGGGTCGGGCGGTAATCTTTGCGGTCTCAAGCGCCTGGGCGGTCGTGGGCGCATATGCCCCCGCGCACACCAGCGCGAGCGCCACGGCCATGACGCAGGCTAGCTTTTGGAGCAAGGCGGGCAGTGAAAAACGCTGCTCCGCGGCCCCTTTGTTCAGTCGAGACAAGGTGGCTCCTATCGTAGAAGTTGCCGACAAAACGAGACGGAAACGCTCTCCGTCAAGAGAAGCGCAAAGGCCCTCTCCGCCAAAACGGAAAGGGCCCGCGCGCAATCAAGTAACTATTTTACTTGATGTTGTACTTAGCCATGAGGGCGTCAACGGTACCGTTATCGGTCAGGTCCTTGATGGCCTGGTTGATGTCGTCCTTGAGCTTGGTGTTGCCCTGGTTGATGGCGATGGCGTACTCCTCGCCGGTGCTGATCTGCTTGATGGTCTGGCAGGTGTTGAACTGCTCGGCGGTCAGCTGGCTGGCAACGGAGCGGTTGGTGACTACGGCGTCACCCTTATCGGACTGCAAGGCGCTGAAGCACTCGGTAGCATCCTTGTAGGGGACGATCTTGGCCTTGGGGAAGTTCTCCTGGGCAAAGGCCTCGGCGGTCGAGCCAGACTGGACGATGATGGTAGCGTCGGCGTTGTTGAGCTTCTCGCTGTAGTTGTCAGCCGTGATGTCGGCGTTATCGACCTTGGTCACGATAGCTTGATCGTCCATGTAGTAGGAATCGGAGAAAGTGACTTCCTTCTCACGCTCGGGAGTGTCGGTGATAGCCGCGATGGAGACGTCATACTTGGCACCCGAAGCGACGCCGGGGACGAGTGTGTCGAAGTCGTTGTTGACGTACTCGACATCCAGGCCCAGCTTGTCGCCGATAGCCTTGATGAGTTCAAGGTCAAAGCCCTGATAATCGCCGTTGTCATCCTTGTACTCAAACGGAGCGTACTCGGCAGAGGTGCCGACGGTCAGCGTACCGTCCTTGACGAGCGCGTACTCCTTGGAGCCGTCGACCTTCTCGACCTTCACGTCGTCAGAGCTGCTGGAACCGGCATCAGAACCAGAGGTGGCGTTGGACGAGCCGCAGCCCGTCAGTGCGAGGGCGAGCGCCATGGCGCCCGTGGCGGCAAATGCGCCAAGCTTCTCGAGCTTCATAATCAGTCTCCTTCCGGTGACCCCGTATGATTCAGAGGTCTGCAAAAACTGTTGGCTATTATGCACCTGGAATTACGAATCTGCAATGAGAAAACTGATTGAAACAAACCCATAACGTGAATGGAATACTCTACTTTGTGACAGTCATTACTGCTGCAATGACCTTAATAATCTAATTTCAGCTGCATAACCTGCAAGTTCGTTCGGAGTCTCCAAAATAAACGGCAGCGAACACAAACGGCCATTCGATACAATATTCTGCATAACCTGCATACCGCCACCAAATTCCTCGCTGCCAAGGTATCCCTTGCCGATGCACTCGTGACGATCTTTATGGGCGCCACAAGGGTTCTTCGAATCGTTGATGTGTACGGCATGCAAGCGATCGATACCCACCACGCGGTCGAACTCGTCGAGTACGCCGTCCAGATCATGGATGATGTCGTAGCCGGCATCGCTCACATGGCAGGTGTCCAAACAAACGCCCAGCTTATCGGACAGCTCTGGGCACTTGGCGGCAACGCCCTCGATAATGCACGCCAGTTCTTCAAAGCTACGGCCCACCTCGGTGCCCTTGCCCGCCATGGTCTCGAGCAATACCGTCGTCTGCTGTCCCTCAAACATCACCTGGCACAGCGTGTCGACAATCATCTGAATGCCGACGTCTGCCCCCTGTCCCACATGCGCACCGGGATGAAAATTGTAGTAGTTGCCGGGCAGCGCTTCCATGCGCTGCAGATCCTCGGCCATGGCCTCCAGGGCAAACTCGCGCGCCCGCTCCTTAGCGGAGCAGGGGTTATAGGTATACGGGGCATGAGCCACGAGCGGGCCAAAGTCGTTTTGCTCCATAAGCTCGCGCAGGGCCGCCACGTCATCCATGTCAAGGTCTTTTGCCTTGCCACCGCGCGGGTTGCGCGTAAAGAACGCAAAGGTATTGGCGCCAATGGACAACGCCGTCTCCCCCATCGCCCGATAGCCCTTCGTCGTCGAAAGATGGCACCCGATCGTCAGCATCTCCAACTCCCCCTCATCAGTTGCGGTGAAATACGGTCTATTGGTGCCTTATTTTGGCGCAAACAGACCGTATTCCACCGCAAGTTATAAAAGGGGCATCAGGGACAAAGGCCTCCAGGCATTCCGAGCGCTGGTGCCATGCCCCCACGCCCTAAAGTTTCGAACGAATCGCATCGATGATGCGTGCGCAGCGCTGTGTGGCGGCTAGGGACATGATGGGGCTTTCGAGTTTCCCCGTCTGAATGAGCTGCGTCGCATGCGACGCCTCGCCGTAAAAATCATCGACCTCAAATGGTGTATCGATTTCGAGTACTCGACCGTCGGAATACTTCACATGGGCGAGCTCGGGGCGATGGAGACGCTCGATTTCCAATGAGCCCCGCTCACAGGCAATCGTTAAGCGGCTTTCATATGTTGCTTTGCCGTCGCACACCATATGAATGGGTATACCGCCGACGCTCATATGGATCTCGTCGGCCCAATCGACACGGCCGCCCGATACGTCACGCCAGCGAACTTCACGGGACGAAACCTCGCACGCGCCCGCGAGCAAATCCTCAAACCAACCAACCGCATAGCAGCCCATGTCATATAGACAGCCGCCCTGCAACGGATCAAGCAGATAGCCCGAAGGAGACTCGCCGTAATCGAGCTTTTGTACGCTTTCAATCGAGACAATACGGCCAAGCTCACCCGACGCAAGCAAGTCTTTCACGCGAGCGCGCATCGGGCAAAACCGATTCTTCATCGCCTCCATAAACAGCACGCCGCGCTCGCGAGAGGTGGAGGCAATCGAGAGAGCCTCTTCCTCACTCATAACGGCCGGCTTTTCGCACAGCACGGCCTTTCCGGCGCGCAGCGCGCGACAGGCCCAACGCGTATGCATGCCATGCGGAAGAGCCAAGTAGATTGCGTCGACATCGGGGTCGGCAATCAGCGCATCATAAGCCACATCGCCGCTATCGTCAGCCGTGGCATAACTGTGCGCGGCATCAATCGAAAACGCCCTGCAAAACTCCTCAACATGCGAAGGAGTGCGGCCGGCGGCAGCCACAAGCCGTGCCCCGTCCACCTCCTTGAGCGACGATGCAAATCGATGCGAAATGTGTCCAGCGCCCAAAACGCCCCAACAAACCTCACGCAAATCATCACATGAATCCCGATGACCCACGACAGCCCCCTTCAGTTGCGGTGAAATAGTTCCTGTTTGGCCCCTATTCTGCCGCAAACAGGAACTATTCCACCGCAAGTTATAAAAGGGTCATGAGGAGCGTGTTTTGCCGAAGACTTTAAGCATGGCCGTTACGGGGCCCGGCTGGAAGCGCAGGCGCACGTCATCGAGACGCTCGGGGATATCGATATGCTGCGGGCAGTGGCGCGCGCATTTGCCGCACTTGACGCAATTGCTCGCCAGCTTGGCCTCGCTTGTGCGCACCGCACTCGCCGTAAAGTATTGCGACAGCCCCGTAAACCAGCTGTGCGCATAGCTCGCGTTGTAGGCGGCAAAGCAGCCGGGAATGTTGATACCCTTGGGACATGGCATGCAGTAGCCGCATCCCGTGCAGGGCACACGGTTCGATTTCTCAAACTCCATCAACACGCGCGCAATCGTGTCGAGCTGGTTGGCAGTCATCGAATTCGGCAACGCGAGGTCTGCCAGTGACGAATTCTCATCCACCTGCGCGATATCGGTCATACCCGAAAGCAGCATCGTCACCTGAGGATGATTCCACACCCACGAAAGACCCCAGGCGGCAGGAGTGCGCAAATGCGGGTCACGGGCACTATCGAGCACAGCGCGGGCCCGTGGCGGCAGCTTGCCCGCTAAACGCCCGCCCAGCAGCGGCTCCATCACAAACACCGCGAGGCCTCGCTCGGCGGCGGCCATGAGCCCCGCCGTTCCCGCCTGATATCGCTCTCCAGCGTAGTTGTACTGGATCTGGCAAAAGTCCCACTCATACGCATCGAGCATCGTAAGGAAGTCCGCCGCGCTGCCGTGGTACGAAAAGCCTATCTGACGAATACGCCCTGCAGCCTTTTGCTGCGCAATCCAGTCCTCGATGCCCAGCGCCACCACGCGCTCCCACTGCGCAGGCGAGGTGATGTTGTGCATAAGGTAATAGTCGATATGGTCGGTCTGCAGGCGGCGCAGCTGCTCGTCGAAAAACCGATCGAAACCCTCCGCGCATTTGCACGAAGCATGCGGCAGCTTGGTTGCGAGCAAAACCTGGTCGCGCAAGCCCAGGCGTTCAAGCGAAGCGCCCACGCAAGCCTCGTTGCCGGGATAGAGATAGGCCGTGTCCAGATAATTAATCCCCTGCTCCACCGCACGGGAGATGATGGCATCGGCCGTCTTCGCATCGGGGTGTCCCGGCGCACCGGGAAACCTCATGCAGCCCAGACCCAGAGCGGATATTCGGTTACCACTTTTGGGGTCAACACGGTATTGCACGGCCCCTCCCTTCGCCATCAGCGCCCCGGCAAGGCGAAACACAATGGTCACGCAGCCGAAACATCGTGGAATCGCAATCGAGAACGTATCGTAACGCAGCAGAAATCGAGCCGTCACGGCACCGCTTTAACATCAGCAAAAAGCCCGATGAAAGGAGCCGGGCATCACCACGTGCGAGGACGCCTACCCCTACCCCGGCGAGCAATACATCCTCTCGGTCGACCGCTATCAGATCGAGGTCATGGACCATCTGGACGAGCCTCCCGCCACGGGTGCCGTCATCTTCTGCACCTTCCCCAAGGTCCGCGATGGCGTCGGATACCCCGCCCGCGTCTTTGCGGTCTGCCCTGCAGCGTAGCGTCCAGGCAAACGTTTCTTTTTTATAACAGCCGCCCCGCGCACCCACCAATCACCCTGGCAGCATACAATCCATCAGGCGCCCCTTACGCGGGCGCCTTTTACATGGGGAGATGATTCACATGCAGATCAACAAGGTCGCTTTTATCGGCAAGGGCGGCGTCGGCCTGCTCTACGGCAGCATGATTGCCAAGGCCCTCGGCAATGACGCCGTCGAATACGTTATGGATGACACCCGTTTTGAGCGTCACGCGGGCGATGCGCTCACTGTCAACGGCAAGCCCTGCGATCTCACGTCCGTCCGCGCCAGCGAGGCGACGCCCGCCGATCTGGTCATCCTGACAGTCAAGACCACCGGTCTCGACCAAGCACTCAAGACTATGGAGCGCGTCGTGGGACCCAACACGCTCATCGCCTCGCTATGCAACGGCATTACGAGCGAGCAAAAGATTGCCGAACGCTTTGGCTGGGAGCATACCGTTCTTGGTATCTGCCAGGGCATGGACGCCGTGTTCCTCAACGGCGCGCTCACCTTTACCAATGCGGGCGAGATCCGCTTTGGCGCGGCGGCCGGCACGGACCCCGCGACCGTCGCCGCTATCGACGGGCTCTACACGCGCTGCGGCATCGCCCATACCGTCGAGCGCGATATTGCGCACCGCATGTGGGCCAAACTCATGCTCAACGACGGCATCAACCAGACCTGCATGGCCTACGGCGGGACCTACGGAAGCGCCACGGAGCCGGGCTCCGAGCAGCGCCGCTGTTTTGTCTCCGCCATGCGCGAGACGCTTGCGGTTGCCAACGCCGAGGGCGTTGAGCTGACCGAAGCAGACCTGACGCGAATGGTGCACCTCATCGAGGGAATCGACCCCGCCGGTATGCCCTCAATGGCTCAGGACCGCATCGCGCAGCGCAAAACAGAGGTCGAGGAGTTCGCGGGCACCGTCCGCCGCCTCGCGGCCAAGCACGATATCCAGGTTCCGCAGAACGAATGGCTCTATCAGCGCATTCGCGATATCGAGGCAAGCTGGTAACGCCAACGCGCCGCATTCAACAGCCTTAACAGCAAAACCGCCGCAAGGAGCACTCCCCTTACGGCGGCTTTCATCTTCGTCTATGACCGGCGGTCAATCTCGCAACAGCTAGCGTTGCGACTCCGGAACCTCGTCCTCATCGTCGCGACAAAGGACAACACCGGCGCTTCCCAGCAGTGCGGCCGCGATCAGCACGCCGACCACGATAGGAGCAGCCCCGCATGTCCCCTGCATGCCCGCGACGAGCGCGGCCGTGGGACCAAGGCAGCCAAGCATCAACGCGACGGCGGCAACGGTAATATCTCGAGCATTCACAAGACCACTTCCTCCAAGAGAAAGACCTTATTTCTCAAGAACCAGTGTGCTCCGCATCCATTCGCCCAGCGTACCGCCACGGTAAGGGCTCTGTTAACTCAAACGCATACATAGAACGGACGTCCTTACGTTGCCCTAAAGCTCGGTAAAGACGCCCGTCCGCCAAATATCCGTGATGCAGAAAAATTACCAACCGGTGTAGTAGTCGGTGGTTCCGGCAGCGCAGCCGGAGTCATAGACCTTGCAATCACCCTTGGAGCCCGTAAAGGTCGAGCCCTGGGCCATATCGCCCGCGGCAACAACGTAATAGCCGTCGGAATCGCGCCAAAAGCCCTCAGAATCCTGAGTCCATTCGCCCGTGCGATAGTGATAAAGCACATTGCTGCTGTAATAAGTCTCGCGGCGCCCGTTGTAGTTATTGACACCCGCAGAGCGCGTCAGGCCCGATCCGTTCGCGCAGGACGCGGCAGACGCGTAGGACGAAGTGTAACCGGCGTTGTAGTACGAAGCCTGGGCGGCCTCGGCAGCCTCCGCCTCGGCGGCAGCAGCCTCGAGCGCTTCGCGCTTGGCATCCTCAAGCGCAGTGCGCAGCTCATCGAGCTCGGTCGACTTCGCATCGACCTCCCCCATCGTCAACAGGCTGCCCGCGCCATCGATACAGCCCTGCAGCACAGCGCGCTCGTCATCGGTAGCATAGTCGCCATACATATTCATAATGATCTGAGCGCGCATCTCAAGGGAATCGCGCTTGGCCTCCATCGAGGCGTTCCACTCCTGCATGGAACCATAACCATCGCCGCGATAGTCAACGGGCTGCACCAGCGTCGCCTCGGACGGCGTAGGTCCAACCGTATCGGATAGTGTTGCCGCGTGGGCATCGGTTGCACCGGCGCCCGCCAAAAGTGCCACGGTCAGAGCGGCGGAAAGGGCGGCGGCTTTCGGTTTTCGTGAATCGATCCTCATGTAGCTGGAAACCTCCGTAGTGCGTTTTTGCTGCGTTTGAGCTGCGTGTGATTCGATCGCGCTGCATAGTACCCCGAGCAAATCGCGACCTGCGGTTTTACTCAAAAGGCGCACGTCAATTGCGTAAAACTCACATCCTCTTAACAGGAGTTTTCCACATCTCGATTGCATAAAGCATGCCAAAAACCCTGTTTTTGCACCCGCTCTATGCAAAAAAGGCACCTGTGCAACCATTGTTCGCACAGGCGCCTTGAGCAGGCATTTTATGCAGTTATACCTATCGAGTCGCAAGGGATCCTTGCACAAGTCGCCTTACTCGTCCAGCGCGGCGAAGGCCTGCTTCAGATCCCAAATGATATCCTCGGCGTTCTCGGTACCGATGGAAAGACGGATCGTGGAGGGCGTGATGTTCTGCTCGGCGAGCTCCTCGGCAGAGAGCTGGGAGTGCGTAGTGGTAGCCGGGTGCACGACGAGCGACTTGACGTCGGCCACGTTGGCGAGCAGCGAGAAGACCTGCAGATGGTCGATGAACTTCCAAGCTGCCTCCTGGCCACCCTTAATCTCAAAGGTAAAGATCGAGGCACCGCCGTTGGGGAAGTACTTCTGATAGAGCTCGTGATCGGGGTGCTCAGACAGGCTCGGGTGGTTCACCTTGGCGACATGGCTATCACCAGCCAGGAACTCAACGACCTTCTTGGTGTTCTCGACATGACGGTCAACGCGCAGCGACAGAGTCTCGGTGCCCTGGAGCAGGACCCAGGCGTTGAACGGGCTGATGCAGGCGCCCTCGTCACGCAGCAGGATGGCGCGGACATAGGTTGCGAAGGCGGCGGGACCGGCAGCCTCGGCAAACGAGACGCCATGGTAGGAGGGGTTG
>CALLSB010000040.1:0-26986 GCA_938014225.1 uncultured Collinsella sp. | reverse complement strand
GGCCGAGCCACGGCCGGGGCCGACGCCGATGCCGTTGTCCTTGGCCCATTGCACGTACTCGGCAACGATGAGGAAGTAGGCGGCAAAGCCCTTGTCGCAGATGACCTTGTATTCGTACTCAAAGCGCTCTTTGATGTTGACGCCGCCGATCTCGCGCGTGGCCCAGTCGTCGCCGTAGTGCTGGCGCAGGCCCTTCTCGCACTCGCGGCGGAACTGGCTCTCGTGCGTCTCGCCGGGATCGAGCAGCGGGAAGCGCGGCAGGATGATGGAGTCCCAGTCGAGCTCGACGTAGCACTTGTCGGCGATCTCGAGCGTGTTGTCGCAGGCCTCGGGGCAATACGGGAACATCGCCCGCATCTCCTCCTCGGTCTTCATGTAAAACTCCGAGCCGGTCATGCGCATGCGGTTGGGGTCGTCGACCTTGGCGTTCATACCGATGCACATGATGACGTCCTGCACGGGCGCGTCCTCGCGACGCAGATAGTGGAAGTCGTTGGTGGCGATGACCTTGACGCCCACCTGTTTGGCAATGTCGATGAGCGTGCGGTCCATCTGCTCGTCGGTCAGGCCGTTGTCGGTGGTGATGCCGTGTTCCTGAATCTCGATATAGAAGTCGCCGGGGTCGAAGGTGTCACGGAAGGTCTCGGCCCACTTGATGGCGCCTTCCATGTCACCGCGGTCGATGTATTTGGGAATGATGCCGGCGATACAGGCGCTCGTGCAGATCATGCCCTTGGCATGGCGGCGCAGGTTGTCGAGCGTCACACGGGGCTTATAGTAAAAGCCCTGCACGGCGGCCTCGGAAACCGTCTGCATCAGGTTGACGTAGCCCTCCTGGTCCTTGGCCAGAAGAATCATGTGGTAGAGCTCGGGCTTGTGGTCGCGGGCGAGCGTCTCGTCCGGCGTAAAGTAAACCTCGCAGCCAAAGATGGGCTTGATGACCAGGGGCGGCTTGAGCTCGTCGATGTTGCCCTTCTCGTCCCACATGGCCATGTCCTTCACATACTGGGCATGCTCGCGCGGGTTTGCCTCGGGATCGGGCTCCACCAGCTCGTCGCGGCGGTCCTTTTCCAAGAAGGCCTTGTCGTGGCTCCAGGTTTTGTACTCGGGCGTGTTGTGATTGACGGCGTCGCAGGCCAGCGCCAGGTCGGGCACGCCGTACATGTAGCCGTGGTCGGTAATGGCCACGGCGGGCATGCCAAGCTCAACGGCACGGTTGACCATATCCTGGATACGGGTTGCGCCGTCAAGCATGGAGAAAACAGTGTGATTGTGCAGATGGACGAATGCCATGTGATGAGCTCCGATGCGGGTTCGTGTTCTGACTGAACGATTTTACCCCACGGCACGGACAGCACCCGAACCTAGCCAAACCCACACGGGCAGTCTTTTTGGGACCTTCAAAAAGGGGAATGAGGGCATCCAGATATATCGAGTATTACTGGAACCCCGGCGATACGCTGAATGATTTGTGACGAATAGTCATGTCCATCAAGAAGGCTCGACGCTTCGGGCAGCTCGTCAATCGATATATCAATTCTTGGAGACATGTATTCCTACCATTTTTAAAGAAACAACGGCGGTAATTGCTATCGCGATTACGCCAATAACACCGAGCGCTATCTGAATGGGATATAACCCCAACACATATCCAAATATGGAGAAAAACATTGCAGAAAAGAGAGCCCTTACCAGAGACGCGACGGAAAGGATCGTCGCGCGGAGATCGTCCGCTATCGCGTCTTGGATTAAGTTTTCCGAAGTGATGTACACCACTTCTGGGAGAAAACAAAGCACCATGCTAAGGCCAAACAAACACAGCGGATTTGAAGCGAACCACGGAAGAATCATGAAAAGACCGGCCTCGATTAGCATCGAGCCGAGCATGGTATTTCTTTTCCCGAAACGCGATGAGAAGAAATCTGCTGCAATGTAGGCCGTCGCATTTACTGCATAGGATGCACCGAAAAAGATTCCTATTATGGAGACGGGAGCATCAAATGCGTCGAATACCAACTGATTCAAGTTGTAATAACTCCCATAGAATCCATCGAGCATGCTTGTGCCGATTAGAAGAAGCAACACCGCAAAAGCGGATTCTCCAATGCACCAGGTTTCGCGTCTGAAGACCTTGGCTACGTCAAATCTTTCCTCCCCAGAGTTTTTGGAATGGGTCGTTTCCATCCTCTCAATGGGATACAGAAGGAAAAGCTGCAGGAGATAGAAAACGGAAACGCATACGTAGAGGGCACTCCAAGATACTTGGGCAATGAATGATCCAAGTACGATTGCCACTCCCGTCGCGATTGATTGCGCGGCAAGCAGCCGAGCGTTGATGGTGAGGAAGCGCTCTCCTTGACCGGCATTTCGGGCAATTTCATATAAAAGTGCTTGTTCCGATCCCGATTGAAGGGAGTAGGCGAGTGCCTCAACAAGGGAAAGCGCGACGAGAAAGGGGCCTGAGAGCAACAGCATGCCAGCCGTATGGAAGAAAAGCAGCAGCACGCCCACTTGAATCGAGAACTTCTTTCCAAAGAAATCGCCTATCAGCCCTGTTGGCAGCTCGAGGACGACCGTTGCAATGTTAAACAGGGCTTGATAAAGCGCAATTTCCGTGACAGACATTCCTTTCTCTGCAAGGAAAAGTAGAACACTCCCCGATTTAAAACAAATCCCGCGAGAACGAAAAAGACGGAATAGATGTGCAGTTGCGTAGTGGCATTCTTATTCATTTGGCACTTCCATCAACTAATTATATCGGGCCACTCGCTACTGACTCGAAGCCTGAAGTGTTCACAGTTGCTGTGGAGAGCGGTAAAGCTTTTGAACAGGGTATCAATGGAATACATCCGAAGCGTTTTCGGCAGCATCATCGGCGAAGGCGGGATTAGCCTTTACACGGCGCTCACCCTCGATGTATTTGACGATTTGATCAATCGTCTGGTTGGCGTGGCTCTTGAGCTTGCGCTCATAGAAGAAGAGGCCGAGCTTGCCGCGCGTGCCAGACGTGTTGCCACCCGCACCCTGAAAATCCTCGGTATAGGTGAGCTCGCAGGCACCATCGCCAGCAGGTACAGCCTCATAGCGCATGGTATTGATGCCCGCCGCATACTGAAAACGGACCTCATAGAGGCACGGGTAGTCAAAGTGCTTGATCTTAACCTTGATCGCCGTGCCCTTGGCCTTGCCTTTTGCGGACTGGGCGCGCTTCTCGTACTTATAGCCGTTGAGCTTGTTGCGGCTGGGACGCTTGCCCGTGGCGTTCTCGATATCCTGCATGATGGACCCCGCCAGAGCGTCAAAAAGCTCCTCCGGCGTCACCTTAAGCGTTTTGGTGAGCTGCATGATGGCTCCTTATTCGTTTGAACCGTTCGAGCCATTGTACCGCCCCAGGCTCTCCCATGCGTTGCGGTGCCATTTGGACGATTGAGGGCTTTACGGCCGCAAAACCAACCAAATAGCACCGTAAAGCCTGAGGTGGCTAGAGGGTGTAGGTGACCACCTGGGGCTCGGCGGATTCGCCAGAGGGGATCGAGTCGACTTGCTCCACGCGGACGAACTTGACCGTCACGGCCTCAAAGCCCGCCTTGTGCAGAACATCAGCGTAGACGCGCGCCTGCAGGGCGTGCTTCTCCTGCAGCTGCTCCGGCGTCTCGTCCGGTGTGCCGCCCGTCTTGTAGTCGATGACCAGCGCGCGTGACGAATCCGCCGGGTTCGTCGCCAAAGCGTCGATGGCGCCTTCGGCATATGTACCGTAGCGAGCGATGTCCTCGTCCTCGCAGCCCAGCGAAAAGAACGGCACCTCGGCGCGAACGCACGGCCACGCGAGCAGGTCGGCACGAACAGCCGACTTGAGCCAGCGGTCCAGGGCAACGTCGAAGCGCTCGCGCTGCTCCGGCGTCAGGCGCCACAGACGCGCCAGCGCTTCGGCGCGCACGGTGGGCAGCTCATCGGCACCCATCTCGATCAGCCACTGGCAGGCGGCATGGAAGGCCGAGCCCAGCGCCATGGGATTGCCGGCGGGCTCAACGGCGGTCACGTCTGCATCTGTCATCTCCGAGCCATCCGACTCCGCATCATCGCCGGACTCGTCCATGGGAACACGAGCCTCGGCGGCACGGTCCTCGGCCTCGGCATGCAGCGTCGCGGCAATTGACGAGTAGCTGTACGAATCGCGCGCCGGATACGGACAGATGCCCATGCGCACACCAACCGCCTGGGGATACACGAGCTCAAACGCATCGGGCTCGGGGTCGGCAGGACCGGGAACGGCAGCGCGGGCATCTGCACCGGCACCCTCCGGCTCCACATCGCCGCGGACAAGCCTGCCCTCGGTATCCAGTGAAGCGTTGGCCTCGAACGCCTGCTCGCCAAAGGTAAAGTTCGCCAGCGAGATAAGCTCGTAGTCGCCCGGCCGCGAGTTGTCGAACACCAGGCGGTCGGCATCGAGCTGTGGCATGTCCAGGCCGTCCGTCGGCAGAATACGGCGCAGCACGTCATAGGTCAGATCGGTCTCGACGTCGAAGGTCGGCGCCGTCACCTTGCCACGGCTCACGCCGACATCCATCGCCAAGATCACCAGCTCTCGCGCACGCGTCATGGCGACATAGAGCAAACGAGCCCGCTCCTCGAGCGAAAGCTGCAGGTCGTCGTTGCGCAGGCGAGCAAATGCCTCGGCGGGAGAACCCGTCGCGCATACGTCCTCCATAAGCTCTGGCGGCAACCACAGCGACGTGCCCTTGCCCTTAAACGCATGCTCAAACTGCTTTTTGACGTCGTCGCCCTTCACAAAGGTACCGTCGGCAAGCTTAACGCCGTCGAAGCGTGCCGGCAGTGCCACGACCTGCGCTCCGCCCTCGACGCGACCCATCTGTGCCGCACCGGACGATTTGCGCACGCCAAAACACTCGGCAACCGCTACGACCGGATATTCCAGACCCTTGGACGCATGCACGGTCATGATGCGTACCGCGCCGTCGCCCTCCTCGTTGAGGGCACCCGGGGCTTCCTTGCCCGCCAAGAAGCGGTCGAAGGCGAGCGCGATGGAGCGCGGAGAATTGCCGAGCTCAGCCTCTGCCTCGGCCACGGCATCGAGCGCCTTGAGCACGTTGGCGGCAATGGCCTTGCCCTCGGGGCCGCGCTGCGCCAAGCGCACGAACCAGCCGGAGGCATTGACCGCGTCGCGCGCGATGGCGGCGAACGAATCGCGTCCCACGCGACGAAGCGCGTAGCGCAGCACCTCGCGGGCGCGCGTTACGAGCGGCAATCCCTGCAAACCCGGCACATCGGAATCGCTCATGATGCCCGCATCGATGTTGCGGCGCGACGTCTCGCCCGTCTGCTCGTCGAGCTTGGTCGCCAGCGCCAAGAACTCCTGGGCGCCAAGTGCAAACATCGGCGAGGCCAGCAGCGGCATAAGACCCTGCGCCGTATCGGCCGGATTGGCAAGCGCGCACACCAGGGCGCGCACCGTCTGTACTTCGGCTGCCTGGGCAAAGACCGAGCCGCCCGCGATGACGCAGTCGAGCCCCTGATCGCGGAAGGCCTGTGCGTAGACGTCGGCATTGGTCATGCGACCCAGCAGCAGCACCATATCGCCCTGGGGCTGCCCCGCTTTGACGAGCGCTTGGAACCGCTCGGCAATCACGCGAGCTTTCGCTTGCGTTCGCTCCTGCGTGCTGCCGCCGGCAACGAAGACCGCCTGGCGGCGCGAAGCCTTTGCCTTGAGCTTGTCCTCGCGATCGTCACTCGGCTCAAGATCCAAGAACCCCTGCATCAAACCACCGGTATCGCCGTCAAAGACGCGCGCTACGTAGCGCAGCACCTCGTCGTGACTGCGGAAGTTGCGTACAAGCTTAACGAGCTCGCCAGCGGGGGCATCGGATGCGACAGCCGTCTCGGGCGCAGCAGAGGAGCCCACCTTGCGCTCCTGGCGGCGAAACACCTCGACCTCGGCGCCACGGAAGCGATAGATGGACTGCTGTGCATCGCCCACGGTGCACAGCGCGCGCTCCCCCGCACCCGTCAGGTAGCGTATCAGATCGACCTGCATCTGGTCGGTATCCTGAAACTCATCGATCATGACCATCTTAAAGCGGCCCTCGTACGCAGCACGGATGGCAGGGTAATCGCGCAACGCCTCGTAAGCCATACGCAGCAGGTCGTTATTATCGAGAGCGGACTGGGCAGCCTTCAGCGCGCGATACTCAGCCTCCACGGAACGGGCCAGGCCCACCAGCGCATCGAGCGCCGGGCCACCGCAGGCAAGCACGATATTGATAAACGCATCGGCGGCCTCGGCCTTGAGCAGCTCGACCTGCTCCTTAGGGAATGCCTTGCTCGCGCGCGGCATGGTGCACGACATCATGAGTCGCGCTGCATCGGCCATGGTCTTGCCGCTCGCCTCGAACGCGTCAATGGCGTCGAGTGCCATCTGCGCCTTCTCGGTCGCGGCCTTGCTCGCACCCAGCGCCGCGCGATAGGCATCGGCGAGTGCCGAGGTATCGGCCTGGCCGCGCGCCACGCACACGTCGTCCATACCGCCCGGCAACTGGCTCGACAGCTCCAGCAGGTCGCGCACCAGGCCCTTGATGGTCGTGCCGGTGCCAAAGGAACCGCCCTCGCCCGCCATGGGATACCAGGCATAGAGGGCCTTGAGCGATGCCGCGAGCTCGGGGGCGGCATCGGGCGCCGTCGCGCGGGCCAGCACATGCTCAACAGCCTGGTCCATAAGCTCGTCGGTATCGGTGAGCACCGTGAACTCGGGGTCGATGCCCAGCTCCAGCGCATGCGCGCGCAGGATACGCGAGCACATGCCGTGAATGGTCGAAATCCACGCGTCGTCGACGGTCAGTGCTTCCTCGTCCATGCCCTCGTCGATAAGCGCACGGCGCACGCGGTCGCGAATCTCGGCCGCGGCATCTTTGGTAAAGGTAATAGCGAGCACCTGATCCAGATGTTCAACGAACGGACCGGATTCGGGCGAGAGCGCGTAGACGATGCGGCGCGTAAGGGTAAAGGTCTTGCCCGAACCGGCGCCCGCCGAGACAAATAGCGGACGGTCGAGCGTTTTGACAATCTGCAGCTGTTGCGGCATCAAAGTCGAAAGATCCATGGTCTACACGTCCCTCCTTACAAACGTTCCTTGGTGGTTATACGAACAGCGCGCATGCGCGGCTTGCGCCGATGTCGGGTCGACAGCGGTGACGTCACCTGCCTCGAGCTCGCGCAGGCGCTCGGCAATGCCGGTCTCCACGCGGTCGAGCAGGGCATCGAAGTCCATGCTGCCGCCCTCGCCCGGGAAGCCCTTCTTGAGGCCCGGGATGCGACCGTCACCACGCTCTTCCTCGAGCAACTCGGCACTCGCCGCGCCGCGCAGCGCGGGCTTGCCGCCCTTGGTCGAGAAATAGAGCGCAGCACGGGTATCTAGGCCCAGCGCCCGACGCATGGCCTGCGCGTAGATGAGTGTCTGGGTATGGGGTGGCAGCCAGCGCGGGTCGTCGATGGGCGCCGTGCCCGATTCCTCGTCGCGCACCGTAGGGTCGGCGAGCTTAAACTCCTCAACGCCCGTGCGATGCTTGTAGTCGATTACCACGGCGCGATTCTCGGCATCCACATCTACGCGGTCGATGCGCCCGCCGAGCGGCCAACCGGCATACTCAACGTTAAGATCGTTAAAGGCAAACTCCAGGTAGCGCGGAGCAAAAGGAGTCAGCGCCTCGGACTCGTAGGCAAGGACGCCCTCCAGCTGCGGCAAGATCTCGGCCACCTGACGCTCCTCCACCGGGGAGAGCGGCACCAGCGGGCCCTCGTTGCCACGCTTGCCCGCATGCTCGGCCAAGGTATCGGTAAAGACCTCGCGCAGCAGCTCCTGCACACGCGGCAGGTTCTCGGGCGTCACGCGCTCCATGCCCTTCTGCGGAAGACACGCATGCAAGTGCTCCAGCACGTCGTGGACAAAGTTGCCCTTCTCCATGTTGCCAAAGCCCGCGTCGATCGACTGGGGCTTGACGCGATACGAGACGAACCAGCACAGCGGGCAGGTGGAATAGGCCTCGATCTGCGAGGCGGACGTCAGACGCGGCACAAGCGGCGCGTCCTCACCCTCGCCATCGCGACGGCACAGGACCAAATACGGAATGGCTTCATCGCTCAGATGCTGAGGAGCTTCGCAGGTCACGCGCTCGCGCCTAAGACCTTCACCTGCCGCGGGATCAAAGTCGGCGATGATATCGCCCTCGCCCACGCGCATGGGCTTGGCAGCGCCAGCGGCCTCGGCATGTGCCCACAGCTCGGTCCATACGGCTGCCGGGTAGCACTCGCGTGCCTGGCGATCGTGCGTCACACGGGCGAGCGCGACCGGACCGCTCGCCGCCTGCATCGCACGGCCAAAGCGCACGCGCAGCAGGGCAGCGGGCTCCAAAGACACGCCGTCGCGGCGCAGCTCGGCTGTCAACGTGGCAAGCGGGCCCTCTTCGTGCGAAAGCGGATAGCTGTCCAGGTCGACATCGGCAAACAGCACGGCATCGTAGCTGCCAGGGCGAAGAACCGACGCATCGGCAAGCGACGCGAAGCGCACTTGTGCTCGTGGTGTGCGATCGACCTCGTAGGTCTCGTAATCGTAGGCGGTACTGCGCTTGTCCACCTTGGTTCGAACGCCGTCGAGAACCGGCACGGTCGCGGCCTGCGACACGTCGAGCGCGCGAGCATCGTTCATAAGGATGTCGATGGCATGGCGCAGCAAAGCCGTCTCTGCCTGGCGACGGGCCTGGCCGTCAAGGCCGCCTAGAGCGCGATCGGGCAACGCCTCGGCAACGGCAAGCATGGCCTTAAGCGCCGTCACGGGCTTGTCACGCCACAGCGCCTGGAACACGTCCGAGACCACACACGGTACGTTCTTAAACCAGTTATCGTCGCTCGTCGCCTTGCGCGCGCCCCTCACCTGGCCCTGAACGCTCTGCAGCAGGCTCTTGACGCCCGCGGTAGTCTTGCTGCGCGAGAGACGCATATTCTTATCGAAGGTACGGGCATTGACGGCATCAGCGCCCGAAAGCGGACTGTAGATCCAGTCGGTAAGCTCCGGCGCGGGCCACCACTCAGTCTTGGAAGCGGTGCCCTCGTCGGCGGCTTTCATACGCTCGATCAGGTTGGCGAGCGCCGTAAACTGCCTGCCCGCGATGGACTGGGAAAACGCCGTGAACTCAGTCGTCTCGGCCGCAATGTGACGCGCCGCCAAACGGGCGGCGAGCTCGCCGAACAGCTGGGGTGCCCGGGCAGAAACGACGAGCACGCGCACGGGGTCGGCGGGCGTTGCAGTAGCTTTATCGGCCTTGGACTCCTTGTGCGCTTTCACCAACTTATCGATGGCGTCCGCATAGACATGAGCACGGGCATGGGGGCCGGCGACCTCAATAAAGGCAGGCTGAGCGGCGGCCCCGCAAGCGACATCAGACGCGACGGCGTCCTCCCCCAGCGGCGCGATCTCAAACAGCACACCGCGGGCATCAAATGCCGTGGCAAGCTCCTCGCGCATCGCCGCCTGCTCGCGGGCAAGCAGCACGACGACCTCTCCCCCATTGTTCGCCACGGCAGACAGCAGCTCGAGTAGACCGTGCGTAAACGACGTGGTACCGCGCACGCATACGGCGCGGGCGCACGCCGGCAGGCTATCGGCCAGGGCACCGGCCATAATGTCGGCCGCCTCGCAGGGCTCGACCATATCTCGACGGTCCAAACCGCCCGCGTAGGCACGCAAAAGCTCAAACACACGAGCCTCGGCATCGCTTTTTGGCTCAGGCTGGCAATTGTTGCCACCGCATCGCTCGGCCGTCGTCCCCGCCACACCCGGCAGCACATCGCGGGCCATGCGCGCGAGCATGCGCACCGTGCCCTGGCTACGCGAAAGCGGCTGCAAATCGGCATCGTCGAGACGCGTGACCATGTCCGAGAACAGCATCTGGCGCTGCAGGTTGTCGACGAAAGCGCGCCCGTCGCTCAAAAGCTCCCAAAGCGAGCGAAGCCACGATGTAGGCGTCTTGTAGTCGATACCCAGCGAAACGCCGGCTTCCGCCGCATCATGACGGCACAGGTCGAGCTCGGCAAACGTTGGCGCCAGCAACACGGCACGCCCGTGGCGGGCAATAAGGTCGGCAAGCAGCGCCGACTCGGCATCGCTCAAATCCGTGCCGGCATTGGTGGTATAGATTCGAACAGGCATGGTCCTCCGCTCAAACTGTTCGCAATAATCATTGCATCCATCCTACCCGCCCAAGCGGACAGATTTGCCCCACGCCAACAGATTTGATCCCTTGGGGACGGAGGAAAACGGATCATCGAGGGGGTCAGTCTAACCCGGTGATCCGTTTTCCTCCGTCCCCAAGGGATCAAAAAACCGCCCCCGGAGGAGCGGTTTTGCACAATTCGTTTTTGGCGCGGCCTACTCGCCATCCTCCAGCTTAATGAGGATCTTGCGATAGCCACCGTACTCGCCGTTGAGCGCCTTGGACACACGGCTCACCGTGGTGGACGAAGCGCCGGTACGCGCCTGAACCTCGACATAGGGCTCACCCTCGTCCAGGTAACGCGCGACCTGCAGACGCTGCGATAGATCGCAAATCTCACGCGGCGTGCAGATATCGGTCAAAAACGCTTGGATATCTTTCTCGTCGTCCAAAAGGCTAAATGCGTGGACCAGCTGCTTGACATCAGGCTTGTCAAACATGTTCTCGATATTCATCGATCACCGCCAAACCCGCCAAAAGGCATCGAAGTTGATACTGACATCGGGCATCGTTCGCCCGTTCTATGCAATAGGGCAACGCCTGTGGCTTTTGCCCGTAGCAGTTTAGCACACCACCAAACTAAAGCGACAAGACTCTCTGCCAGCGGCACATTTTCTAGGACGAACGCCGTTTTGAAACCGAATGCGCACGCAAGCTCCACGAATATCTGAGACAATGGGCGGCCGAACAGGGCCGAGCCCGCGCATCTATCCGAGTTGCAAAGGTATGTGCCCCTCACGCCCCCCTCACCACGCCATGCGCAAGAAAGGATTCCCACCATGCGCTTTTTGCTCAACTGGCTTTTGACCTCAATCGCCATCGCGATCGCAACGTTTCTCGTCCCCGGCATTCAGCCCTTCGGCATGGCCGACGCCTGGGTCTGCTTTGCCTTCGTGGGACTGTTTCTCAACATCGTCGACTCGCTCGTCAAGCCGTTCCTCACGGTCATCTCGCTGCCGCTCACTATTATCACACTTGGTATTTTTCAGCTCGTAGTCAACAGCTTTATGCTCGAGCTGGCCAGCTACCTGTCGGTCAATCTGCTGGGCGCGGGTATCTCCATTGCCAGCTTTGGATCGGCCTTTATGGGCAGCATCGTGGTATCCATTATGCGCAGCATTCTCGACAGCATCGCAAGGAGCTAAAGCGACCGGATACGGACCGCCACAACACGCCAAAACGAAGGCCGTCCGTCGCAACAATGGGCGGCCTTCTTATTTGTCAATCCTCAGAGGACAAGAAAATCTACCATTTCCACCCCGTCCCCAAATGGCAGGTGGGCTAGATGACGTAGTCGTAGCCCTCGTTGGGGGCGACGAGCGTATCGAGCGTCACGCCGTCGAGGTAGTCGTTAATGAGCTTGTCCAGGTTCTTCCACACGTCGAGCGTGGGGCACTCGTCCGAACGCGAGCAGCCCTTGCAGTCGCCGTCCAGGCATGCGACCGGTGCCAGGCTGCCTTCGGTCAGGCGCAAGATCTCGCCCACCGTGTACTGCTCGGGCGGGCGCGTGAGCACATAGCCGCCGCCTTTGCCGCGCATGCCCGAGAGCATATTGGCGCGCACGAGCGTAGCCAAGATGTTCTCGAGATATTTCTCCGAAATCCCCTGACGCGCAGCGATCTCTTTGAGGGGAATACGGCCCGCCGCCTGGTGCTCGGCCAGGTCGACCATAACGCGCAGGGCATATCTGCCCTTTGTGGAAACCAACATATATAGTGCTGCCTTTCGGTCTTTTAATCCGTAGAAATTCTAGCCGAAATATTGGTTTTGAAAATACCTATTCCCGTCAAGCTGGTTAATCGACTCGTAATAATCTTCTATTTCCTATTGTGCTACTAGGCTTTACTGTCTACTATGCTTGCCAACAGCAAAACGAACAGCCTATAAGGTTTGTGGGTTTAGCTGCTACACGCACCGTGAAACCACACGGCAACCAGCAACTTGAACACTTTGGAGGTTCACCATGAGCAAGGTTTACACGTCCATCGATCAGCTTATCGGCCACACTCCGCTTCTGGAGCTCACTCACTTTGAGGCCGATGAGAACATCAAGGCCCGCGTGCTTGTCAAACTGGAATACTTCAACCCCGCCGGCTCCGTCAAGGATCGCGTCGCCAAGAACATGATCGACGAGGCCGAGAAGGCCGGCAAGCTCGTGCGCGGCAGCGACTACACCATCATCGAGCCCACGAGCGGCAACACCGGCGTCGGCATCGCCTCGGTGGCGGCGGCTCGCGGCTACAAGGTGATCATCACCATGCCCGAGACCATGTCCGTCGAGCGCCGCAAGCTTATGCAGGCATATGGCGCGCAGCTCGTGCTCACCGACGGTTCCAAGGGCATGAAGGGCGCCATCGCCAAAGCCGAGGAACTGCAGAAGGAGACGCCCAACAGCATCATCGCCGGCCAGTTTGTGAACCCCGCCAACCCCGCCATCCACAAGGCCACGACCGGCCCCGAGATCTGGGATGACACCGACGGCAAGGTCGACATCTTCGTCGCCGGCGTCGGCACCGGCGGCACCGTGACCGGCGTGGGCGAGTTCCTTAAGGAGCAGAACCCCGAGATTCAGGTCGTCGCCGTCGAGCCCGCCACCTCCCCGGTGCTCTCCAAGGGCCAGGCCGGCCCGCACAAGATCCAGGGTATCGGCGCCGGTTTTGTGCCCGACGTCCTCGACACCCAAGTCTACGACGAGATCATCCCCGTCGAGAACGACGACGCCTTTGCGACCGGCCGCGCCGTGGGCCACAAGGAGGGCGTGCTCGTGGGCATTTCGTCCGGCGCCGCCGTGTGGGCCGCACTGCAGCTGGCCAAGCGCCCCGAGAACGAGGGCAAGACCATCGTGGCGCTGCTCGCCGATACCGGTGAGCGCTACCTGTCCACGGCGCTCTTCCAGGACTAAGGGCCCGTCGCTTGTCGATAGGCCCAAGGCACGCCGGCCTCCCCTCTCTTCTGGCTGCCTGAGCCCATCTCGTTAGGGTATCCCACGAGACGTCCGAACTTGCTACAATGTCTGCGGCGCGGAACCAGCCTCCCGCGCCGCTTTTCTTTTTTGGCCACATGCCACCAAGGAGAACCTCCCCATGCACAACAAGCGCGTGCTCGTCGCCATGAGCGGCGGCGTCGATTCCAGCGTGACCGCGTATCTGCTCAAAAGTCAGGGTTACGAATGTGTCGGTGCCACCATGCGCCTCACCTGCCCCGCGCCCGATCCCGTCACGGGCATGAGCAAGGTCGACCGCGACATCGCCGATGCAAAGGCCGTCGCCGAGCGCCTGGGGATACCCCACCATGTGCTCGACCTGCAGCAGACCTTCGACCGCAACGTGATCGAGCGCTTCGTGACCGCCTACCAGGAAGGGCTGACGCCCAACCCGTGCATCATCTGCAACCGCCACATAAAGTTTGGCGCGTTGCTGGATGCGGCGCTGGATATGGGCTGCGACTACATCGCCACGGGCCACTATGCCAAAACGAGCCAAGCGCCCGACGGCACCTGGCAGCTGCATCGCGGCGAGGACTCCAAAAAGGACCAGAGCTACTTTTTGTATTCGCTCACGCAGGAGCGGCTGTCACGCACGATCTTTCCGCTGGCTGGGCTGGACAAAGAGCGCGACGTGCGCCGCATAGCCGCCGAGCAGGGCTTTACCAACGCCCAGAAGGCCGAAAGCGAGGATATCTGCTTTATTCCAGACGGTGACTACGCAGGCTATATCGAGCGCCGCTGCGGACATCCCGCTGCGCCGGGCGACATTGTGTGGCGCGATGGCAGCGTGGTCGGGCGCCACAACGGCGCGCTGCGCTACACCATCGGCCAGCGCAAGGGTCTGGGCGTCGCGATGGCGCACCCCGTGTATGTGACGGGCGTCGACGCCGCCAACAACACCGTGCATCTGGGCGAGGCCGAGGACCTGACCGCCGCTGCCCTCACGGCCGATGAGTGGATCTGGAGCGCGCCGGACGCACGCATGGAGGCCGAGCTCGATGCCGGCGGCATTCGCGTAGGCGCCAAGTACCGCTACCGTCAGAAAGACCAGGCAGCGACCCTTACGCGTGACGAAGACGGGCAAATGCTGCTAACTTTTGACGAGCCACAACGAGCCATCGCCCCCGGACAGGCCGTTGTGGTCTACCGCGGCGACATCGTCCTCGGCGGCGGCACGGTGACCGGCGCACTTAAATAGCCGCGGGTTTATCGCTGCACGTGTCGAAGTGCCTCAACAGAGGCACTAACCTCGATTACGCGACGCTCGAGGCCTCGGCAAATGGCCTCGAGTCGACCCTCCGCCGTCGCCCATTCGCTCTGCGAAAGAATCTCGATCGCCTCATCAGCAAATCCGTTGAGCCGCGATGAATCGAACCAATCGAGTGAGTCCGCAAGCGCCAGCTGGACGGAAGGGTCGGGCCCAAACGGCTTAGCGGAAAACCCAAACTCCCCAGCTGCGAGCACGGCAGTTGGTACGTTGTACCACAGGCAGTTGCCGCTATCGAACAGAGGAGCAGGTTTTATCTCCAGGGTGTCAACATTACGGATGATGCCGAAGTTTCGCCAATGGCGGTCGCTGTTGGCCAAAAGGGCATCGCAGACAATCATCTGCGACATAGACCTTCTCACAGCGGCCTCATCGGCACCATGCTTGCCAAGGTAGCGACAGTATCGATCGTATGTCGAGCTTCCCCGCTGGCCACCAAGGGCGTTCTTAACGTAAACAGCCGGAACGTATTCCTCGCGGCTATCAAGAAAGTCGTCGCACAGACAGACAGGGCCATCGAACATCCGCTCAACCGTATAAGGAACAAACTCACCCTCCGACAGCAAGCGACGATGTAGAGCCGTTGCAACCGCCTCGTTAAAGGGACGTTGATCGTCCATCCCGCACCCTTTAGCCAAAACGCGAATGTCGTTTCGGATCATCCACGATTTAGGGAGCTCGCCCTCGGACGTGTTATCCGGATTTTTAAGACCGATGCCTTCCAGCCAACCAGAACGCTCTTCGGGCGCCGATCGCTCAAATTCGTTCTCAAAGTAATTGATGTTTTGCCATTCGAGCTCATCGCATTCTGCCGGCCGCAGCCAATAGCAATCCGAAAGCGAGAGACCCAGGCACCGAACCGGAACCTCGATGCCACTGGCAATTCCCAGTTCACGATAGCGCGAGACGAGCCCGAGGCGGACGTCAGGCACCGACCGATGGCTCCACCACACGTTGAGCTCCCGTTTATTCACTGTAGGAGAAGAGCTCGAGCACGTGCCAAACGGCATTCGTTGCGTATCGAGGACCTTGGCGATTTCAAAGGGAAACTCGCGCGTCGGATCAAATGAGACATACGCGACCTCATGGTCGGCCGACATCAGCGTAAACTTGCGTCCCACATCGGCTGCAGGACGGCGCCCTCGTTTGCGGACCTTTTGATAGGCGATCGCAGAATTGTACTCGACCATCTTCCGGCCGCCCACAATATCGCACACAAGCGTTCCCGATGCGGCAAGTTGAGATATGCGGGCTTTCGTAACGCCCAACAGGTGGGCGGCATCACCCATAGACAAGTACCCAGACGTATCCATACACCGCATCACCTCGTTAAGTAATTTATATGTTTAGTTAATAGATTACATACATCATAATACTAAACATCCTAAAGCGAAAAAAGGCCCGAGAAATCGGGCCTTAGCGATCGGTCAGCCGAGTCGCAAGCTGCTCCCCTAGCGCTGTACGTAGGCGCGGACGAGCTCGTAGGTGTTGCGCACGCCGTCGATGTGGCTGCGCTCGTAGTTGTGGCTCGCGTACACGCCGGGGCCGATCAGGCCGTGACGGATGTCGTAGCCGGCAGAGAGCGTGGCCTCGACGTCCGAGCCGTAATGCGGGTACACGTCGATGGCATAATCGAGCTCAAGCTCGCGCGCGATATTGGACAGCGTGGTCACCAGATCGTAGTTGTAGGGGCCACCCGAATCCTTGGCGCAAATCGACACCATGCGCTCGGTGCAGCCCAGGTCGTCGCCCACGCAGCCCATGTCAACGCTGATCATCTCGCGCGTGTCGGCCGGCACGAAAGCACCGCCGTGGCCGACCTCCTCGTACACGGTAAAGAGCAGCGACACCTTGCGCGAAAGCGACACCTCGCCATCAGCAACAGCGCGGGCAAGACCCAGCAGAATCGACGCCGACAGCTTGTCATCCAGGAAGCGGCTCTTGATGTAGCCGCTCTCCGTCACCGTGGTTCGCGGATCCATAGCGATGATGTCGCCGGTCTGAATGCCCAGCTCAAGCACATCGTCCTTGCTGTCGACATTCTCATCGAGCAGGATTTCCATGTTCTTCTCGATGGTCTTGACCGGCTCGTCGGCCACGTGCGCCGAAGGCTCGGTGTTAAGAACCACACCCGTGTACACATTGCCGTCACGCGTGTAGACGGTGCAGTTCTCGCCATCGGCCGTAGACCACTGATGCCCGCCGAGCGTCGTGGGGCGCAGACGGCCATTGTCCTTAATGGAGCGTACCATGGCGCCCAGGGTATCGACATGGCTCGCCAACACGAGCGGCTCGCCCTCACCACCAAGCTCAACGAGCACATTGCCCTTGTTAGAACGCTCGGGGCCAAAGCCCATATCGCGCAACGTTTCCATTAGATAATCAGTCGCCGCACGGGTATAGCCCGTAGGCGAGGCGATAGAAGTCAGCGTCTTAAGCTGTCCCGCGATATAGGAGAGCGTCCCCTCTAGAGAAGCATCAACATTAGAAGCCATATGCATCCTTCCAAGTAAAACTAAGACCGAGTCCCGATTTTAACCGTTCTGCACGGTCAATGCCCTAGGAGCCGAGCCGCCTCCCGACGTCCCCGCACCGGTTTTGTGCACGCGCACGGTTTACAACCCGAATCTTGCATAAATCCTATCGGTATCTGCATAAATATGAGACATCTTTTTACTTCGTCTCAGGGTACCCCACCTTGGACCGTGCAAAAAACGGAGTATTCAGCACCGTGGGTCCCACGACCCCATCACAAACGATAAAACGACGCGGTTACAGCAGTGTTGTAGACCGTCGCAAACCAAAAACGCGGCGACAGCCATCTCCGTCCATCAATAGCCCGCCCACAGGGGCTGTCGATGGGCGCCCGCGGGCCACTACGGCCCATTCACAACGTTATGCATTTTTCAGAGCTTGCTGAATACTCCCAAAAATGCACGCTGGGAAGTGCACCACCTATCCGCAGCGGGCAGCATGCTTTGGTTTTACCCGTCTCAGGACATTGACGCAGCACAAAAAGCCCCGCCGTGCGCAGCACGGCGGGGCCAGCAGCAAGTCAAAAGACCATACGCCTACGGGCGAAGGACCACCAAACTGGGTTAGGCAGCCGGGCAGATCTTCTTGAAGAGCTCGATGACGTCGTCGAGCGTCGCCTCGCGCGGGTTGCCCGGGAAGCAGGCGTCAGCCATGGCGTCCTTGGCCAGGATCTCGATCTCGTCAGCCTTCATGGCCTCGCAGACGTGTGGGATGTTCACGTCGGCAGAGAGCTGCTTAACGGCGGCGATGGCGGCATCGGCGGCCTCGGCGGTGCTCATGCCCGTGGTGTCAACGCCCATGGCGACGGCAACCTTGGCCAGGCGCTCAGCGCAAACCGGCTTGTTGAACTCCATGGCGATCGGCAGCAGCATGGCGCAAGCGACGCCGTGCGGGGTGTCGTAGTGAGCGGACAGGGTGTGAGCCATGGCGTGGTCGATGCCCAGGCCAACATTGGAGAAGCCCATGCCGGCGACATACTGACCAAGAGCCATGCCCTCACGGCCGGAGCCGGGCTGGCCGGACTTGGCCTCGGCGACGGAGTCGCGCAGGTTCTCGCTGATCAGCTTAATGGCCTCAAAGTGGAACATGTCGGAAAGCTCCCAGGCGCCCTTGGTGGTGTAGCCCTCGATGGCGTGGGTCAGTGCGTCCATGCCGGTGGAAGCGGTCAGGCCGGCGGGCATGGAAGCCATCATGTCAGGGTCGACGACGGCGACCTCGGGGGCGTCGTTGGTGTCGACGCACACGAACTTGCGGACCTTCTCGGGGTCGGTGATGACGTAGTTGATGGTCACCTCGGCAGCGGTACCGGCGGTCGTCGGCACGGCGATGGTGAACACGGCATGGTTCTTGGTGGGAGCAACGCCCTCGAGGCTGCGGACATCGGCGAACTCGGGGTTGTTGATGATGATGCCGATGGCCTTGGCGGTGTCCATGGAGGAGCCGCCACCGATGGTCACGATAGCGTCAGCCTCGGCGGCCTTAAAGGCCTCGACGCCGTCCTTGACGTTCTGGATGGTGGGGTTGGGCTTAATCTCGGAGTAGAGGCTCCAAGCGATGCCGGCAGCGTCGAGCTCGTCGGTCACCTTAGCGGTAACGCCAAACTTGACCAGATCGGGATCGGAGCAGACGAAAATCTTCTTGTAACCGCGACGCTGGAGCTCGCCGGGGATCTCCTTGATGGCGCCGGAACCATGATAAGAAATGGTGTTGAGAACGAAACGATTAGCCATTGATAGCCTCCCATCGTGTGCGGGGCACCCATTACGCCCCACGTTATGAGTCCCATCCTAACGCTTTTGAAACGAAAAACACGTGAGAACGTCAAAATTGTTAAAGCGTTTCAACAGAATAACGGAGCCCTAGTCCTTCCCTCCCGACAGCAGCGAAGGCTAGATTATAGGAGCAATCGCCCAAAGAATACGACCGACTCAGTCTATAAATTGTTTCTGTTTTAGCAATATATGTTTGACAATACGTTTATAAAAAAGATACATTCATTTTGTTAGAAATTGCCCATGCGGTTATTGCAGCTGCATCTACTGCAACGTACAGCGTAATTCTCCGCACGAAGCAGAAGACGGTTCCAATTCGATCGAAGCGATGACACATGGTGGCTAGTGGTCCTAAATCGAGCAAGACGGCTACAAACGAATATCGAATCTCAATTGAAGGTAACCCTTATCCGCATACTCTGGCTCTCATCAACCCAGCGGGAGACAACCTCAACATCAAAAAACATGGGTTCACGGGTCCACTAGGACAGCTATTGAGTCTTAAATATACCGTTTATGACGATGCCAATGAAAACTCTTCACTGTCGTCGACGGTGGTTTTAGCAACATGCCCAGGGTTGCGCTCATCATCGAACACGAGGAAGTTGCGGTGTTTGATTATGGCCTAAACAGACTTGAGATGAAGTGCGTAACGAACATACCGAATTACACAATAAAAGGTAACTTCCTATTTGGAGATTACGATATATTCAGCCAACGGGAAGTGAAACTATCTTCAGTTATCGTCCTTCAATGTGATAAACAATCGTGCTTTAGCATACAGGTTTTGGATAAAGCCGAATTAGCCGCCGCAATTGGAATACCTACAGCCATTGCCCTTCTTAGGGCACGGATTGAAGAGCATCTCGAATAAATCGCAAAAAGCAGTTCGTAGCAACATTCAGGAGCTGGATGGTTTTTTTCTGGCTCCTGGAACTGTATTACATAGTCTGCAAATTGTTCGAAACCACGTCCATGATCCGCAGTAATGGCGGTATGCTTTTTCAACTCCTGCGTAAACGCTACTTTCAAAAAGGATATCGAAACACTATCTAAATTGTTGCAAGACTCATCCAGACTAATAATAGAATAGCTGCTCAGAAAGGCTCTACAAAGCAACAAAGAGGACAGTTCTCCGCCTTGATTATCAACTTGATTACTGTCGTCTTATTTTGAATAAAAAGCTCTGACATATGTCCATCCCCTTAACTAATAATCATAGCTGGAAAGATGACATTTTTATTCTATAGCCTCAAGTAACACGCTTTGCTGACGTCAAATCTTGTCATTACAAACATGCACCTTAGCGCTTAAGACTACAAAAAAGGGGCGGCCGAGATGGCCGTCCCCTCCCCAATATTGATCAGTGCGGCAAAGGGACAGTCCCTTTGCCGCATTCGGTTACTTTCGGCAGCCCTCTTTCCAAGCCTCGGCCGCAACCTTCCAGCGTAAGCGCAAGTCGCGCTCGCGATCGATGAACATGATGGCAAACGCGATAAACAGCAGCAAGCTCGCCACGACGATGGCGTGCAGGCCCATGCGCTCAATACACCAGTTGCCCAACACGGCGCCAAACACAAAGGTAAAGATCACGCCAAAGTACAGCAGGCCGTTTTCCAAAAAGCCGCGCCTGTGGGTGATGATGTAATCGTCCACGTTTTGCAGCGCGTTGCGCAAGTTGCCGATGCACATGGTCGTAGCGATGCCGTGACCGTGGATCTTGCGGAAGCTCTCGACCTGCATGCCGCAGGCAAACGAGGTGAGGCAGTTGGCGAGCAGGTTGAAATTGCCGCCCGGGATAAAGCTCACGCCCAGCAAGATGACGGCTTCAAAGAACACCGTCACCTGACGCCAGTGGATCACGCTGCCAAACCGCTCGTGTACCAGATCGGCAAGCATAATACCCACGGCAAACGACACCACAGGGAAGAAGTAGCGCCCCGCAAGTGCCCAGTTGCCCTCCGAGATGCTCACGCCCACCAGCAAGATGTTGCCTGTCTGCGCGTTGGCGAAAACATGGTCGCGCCCAATGTACGAATACACGTCCATAAAGCCACCGGCGAGCGCCAAGATGATGCCCAGCTCAATAGACTCCGATATCTGTTTGGCACGCTGCATCGTCGTGCATCCTCCTTGTTGACGACTCTCTCGTGCGTTGGCGGAAACATAGCCGCCGTTCATACTGTAACCCATTGACAACATGACGTGCGCGCGAGACGGGTTCTTCGACACAGGGATACACAGTCTGGAAACAAACGACACCCGCATCGACACGCCGATCCGCTAGCTCATGTACTCCACCAGTCTTTTTAGCCCCGTCCCAAAAAGACTGGTTACAATTACGTGCAGCATACAAACACCGGGAGGGATCGTGGCAAAAAAGCCTCAGCACGCTCAGAACAACCAGCGCAGTCAGCAGGGCAAACAGGGCCAGCAGCAAAAGCGCGGCGGTAAGGCGCAGGGTGGGCACACCACGCATACCCCAGCAGCGCTCACACGCCCCTGGCGCCCGGGCCGCGATAAGTTCCTCCCCGTCAGCCGCGCCGACATGGATGCGCGCGGCTGGGACCAGTGCGACTTTGTCTACATCTGCGGCGACGCCTACGTGGACCACCCCAGCTTTGGTATGGCCATCATCAGCCGCGTCCTCGACGCGCACGGCTACAAAGTGGGCATCATCTGCCAGCCCGACTGGACCGACCCCGCCAGCATCACGGTGCTCGGTGAGCCGCGCCTGGGCTTTTTGGTCAGCGCCGGCAACATGGACTCCATGGTCAACCACTATTCGGTGACCAAGCACCGTCGCCATACCGACGCCTATACCCCCGGTGGCGAGGAGGGGCACCGCCCCAATCGTGCCGTCACGGTCTACGGCAACCTCATCCGTCAGACGTTCAAGGACGCTCCCATCATCATCGGCGGCATCGAGGCAAGCCTGCGCCGCCTGGCTCACTACGACTACTGGCAGGACAAGCTCAAGCGCTCGGTACTACTCGACTCGGGCGCCGACATCCTCATCTACGGCATGGGCGAGCACGCGATTGTCGAGATCGCCGACGCGCTCGACGCGGGACTGCCCGTCGATCAGATCACCTATATCAACGGCACCGTCTACCGCACGGGTTCGCTCGACGAGGTCTACGACTACGACCTGCTGCCCAGCTGGGACGACCTTACCGCCGACAAGCTCAACTACGCACGCAGCTTCAATGTGCAGCAGCAGAATATGGACCCCATCACCGGACACCGCCTGGTAGAGCCCTACCCCAACAGCGTCTATGTGGTGCAGAACCCGCCATCGGCGACGCTCACCACCGATGAGATGGACGAGGTGGCCGAGCTCCCCTACGCACGCGATTGGCATCCCGACTACGACGCGGCAGGCGGCGTGCCGGCCTTTGCCGAGATCAAGTTTTCCATTAGCTCCAACCGTGGCTGTTTTGGCGAGTGCTCGTTTTGCGCCCTCACCTTCCACCAGGGGCGCGTGCTGCAGATGCGCAGCCACGATTCGATCATGCGCGAGGCCGAGCTGCTCACGCGCGATCCCGAGTTTAAGGGCTACATCAACGACGTGGGCGGACCGACGGCAAACTTTAGCCGCCCTGCCTGCGACAAGCAGCTCAAGCACGGCGTGTGCAAGAACAAGCGCTGCCTGTGGCCGAGCGTATGCAAGAACATGGTGGTCGACGAGAGCGGCTACACGCAGTTGCTGCGCGACCTGCGCCAGCTGCCGGGCGTCAAGAAGGTCTTCGTCCGCAGCGGCATCCGCTTTGACTACACCATGGCCGATGCCTCGGACGAGTTTTTGCGCGAGCTGCTGGAGCACCATGTCTCGGGCCAGCTGCGCGTGGCACCCGAGCACGTGAGCGACGCGGTGTTGCCGAGCCGAGCCGTCTACGACGCGTTCTGCCATAAATTTGAACGCCTGAACCGCGAATACGGACTCAAGCAGTACGTAGTGCCGTACCTAATCTCGAGCCATCCCGGCTCAACGATGAAGGAAGCAGTGGACCTTGCCGAGGCCGTGCGCGACATGGGCTACATGCCCGAACAGGTGCAGGACTTCTACCCCACCCCGTCCACCATGTCAACGTGCATGTACTACACCGGCGTGGATCCGCGCACCATGCAGCCGATCTACGTGGCGCGCGACCCGCACGAGAAGGCCATGCAGCGTGCGCTCATCCAGTATCGCAAGCCCGAGAACTACAAGCTCGTGCGCGAGGCGCTGGAAAAGGCTGGCCGCCGCGATCTGATCGGCTACACCAAGCATTGCCTGATTCGTCCCGTGCCCCCGCGCCCGGGCGAGACATCTGCTGGCGGTGGGCATGGAACCGGCAAGAAGGGCGGCAAACCACATGGCGGTGGCGCTGGCAAGGGACCCAAAGGCAGCAAGGGCCACGGCGGCATGTCGCGTGCGCAAAACACCGCAGGTCGCAATCGCGCGGCCCAGGGACGGCAGGGCGCCAACGGAGGCGGCAGGCGCAACTAGGGCAGCGGTGCGCTCGCTGCGTCCATCCCACACGCGTGGCGCAGCGAGCGCATTGCCTCAACGAGGATGACGCCGGCGATGGCGACCGTGACCACCACGTCGAGCGAGGTGTTCACAAACCAGAGCAACGTCATGAGATACGACCCGGCGTTAAAGGCAAAGTGCAGCAGGATCGTGTAGCGGAGCTTTCCGGTCGTCACGAGCACCCAACCAAAGATGAGGCCGGCGGCACCCGCGTAGCAACCTTGCACCCAATTCATGTGCATAAAGCCGAAGATTGCCGCCTGCAGCACAATCGCCGCAGCGATACCCCACGTGCTTGGGGCCGCCCGGGGCACCATGGCGCCGTCCTGCGCGCTCGCACGACGCCGGCGCTTCCAAAGTGGGCGGCACTGCGGATTAAACGCTCGGAGCGAAAACTCAAAAATAATGCCGCGCACCAGCAGCTCTTCACAAAACGGGGCGCCGAGCACCGTGGTCAGGACGGCGAGATAGCTGGTGTCGCCCATGCCTGTTTCCTCGACAAGCTCGCTGTAGTCGGCCGCGGCATCGGGCAACAACGACAGCGCGGCGTCGGTCACGTAGCCAACAACCACCTGCAGGGCCAGGCCGATCACGATAACGCAGGCGATGCGTTTCCACGCCCCACGCGCTCCCCCGCCGAGCGGGTGCTCGCTTTGCCGGCGTGCCATAAACGAACGCGGCCACAGATAACGCCACCACAGCAGCGCCATCAAAAACGATGCTGTCTGCGCGACGGCCTGAAGCAATTGAATGTCGAGGTCATCGATCGAAAAACCCATGAACACCGATGCGACGCCAAGGGCGGAAAACAAAACGACGCTCAGGGCAATATCGGCAGCGACGACGCCAAAACAGGCAAGCGCCCAAATCATCGCATTGAGCATGCCAACCTCCTCCCGACGACTAGTCATTGGGGACGTTCTTCAACGACTAGCTGTTGGGGACACTCTTTGCCAAAGGCCCCGCTGGGCGAGATGTCGAACGGGAAGGTGCCGCAGCGATTGAACGCGGCGATAAACATGCGGATGGCGTTGGACGGCGTGGTGCCCACGAGCTGGGTTGCCGCCGCGAAGGCTGCCTTCTCCTCGGGCAAGACCTTCGCGACTACGGGGGTCATGTGTTCTGCCATGGCGCTTCCTTTTTGAAACGACGGTAGTGCGGATAGATGCGGGCCACGCGGCTGGGCGACGGGCTGTGAAGGCAACCCGATTGGCCCGCATCCGGAGTTTGTTTCTGCGGCGTTGGTATTACTTTGTATTCCTAAGTATTACTCCGTAGATAGAATACCACACCCGACCCCATGGGGACGGAGGAAAACGAATCATTTTGTTGCTCAGTTAGTATTTAGAGCGTGATGATGTCCGAGATATCGAGGGCCTGAACGTCGACGACATCGTGCGTGGCGAGCAAGAGCGTGCGACCGTCGAGCAGGTCTAGCACGGCCTCGGCCGTCGCATCGCGCGCGGCGGCGTCCAGGCCGGTAAAGGGCTCATCCAGAATGACGGCACAGCCGCCACACAGCAGGGCTCGAGCGATCTCGACACGACGGCGCTGCCCGCCCGAAAGCTCAGCCACGCGAGCGTGCACATCGACCCCCGGCACCAGCAGGCGCAACAGGGCCGCAGCACTCGAGGCGTCCACGCGCGCATCGGCGCACACCAGCACGTTATCCAGCGCCGAGGCGGACTCGATCAAGCGTGCATCCTGAAACACCATCGAGCACGGCGCGCACTCCCCCGCTGCCAACGAAAGCAGCGTCGACTTGCCCATGCCCGAAGCGCCCATCACGCAGATACGCCCACCCGCAGGCACGTTGAGCACCAGACCATCCAGCGCCGGCGCCCAGGGCGCACGATCGCCCACGGCAAGCGCAAGCTCCGCTGCGGCGCCATCGCCAGCAGAGCCGCCCACACAACCGCGAGCGCCACGTCCATGTGCCCGCACGGCCGCGCGCCACGCCACGGATCCCGAAACCCGCAGCAGCCACACCAGCACGCGCTCACACGCCCACGAGGCGGTAACGACCAGTACGGTCCACGCCAGCAAATCAGCCGTCTCAATCAAAAGCTTTGCCTGATAGATGCGCTCGCCCACGGTGCCCACCGCCATGCCGATCAGCTCGGCTGCCACGCCGGCCTTCCAGCTCATGCCGATCACGGCGCGGGCGCACGAAAGCACAAACGGCAGGACTTCGCGCCAGGTATGGGCGCAAAACAGGCGCCAGCCGCGCACGCCATGCAGACGGAACATCTGCTCCAGCGGTTTATTCACCTGTGCCAAGCCCTCGGCCAGCGAAAAATACACGCCCGGCAGCGCCATCAAAAAGACCGCGGCGATGCTCACGCGCGCCGATCCCAACCAAATAAGCAGCAGGACCACCACGCAGGCAACCGGCGTCGCCTTAACAAACGAAAGTGCCGGAGCCACCAGGCGCGCAAACGCCCGCAACCGTGACGAAATCCCGGCAAGCACGCCACCACACACCGCGGCAAGCGCCAGCCCGCCCAGTATCCGCGCGCCCGAGCCCACCAAAATCGCCCAGGTACCGCCATCGCACACCAGGCGCAGCAGCGCCAAGGCAACAGCACCCGGCCCCGGCAAGATCAGTGGCTGCGCCACCAGCACCGCCGCGAAGACCCACACGGCAAGCCAAAAGGCGGCGACGGCACCTGCTGCCGCCGCCGCCTTCATACGCTCTGTCATTTGTCGAGCAAACGCACGCACGGGCTACTCCATGTAGTAGAAATCGTCAGCCGGAAGTTTACCACCCACGGCGCTCGCGTCCGCGTCGGCCAGCACCTGCAGATACCCACTAAGTGCCGCCTTCATATCCTTGCCCGTCTGGCACACAAGCATGCACCCGGGAATCGCCTTCTCGGCAATCTTGGCGTTGTCCACGATGCCAGCATCGACCACGGCCTGCGCCCAGTCTGCCGGCGCCGCATTGACGGCCTTAACGCTCGCCGCATGGCAGTTCAAGAACTCCGCCACGGCCTCGGGATGTTCCTCGGCAAACGCGCGGCGCACCACGGTCACACCCGTCAGCAGGCGCGAACCCGTGTCACCTGCCAGCTCATCCCACACATCGGTCAGACTTACCGGCGCCGACAGCTTGCCTTCGCTCTTTGCGATGGCGGCGGTCTTGAACGGCTCCGGCAGCACGCCCACGGCGGACGGGTCGGCAAGCAGGGCCGACAGCACCTCGGTGGGCTCGCTCTTAAACTCGAGCGTCACCTGGCCGGTCAGGCCCGCGCGCTCCAGCAGGAAGTTCATGACGTACTCTGGCGTGGTGCCCTTGCCCGTCATGTAGACGGTGCGACCCGCCAGATCGCCAAACGAGGCCACACTCGCGTCGCCCGTCACCACGCTCAGCACGCCCAGCGTGTTGATGTCGATGACCTGCACCGCACCCTCGGTCTTGTTGTAGAGCACGCTCGCCACGTTGGCAGGCACCAGGGCGATATCGACATCGCCCTGAATCACCTTGGGCACGATCTCATCGGCTGCAGTGCTGATCGCAAAGTCGAACTCGTTGTCCGTCTCACCATCGGCCGCCCGGTCCATAAACTGCACCAGACCCATCGACGTCGGACCCTTGAGCGAGGCGACGTGCACCTCAACCGGCTCGGC
>CALLSB010000039.1:0-18048 GCA_938014225.1 uncultured Collinsella sp. | reverse complement strand
CCTCGCCCCTGTCGGTTTCCCCCGCCGGCGGCGTGGCCACATCGGGCTCAACCACCACGTGCGTTGCCACGGTCCCGGCAGCATCCACCACGCCACCAGCACCAAATGCCCCGCCGTCAGGCGTCACAAACCGCGTGGACACAAGCGACCCGCCCGTGCACGCAACGCCGCCATCGGCACCGGTCGCATCGAGCCACGAGGCATCGACGGAAAGCCGGCAGCCGGCCGCGCCCTCGCCATCGCCAAGACCTGCGTCCTGCAGATACACACCATAAGCGCGCACGCCCGCTCCGGACCCGGCGCCCGCGGCAAAGACGCTTCCGCCGCCGCGCACGGCCATGTCGCCTGCGATCACGCCGGCAACCGCCTCGTCCGTAATATCGGCCCCGTCTGCCCGGGCATCGACGGTGCAGCCGTCAACCACGAGCGTCCGCGAAGCGTGGATCCCGCACTGCGAGCCCGTCGCCGTCAGGGTCCCGGTACCGCGAAGCGTCAGGTTGCCCCACACCTCCATGCCGCACAGCGTGATGTCCGCATCGGGCGCATGCGACTCCGTCACGGAGTTTTGCCCGGCAAGCGTCAGCACCAGGTCGCCCTCGGCGCCGATGGCCTCGCCCGCGTAGCCGTTAATCTCCAGGTGGTCAGCATCGGTCCAGGTCCAGCCGGGGCCCGAAACGCCCGGCTCGTAGTACGTCGCGCCCGCGATGATGAGGCTCTCCGCGCCCGCGGCATAAGAAGGCCCGCCTAGCAAAACGCATAGGCAGGCCACGGCAACAAACGCAATGTAATGACGGCTGGTGTAGGACTCGGCAGCAAACATACCCGCTCCGATCTTCGCAGAGCCAATAGAATGTGCACCAGAAAATGCCCTGGTAGCAGCAGTTATTAGTTGAGCGAGAACAAGGAGCAAACAAAGGAAATGTCCCTGAACAGTGCCAATAATTAGGTGTAAATCGTTTTGCCAATCGGTGAAAGGAAGAACTCTTTTCCGACTGGCTCGTAAGCTAATTCTTTTCCAAGCATTTAAAGACTACACTCTTGCATTCAGAATAATCCTCTTTGTTGAGGAGTTGATATTTCTCATTATTGAGAATAATGATATTTGCGTTCCGAGGGACAACCTCAGAGTCGGCTAAATTAAGCCCTGACACGATCATCTGACCCTGGTAAATAAAAGTGCTGAATATCAGGCTGTATTGCCGATGGTATTTTTCATCATCCGCTTCGATATTCAACGGGCTATCTAGAACAACTGGAAGTTCTACCAATTGTTCATTAAATTCTTTCTTCAAATCCAATAGCGTCAAATACCACGCAAGGGTGGCTAAGGGGGCATTGCTGCCGCCCGCCTCAATCTTTGAATTAACATTTTTAATCTTAGCTTTATCAATTGATCTAAGATTGAGTTCCGTTATATGCTCACGCGTTAACTCAACAAAACGTTTGTCGATTTCGCTTTTCTTACTGCTGTAAGAATTGAGTTGTTTTTTAATCTTATCAAGATCGTTACGGCTTTCTTCAAGTGTGGTAATGAATTCAGCACATTCGTCAAGAAGTCGCTTGTTCAGTTGAACGAAACCCTCGATTTGGACTGCTGTTAAGTTATCGCGCTTCACTAGGTTCATTTTCGCTTTCAGCACAGCAAGCTCGGATAATTTCGATTTATATCTCTCTTCTTCAGTGGCAATCTTACGGTCCAATTCGTTAATATCGCGCCCAAGATCATTGCTTAAAAGAAGTGCGTCTTCGCGGGAAATCGAGGAATTAACCCGAACCATTAGGGTGTTAAAAATATCTTGCTCACAAAGAGGGCATTTTCCCGTCCGAAGCGATTTGGCATTCAAACATAGCTTACGAACTACTCTTTGGGAACCGGCGTAAGCCATCTCCGTTTCTGTCTTATCTGATTTTAGTTGATACAACTTTTTACGGATTTTAGATAGACCGGTAGCCAAGCGTTTATATTCATCTTCAAATTCGTCACAATCCCTTTTAAGTGAGGGCATATCAGCGCTGTAGCCAAGCTGCTCAAGCTCGTTTTGAATACGCTCTCGCATTAAACGATTGGCTTTCAAATCTGTTTCAATTTGTGTAAGGCGGTGCTCAATATCCGTTTTCTGAGCAGTTAAATCAAGGTATGTGTGATCATAGGCGCCTGCAAACTCGTAAATCAAATCGGACTTATACGACTTGTACTCCCCCATGTTATTAAACGAGTTGAAATGCGAACCGTCATAATGATTTTGGTCTACAAAATACGGCGCATAGGAATAAGCGGGCGATGCAATTTCAGTTTTCCCCGAAGCACGCGAGGTCAACCAAATGGCGAAGCCAAATTGATCGTATAACTTTTCTGCAAGTAAATGCCTATGAGTCTCAGTCCAAAGCAATTCGAGCCGCTCATCAAATAACTTGAATTGTCCACGGCTTCGGAAAATCGTATATAGTTCAGAACCATAAGAGAACTTTAAAATGAATACTTTACTGTTTACGTCGAACTTGTCATCAAATTTGCAGTCTGCGCCCATGCAGTGATATAGACTTTTAGTGATGACCGATTTACCAAGATCATTGCCCTTTTTTCTATTTGACGTTATGACATTTAAGTCTGATTCGAAACAAATGATCTTTGCAGTTTCTTCCGAAGGGGACGCAATGATAAGTTTCATGAAGTTAATTCGTGCCATGGCGCGTTACCCTTCTAGAGCAGTCTTAAACGTAGCGATCAGTACATATATCTTTGCAAGCTCTTTGCTAATTTCAGGACCTACATTGGATATAAGCTGAGGTCCAACCGTCTCAGCTATCTCATTAGGGCTCATCGACGGATCGGCCTCTTTAAGTAACGAATTTGCAATATTTAGAATCGACTCAGCTTGTGGCTCCATGACTGTTGAAGTGTACTCTTGCAATGCAATACGTAATGAATTCTGCATTAGAGGGGGTTGCTCTTTTATCCATTCGTTTACGAGACCTTGGGGAGTTTCTTCCCTATCTTCATAAACAGAGAAGAGCCTCCTGACTTCCTCACCGCAAATACCCTTATTACTGATCACAGATTCATAATCAGGCTGTTGTTTCTCATTGCATGCGCGATCTGAAACTAAACCCTCAAGCGCTTCGCATAGCGCCATAGGTTTTTTTGGGCTCACATCCCATGACTTTATTATAAGTAGACAGAAGGTGTCCGCGAACAGAATCCTGCGGTTTATCAAGGTTCATAGCGACAAGTAAATATGACGCCTTATTTAAATCAGGAGTCATCCCTTTGTTGTCGCGCGTGACAGCCTGTTCGATCTTTTGTTTATCCTCGGGTTCAAGGGTCGCAAACAGAACTTCTCCTGGTGAATCGAATGAACCGCCCTTTTTTACGAAGGGCCTATTGCCAACTATCACGAGTTTTATAGGGCAATCCTGAGACGCATCGTCAAGCTCATAAAGTCTAGCGATAATTGAGATGCCCCTTTTTGGAAGCCGTGTAGCCCAAGTGACTCCAAATGTTCCTTTTCCGCCGGTTTTAACCTGATAAAACTCATAGCGATCGTCTAAATGTAGTTCTATATCGCAACGATAGTCAAAGACAACAGCAAATGAATCAATTCCGGAATCCAAACATGTGAGCAAACGATCGATACCCCAAAAAAGTTCGTTTCTGAATCGATTCTTCGAAATGCTTCCAGAGAGGTCGGGGGCAGTGCCCATATATCCGTCATGGCAAATGGGCATACAGCACTCCCTAACTTAACCAATTAACATAACTGAAGTATAGACTTACCGAAGGCTGTCAGTTGGAAAACCGTTGGGAAACAATTTGATTATGACTCAATTATCTTAGATTCATGACAGGCCTTCATTTTTAGACGATACGCTGCCTATCAATTTCACGTAAGCCGTGAAGCGGCACTCAGCACCCTAGATACTATCTATCGACTGGTCATACCCCTTGTCAAACTCCATGTAACTTGTCATGCGATAGTTTGAGATGGCAAGCTCGTGGCAAAATTTGTCAATACCGTACTGCTTATCCTCGTTGGAATCGTACTCGTAAAAGACCCATTCGGCATCGCGGTAGCGTGGAGCCAGAACGTCGCTGTAGTACGGCTTATCGACTTTGTCGAACGAGTTGCCCATGATAATTACTGTATTAATCTTGGCAAGGGTGTCCAAGAAATGGTTAAGGGCGTCGTAGTTGCCCTCGGTATTTTTCCATGTATCTGCACAACGATCGCATGCAACTGTTACACCTTGCTGAATAGTTGCACCGTATAAATCATCCATTCCATATTTATCTTCAAGCATCATTTGAAGCTCTTTAGGATTATTGTCGGGAGAGCCGAATTGAAGAAGCTCGTCTTTATTTAAGACGCTGCCGTGAATATGGAGGATTCTATCTAGACGAACACCGTAGACATGCTCCAACGTTGGGGTGAAATTAAAGGTAATGAACGAAGAGGTTTTCGGTAAATCAAGCACAGGTTTTGCTTTAGACACATCTATCGACTCTACCCATTCCCTAAAACGATCCCTGGTGAGCTTCTTCAAGTATTCAAGACGCACCTGCAGCTCAACCCAGAAATCATCCCATCCTGGATTATCTTCGAATAAATCGGGGTACGTGTGCTCGAGTGTTTCATTACAAAGGTCGTCCCATTCTATACCGAGTGATTCCTCGAGTGAGCTCCATCGGCGATCGCCCTCCTCCATAGAGCTGGGTTTGCTGTAAAGACTTCTCTCGCGGTCGAGGCCTTCCGTCGCGTAGTCAAATAATTCGAAGTCTGTAACCACTCGCTCATCATGGCCTAGCAACCAGTCGCGATAACTCGAATAACTAGTCTCGAGGCCATGATGAAGATCAAATCCGTTCCCTATAATAATTAGGCAACTATCAGTGTCATAATCTGTGCTGATACAACGCTCTTGCTCGCATTTGCCCATTAGTCCGGAACACCCCATTACTGACATTTGTTTTATAGATTCTAAACTCAGGGCATATTATGCTAGGTATCCCCTCCCCAACTTTGTCTAAATAGATCGCTGTTGTTGACTGGTGTTACCGCAAAATAACCCCACAGATATATACATGGAGTGTTGGTCTGGCGCCGCCTCCGGGCTTTGGCGCCCACCTTATCGAGAGGTACCGCTATGAAACGAGTCTTTTACAGTTCGCTCTTCGCAGTTCTTTACGCATCCATGCTTAGCGCAGCAATAACCGTAAGGGTTATGGCGGAAGAACGGCGGCAAGAAAACACCCTAGAGCAGGTTGATGCTGGCCCAGTGGGCAATTCAGGAGACAGCGTAACAAGCGACATCGATACAAGCGAGATCGGCAATAAGTCCATCAAAAATGATTCTGATCCTGCGAATCAAATTTCACATCAGGCGGAAACTCAGGTTTCCTCAGCTTCCGATATGTCGCCTGATACGGAACAAGCCACAAAGGCAGCAGCAAGTGGCTATCAGCACAGCTGCACGCTCTCGCCGTCGGAATAGTATTTCCGCCGGAGCATCATGCAGATACATTGCAGCCCAGGTCGCCTTAAGATTCTCTATAGCTGAATCACGAAGACCGAGCGGATCGGAAATTGAAGAATAGTCATTTGGTGCCGGTAAAAGTATATGTGCAGTAATGGCCTCGTATTCCTGAACCGTGAATAAGAATAGCGATAACAACGAGGTATTGTCTTTTTCAGACTCTATTTTCATGGTGGCCCTTTAGTGGAAATTGTAGGACTCGAGTTATGAAAATGGACTTAGATATACCTAGCAAGGAATCATATATGGTTGAGGGGTTGGGGCTTACATCAAATGATGCCGTATCGGAACTATCCGATACGGCATCATCCTTGACATTACTATTATTAAGTATTGCTAGAGTTGCAGTAAAAACCCTCTCCCCTAGTCCCGCTTAAACAGATCTCTCGTGTACACCTTGCCGCCACGTCCGCGAGCTCGTCGCTCCAGCGGTTGGGGACGATTACGTCGCAGCCGGCCTTGAAGACCTCCAGGTCATGGGTCACCTCGGAGCCGATGAGCTCCGGCGCGTACAGCGTGGGCTCGTAGACCACCACGGGCACGCCCTTGACATTCACGCGCTTCATGACGCCCTGGATGGAACTCGCGCGGAAGTCGTTAGAGTTCGACTTCATCGTCACGTTGTAGACGCCCGCGTCCACCAATTGCCATATTTTTAATTAAGAGAATTTGCCGATAAAAAACTGCAGGCGAAAATAGGAATGATTGTTAAATAACCGATGAGTAGAATATTGCCAATTAAAGACGACGCAGGGAGAACAATAGATGACAACCGTCACAGAGCAAGGTGCGCAGAATTTTAGCGTGCCTGCCATTAATCAGAATATGAATATCCCAAATTTTAATCTTCCTGATTTTCGTCCAAATTGGCATCAGCTAATTATCATTGGTAACGGATTCGACTTAGAGTGTGGATTGCCGTCTGGGTTCAGCAGCTATATTAATGCCCGAAATATAGATTTAAGAGAATGCAAAGGTGACGAAGCTCGAAGTTACACCCTTACAATATGGGATACCATACTAGAGGGCATGCCAAATGCCAATTGGTGCGACATAGAGGGCGCCATCTCAAATTGGATGGCACCCGACGGCTTTGAGCCATTGTCAGAAGGCACGCTCTTTTCAAAGTGCCTTAACTTTCTGGTGAATCACGACCCAACTGAATTTGATTCAAAAAATGTTGAAGAGGTGGTTGCGTTTCAGCTGTTCCACCGCCTCCCAAATCACTGGTGTCATTGGACCATTAGTAGTCTACTGGATAGAACCATGAAGGACCTACATATTCTTGAAGAGGAGTTTTCGAAATACCTTCAGGAGGCAGTTTCGAAGTCGGATGACTATAAAGACCGCGCATCAAAACTCATGATTGAACTGATGGATTATGAGCGACCGTGTGAAGAAGAATATGACATTCAGGAAAGCATCCTTAGCTTTAATTACACTCGAGTCGCAGAGGATTTCCGTTCGAAAGAACATGCGATCAACTACGTTAATGTACACGGAAGACTTGGCGGTGAAATTGTATTTGGGATTGACGGTTCTCGCATAATGGGCAATGAGCTCGTTGTGCCCTTTACAAAGACATATCGAGTTATGGCATTAAATCCGCCAGATATTGAAAAAATTGTTGAAGTACCCACCAACGCAAGCACCTATGGACATGGTACGCGCGTTATAAAGTTCTACGGTCACTCTTTGGGAAAAGCTGACTATTCATATTTTCAGGCAATATTTGATGCGGTGAACCTGTATGAAGGAGAAACGAAATTGATCTTCTTTTTCAGGCCGCACGAGAAGAGATCTGGAGATTGCGGAACCGTTGAGGAGGCAAAGAAAGATGTAATGTCAAAAGCAATTGCGCTTTTGACTGCTTATGGGGCAACTCTTGATAACAAAGATCATGGAACAAATCTGATTCATAAGTTGCTAATTGAAGGCCGTTTAGTCGTTGCTTTACTACCCGATACTGTGCGTCATCCCAATTAGATTCGCTAAATCATCTTGGTGACAACAAGTATGTAGCTAAGTAGATGCGCAGGTTAATAGATCCACGTGGAACGACATATACAAACCTCGCACGCAACGGCGGGCTCACGCACCGCTTGCAGCTGCCCGTCGCATGCCGCTAGCGAATGCCCTCGCGAGCAACCTTGAGCACCTTGCGTTTGATCGCTCCGAGTTTGCCGCGGACGCGCTGCTTAAGAGACGACTTGAAGTCGTACTTAGCCATCAGTCCCTCGATACCCATCCTTGAAGCAAAATCTGCCATAAACTCATCGCACTTCGCATACGGGGCAACCGATTTGACCAGGCTAGGATTGCCAGCAAGAACCTGTTCGATGGTCGCTTCACCACAGTCAATGGAGTTCGCAATTCCTTGAAAAGCTGCGATACCCTTATCGGTATTACAGATAACCGCAGAGACACCCTTAGAGTAGTCGACCTCAGGATGGATGCCCTGGAAACCCCAGAAGTCGCCGAGGGTGATGTCGGAGCCGCAACTTCTCTTGGCAGGACACATGAAACAAGAGGGCCTCAGCGACGCATTGGCCAGAAACGCTTTCATGTACCAGTCTTGATTGAAAATGGTGGACTCGCAAGACGAGAATGGGTCTTTCTCCGCTATGTACTCGTACATAGCGGAGTAAGACAACCATCCGGTTGTCTTACTCCGCATATTAACGTCACAGACGTTCGAATCGCGGAGCACATTCTTGTAGTCAATCCACTCCGACCATAGGCGCGGCGCCGGGACACCGTGGCAGATAACGTCAACGGTGAGGAGAAGGGCGCTCCCCCCCGTCTTTCCCAGATAGCGCTTGAGGCCCGCGACCTGGCACGCGGTACCAGCGAAGAGCACACGGCGACCCGAGCGGATTGCATCGCGAACCCCCGCGTAGACCTCCCTGCCTACGCGGCTCTGGACGTACTTGGAGCGCATGACACGATCGAGAGAGACAGCGTCCTCGATCAGCACATGCTCGACATGGCGGCAACCGTCGGCCCAGGCGGCTCCGCAGACAACACCGCCGCTCGCGATCACGCTTTCTGCTAGGAGGCCAAAGATGCCACCACTGGAGGAAGTCTCCAACAGCTCACTGGACTTGCCCTTGGCCCAGCGGATCCCGAGAGCTTCGTCGCACTTGCCCCCGCCAAGCGCGGGACATACCGAATCGCACGCATGGCACCCCACACAGGCGCCTTCATCGATAACGGGATGTAGGAAGCCAAACTTATCCTCATGCATGGAGATGCACGTCTTGGGGCACTTCGCGGCACATGCACCACAGCCACAACAGGCATCGCCGAGCTTGGATATCTTCATCTCGTCATAAGACACAGCGAACTCCTAACGAAGGAACGGCAGGCGAGCAGCGAGCATGTTCTTCTCGTCGGCATCGAGTACGAACGCCCACATAGCGGCCATGAACAGGACGGTGTAGACAGCACCCCAGCAGAGGAACAACGCCCATCCAGTGACGGGCACGAAGGCTGATCCCAGCAGGCATGCTGCGAGGACGCAAGCGGAGACCAACAGCACGGGAAGGTTGCGGCGCCAGTAGAAAACCATATCGAGCCCAATCCTCTTCTGGTAATACCAGTTCATAAAGATGCCGTTGCCTAACGAAATGCTCAGAATGTAGGCGATGGCCGGAGCCCAATAACCCAGAACAGGTGACATAGCCCAAGTGAACACAACGTTGACGCCCGCCATGCAGAGATAAACGACGGAGCGAGCCTTGTGCTTGTTCTTGGCGCGCTGAATCTCGATTCCTGTGTTCTGACACAGGGGAATTCCCAGTGGCAGCGCCATGGCGCAGATAAGCCAGTACGCGTCCATGAAGCCCTCGCCCGCCCACTTGGCAATGAAGAAGCGCCCGAGAAGGACGAATCCACAGTACACCCAGCAGAATAGGAACATCTGGTAGCGTCCCACGCGCGTCATGAGTCGGGTGAGTTTAGTGTTGTCATCGCTTGTGGCTACGATACGATTGATCATTGGAACAAAGACATTCGACATCACCGTTGAAAGGGAAACGAAGACGCTACGAACTTGAATTGAAATTGCAAACACTGATACGGTGACGGCACTCGTAAGAGCGCCAAGTAACATATTTGGAACACTCTGGTTAACCAGTTCACAAATCTGATTACCAAATATCCACGCGCTGAACGCGGCAATCGAGAGGAAGAGAGACCCGTCAAAGTGGAAAACATCAAATCTCATGCCAAGCTTTAAGACTGCGAACCTGGCGTTCAGAACCAACAGTGTCAATGCAACTGCAAGCTGCGCCGTCGCAACGCCCGCCGCCCCCATCCCAAGATTGAGCAGCACGAAAGCCACGCCAGGAGTCGCCAAAGATGTGAACATCTGCCTCGACTGTTGAAACTTGAACTGTTCATGGGCAAGAATGTACGCATCGAAGACGGTTGAAAAAAGCGTCACGACGACGTTGAACGACATTATCACCATGAGCTTACCCGCGAGTCCCACCTGGTTGTCCGTGAAACTATCTGAGAAAAATGTCCCAACATTAGCAGAAAAGAGTAGGCCCAGCGCAAGGGCCACGACACAGACCGCAATGTAAAGCATGAGATACATGCCGTTGAGCCTGCGAATGTCGCCCTCGCTACCCTTCGCTCGTTCCTGCGTATAGAAGCGGATGTAGGCCTCGGAAAAGCCGAAGGTTAGAAGTGTAAGCGAGAATACGAACGAGTTGGACGTCTGGTATACGCCGTAGTCAGCCTGGCCCACGAATGCCAGCAGCATGGGCGTATAGACGAGGTTGACCAGGTTCTTGACTATGATGTTTGCATAGCCGAGTATCGCACCGGTCTTACGTTGGCTAACCATGATAGACAATTTCTTTTCTCGATTTGCTGAACAGGGATCGATTAAGGAACGAATCGAATTTTGCGCGCTCAATTCGAAGCTTATCCTCAACATCAAAGGATTTTGGCTCCCCGCTTTCGAGGTAATTCCAATTTGCTTCACGCCAATTACCTAGGCCAAGCTTCTCAGCCAAGGTATCGAATCGATCGCTCATGTCGAATTGCGAACCTGCGCGTTCGAACATCAGAAGCGGCTTATGATATAGGAGCGTAAAGATGCTTCCGTGGTAAGAATCAGTAGCAACAAGCGAGGAGTTCCTTATTAGGTAGATGAACTCAGAAGGTCCACAGGCAAAGAACCGAGGATCCCCCAGAAGATCTACGACCTCCAATCCCGCTCGTTTGCAATATTCGTCGAACATCGCAACCTTGGGAGAATCACTACCGAGAAAGTACTTCAGGGCATAGCGCCTAGGAAGTAAAGCCGCAGGCGCTTCGGCGAGTTTATCCCAATCTGCAGCGTCAAGCATAAGGGTTGGATCGATCAAAACCTCCGCGTCCAACCCAGCGCATTCCTTAATCAATCTTGCGGCGTTCTTCTCCCTAACCGATATGAAATCAAACGCAGCGAGTCTTTCCCTGTATGCGCTTTTTTTCTCCATGGGCAGCTCAGGTGCAGAAATGCTAGCCGAGAGAGACACTTTCTTGACACTTTCGGCAAAGCAAAGAAACATAGCACCATTGCTATCAGGAATGTAAGGGGACCAAATCTGATCGCTTCCGGCTACAAAAGCGTCGAAACCATCAGATTTTCTCGGCGGGAAATCCGGCAAAGAATAATTCGGCTCATATTTAATATGTTCCTCATCGAATCGAAGAAACGCTGAATGCCTCGCTCGTTTGGCCCCCCTCTTACCAGTGAAGCTATCGACAAGAAAAACTTTAACCTGGTGCTTTAGGCTGCAACGTGGCTCGCTTTGGCGAATCGTGCTCGCATCCGCTCCCCTTCTTTGAAGCAGCTCCTGAACAGCAAAATTCTGCAGACGCTGACCATAATTGTCCCCAAAGGTAAAAGTAACAATCCCGACCTTCATATTACCAGTCACTCCTTAGAAAGAACCGACGTACTCTGAGCAATGGACTTCCACCTTTCGACGAGCGCAAGTCCTATAAGCAAGAACAGCAAGGCATTATTTGCCCTCGTAAAACACTGAGTGTAGATTGTCGCAGTTGCCGCAAGCGCAACAAGGGAAAGATAAAGAACGTATGGTCTGCGCCCCCGACACCCGCAAGACACGCAGAAGACATAGAAAGCAAACAGGGCAATAAGGAACCAAACGCCCAGAAGGATGACCAGCGATCCAAAATCAGCTTGGCCGAAATGAGTAAACCCGCAGAAGGCGCCCTCGTGGAATGTTGCTGCGCCCAAACCGATACCAAAAAGCCAGCTTGACGCCAAATTTAAGGCATAACCGATTATTGCAATTCTTTCTCCACTGCCCACCGCATCGGTTCCTATCGAACTAGAGTTTTCCACAAGGTCAAATAACGACAGGACATTGTCATCAAAAAAGTTTGCGAACGATGAATTGCATATGTACAGCAAGAAGACAATTCCCAGCAGGACAGCAAGAAACATCAGGCCCTTGGCGATTCTCATGAAATTGATCGATGACAAACCTTCGGCATAGAAAAGCAGAAGAACGATGGGCATCAAGGCGAACAAAGCCTTGTTGTCGTTCAAGGCGGCAATACCAAGTGAGCTAGCAAGAACCGCCGCCGTGCAACAAACGACGGGGATTCGCAACTCCCCACTTCCATCCCGTATGCTGTTCAAATCAATGAGCAAAACGAAGCACGAGAACAACGCAACGGCATGGGTCGAAGCATACATGAAAAGACCTGAAATCAGGTCTTCATAGAAGGGAATTTGGCCCGTCATGGGGGCGGCCGCCATAAGAGAATATGGGTAATAGACCTGAATTAGGATAACTATACAGTTGACGGCATAGACAACGTTAAAGAAAACAATCCATCGCTGCTTGCCGAAATCCAGCAAATCTGACCCGTTGGTCTTCAGCATCACGATGAAGAGCGCATAGAACAAGAAGGTCTGTATGGCTTTAAGGTTGTATGAGGTCTTACCGGGAACTATGCTCCCAGCAGAGTAACTCAAAACAAGGAGCATCGTAATTAGGCAGACGAGGAAAAGCAGCTTCTTCGGAATCTTCCAGCCACTGAAGATAAGGCGAACTCCAATGAGAAGAAAGATAACGTTATTTACGATTCCGGCCATACCAAGGTATTCAAGCAGAAAAACCTTAGCCATAATCAGACTGATTATCAGTGCATCTATCCCCGACCCTGTTTTTTTCTCAAGAATACTCATATGGCGAACTCTTGTTTTCGTTTCCGTGAATTTGCAGCCTCGATTTTTTTTCGCTCCCGACATGAATAGAAAATACGCAGCGGCAAAGAGAAGCAATTGACTAGCCGGAATCTGTAGGTTCGGCATTGCCTCTCATTTTCGACGGCATTTTGCGCAGTCGGCATGCTCGGTTTCGCCAAAGCAATGAATGCGTCATTGGTCGCGAGGGCCATCGCGCCCCCATCGTGATTAGCGCGGAACCCGTTCAACAACTCCAGCAACTTATCAGGCTCGTCGAGCAGCTGGCACAGCTCCTGCTCCGAAGAAAGAACCTGGCCGCAATGCGTCATACTCACAAACTCAGCTATGTTACCGCTTGATGGACAAGTGATGATAAAAGCATTTGAGGCATATGCCTCCATGCAGGTGTACGAATACGTCTCTAGGCATTGAGACCAAAGTAAAGCAGCATCCACATTCTCGCGTCGCAGCTCGTCAATCATAGCATTGGGTTTACCTGGTGAAAATTCGACGAAGACCCGTCTCATTCCGCTAGGTAAAGGCTTCGTCTCGTTATTGAACACAACGAATTCATATTTTCCCTGGCCACGAAACGCGTCAACAAGGCGACACCAACAGTCCCAGCCTTTTATAGACTGTTGTTTCCCAAGATATGCAACTTTGATCGCATGATTGGGAGGAAGCATCTCCTTGTTGTCAAGATAAATCCCGACGTATCTTTGATGTGGAATTACCGTGCAATGCCCCCTTGCTTCCGGATGGAAAGATTGCACCATTCTTTCGACAACGCTTGAAGGGCAAGCAAATACTATGCGATGAAGCTCGTTGTGCAGAAGCCTCCAGATGCAATCTTCACGAATAATGCTGTCAGCGTAATAGGCACATCCCGCGCATTGTGCGTCGCCCAATCTAGCAGATCCGCATAATTGTGTACTATCCTGTATCAAATTATAGTTTGTACAGCACAGGTAGTAGTCATGCGCATATACGACCAGCTGGACCTTAGGATACGAAGATACTATGCCAGCAATCGATTCAAGGTTCCATCCCATGAAGTGATGGATGTAAATGCATCCCAGTTCATACTCGCCATCGAGCAAACGTCCTACCCTAGCCAAGAAAGCTTCTAGGCTGAAAACTCCTGCGAACTTACCATCGCATATCACACCGAATGAGTTGCTGAAAAGCCTCTTTGCAAATTTAGAAGAACCGCCAATGGGAAATAAGGCAACATACTTGATGCCAGCGTCATTGGCAGCAACCTGATGACTCATAACGACCTTCGGCGTACCCGTACGGTCAATAAGATAGTTCGAAAGCGTTATGGCAATGAACAGTTTCTTCTTTTTCATTCGTTCGGCCCATCCTGCATGATGGCCCGCAATGTCGCATCAAGATATGCATACCCCCACAGTGAATCAGGTTCCAGGTAGGCACCTTCTCCCCACTCGTTCCAAGCGTTTAGAAAGACCATCTTCTTGTCTAAGTCGCGCCTACGGCGCACCTCGTCAATCGTGTCCGCAAGCCATCGTCCATATAGCTCAGGCGTGCTCCCGTGAAAAATCGTTCCTCTGTGATTCCTTCGGGCCGTGTTGTCCCACATGGGCATAACGGCGGGATAGACCTTCTTATCGCGGCTCCAAGTCGCATATCGCTTATTCTCGACCAAATCCGCATAGTCGTAGACGGTGCCGCCGAAATCTTCGCGCAACGGACGCACCTGTTTGGTTATGTTGCGACAGTTGTGCTGCACCTGCTTGGGTTGGAACTCGCTCTCGGCATCAAAGCCAACTGCCGACCAATCAATGTTGGTATCACGCTCTTGCACGGCAATAAGATAGGGTTCTGAGCCGCATTCGTCCTTACAAATGCGGCGCCACTCAGAAATCACATGCTCCGGATCTCGAATAAGCGATGGGCGATACACGGATAGGACGGGCTTGCCGTCTATTCGGAGATATCGCTCATCGCTGAAATCATGGACAACATCCCTCATGAAGGCGGTGTAGTTCTCGGAACTCTGGGTGATCTCCATCAAGACATCGTTGCTCGTACCGCTGAATCGCTTTGTCCAGTTTTCATTCGCCCAGCAATAAAAGAAAGGCATGTCAAGGTTTGAGTCATCCAGAAACATATCTAAAGGTCCTTCGAGAAGTCTCTGACCACCATCGAACCAGTAGTAGTAAAAACAGAAAGCTCCTACGCCATAATTCTTCGCAAGCTCAATCTGCCTTTGCATATTGCATTTCAAGCGCAAATCGTAATAGCCGAGCTCGCCGGGCTTCCTTGGCTGATAATGCCCCGTGAACTGAGGGACGGCCTTGCAAACATTGTTCCACTCAGTGGTTCCTCGTCCCCACCAAGAGTCATTTTGAGCATTGGGGTGGAATTGCGTCAAATAATATGCCACCAACAGCACGTCCGACTTAGCCTCATCATGCCTTCGATAGCCGACGTAGCCCTCGGCACGCGCATCATAACTTTCTAAGACATGCTCGGCGTAAGAGCTCAAAAGGTCATTATCAGCCACAATACGCAAGGAGCCCGCATCGGCTGCCGCTTCGCGTTCGAGAATACGCTCATAACGCCTGACTCTGAGGTTTTCTTTAAATTCAGCGCTCAACGGGAGTTTCCAAAACAAACCTTTAAGCTTCTCGTTGATTTGTCCGCAATTAAAAAGATTCATCGACATTCACCATCACGTATTCCAGCCTCGAGAGAAGAACGACCCAAAGCTTCCGCGATCCGCTCGCTCGCATGTCCGTCGCCGTAGGGATTGGAGGCGCGGGACATGGCGACGTACTCCTCGTCGTCGCAAAGAAGCCTACTGAACTCGCGGTAGATGGCCTCCTCCTCGGTGCCGACGAGCTTCAGCGTGCCTGCTGCCACACCCTCGGGACGCTCGGTGGTGTCGCGCATGACGAGCACGGGCTTGCCCAGGCTCGGGGCCTCCTCCTGGATGCCGCCCGAGTCGGTGAGGATGATGTGGCTGACGGCCATGAAGTTGTGGAAGTCGAGAACCTCGAGCGGGTCGATGATATGCAGCCGTTCGAAGCCGTCAAGCTCCTCGTGTGCCGCCTTGCGGACGAGCGGGTTCATGTGGATGGGGTAGATCGCCTTGGTGTCGGGGTGCTCCTCCATCACGCGGCGGATGGCGCGAAACATGCGGTGCATGGGCTCGCCCAGGTTCTCGCGACGGTGCGCCGTGATGAGGATGAGGCGAGAGCCCTCCGCCCACTCGAGCTCGGGGTGGGTATAGCCATCGCGAACGGTGGTGCGAAGGGCGTCGATTCCCGTGTTGCCGGTGACCCAGATCTTCGACTCCGGCTTGCCCTCGTCCAGAAGGTTCTTCTTGCTGGCCTCAGTGGGGGCGAAATAGTACTCGCTCACGATGTCGACGGCCTGGCGGTTGAACTCCTCCGGCCAGGGGCTGTAGATGTCGTGCGTGCGCAGGCCGGCCTCGACATGCCCCACGGGGATCTGCAGGTAGAAGCATGTGAGTGCGGCGGCGAAGCTGGTCGTGGTGTCGCCGTGGACCAGGACGACGTCGGGCCTCTCGTCCTCGAGGACCGCCTTGAGCTTGAGTAGCACGTCGCAAGTCACGTCGAACAGCGTCTGGCCCGGCTTCATGATTGCCAGGTCGTGGTCGGGAGTCACGTCGAAGACGCGCAGCACCTGGTCCAGCATCTCACGGTGCTGACCGGTGACCGTCACAACCGTGTCGAACTCGTCGGGGCGCGCCCTCAGCTCGTTCACGAGCGGGCACATCTTAATGGCCTCCGGGCGAGTGCCGAAGACGAGCATAACTTTTTTCATATCAGCCTTTCAAAGCAAGTTGATAGCCGTCGAGAGTTTTCTCAGCAGCCTTCTCCCACGTGTATTCCGTAATTACCTTTCGGCCGAAAACCTCGTCGTAATTGACGGCGTAAGCCTCATCCAGCGCAGCCCTGATGGAGGAAGGGCTGCTGACATCGCAATAAAACGCGCTGTCACCGAAATAATCCCGCGTCGTTCCTTTGGGAGATACCACGATATTGCACCCCATAGCGGCTGCCTCCAGACTCACGAGGCCCGGCGTCTCGAACCAACTAGGCAACACGCTCACACGGCACTCGCGGCACAGCTTGTAGATGTCTTCGTTGGGAATTTGCTCGATCCATTCCATGTTCGGATTGGCTTCTATCTCCGACACAACCTTGTTCGCATACTCGATATGCCCGGGAGACTTCTTTCCCACAAAGACGACCTTGTAATCCGACCCCTCCACCGCCTTGATTAGGTTGAGCTGGTTCTTGCGAATGTCGATGCGGCCGATGCAAACAATCCATCCACTGAATCGCTCGTATCCTGTTGATTCAACCTCTTTCGCGGCCTTAATGCTCGCGACGTCGACGGCGTTGGGGACGACCACATAGTTGTCGGTGCGAAAACCGAGATGAGCCGCTATCTGGTCCATCTCGGTCTTTGCATTCGGCAGGAACACATCGCAGTTGTCCAATATCTCGAGCTGCATCTTTTGGAAGCTATGTGTCATAAGGTAGCGTGCACCCTCGCTGCGCTCCCCGCGCAAGACGTACTTTCCGAAGGCCTTGAGGCGCTCCATTCCATCGACGCTAAGATGTTTTCCCAAAAAACCTCTCAGGCCGTTTGCTGCGCTTTTTTCGAAGCTGTCAGTCGGCCAGTAAATCGTGGAGAGCACGACAGGCTTTCCGGCCTCCTTGGCGTTTTTCGACTGGATGAAAGTTTCCTGGACCCGCGTGAGGTTGAACAAGTGGACCACATCGTATCCAGAAACATCGGGTCGCAAGTCCAAGGACAGGTCGACATCAATACCCTTTGATTCAAGGGCCTCCTTCGTCTTTACAAGTTGTGTCGTGTCACCGCCCGCTAGATCAAAAACGTTTTGGCGGGTCTGCATCAGTACTTTCACAGCTGCTCCATATTTGTTTTTTCAGAAGAGCCAAACAGGTATTCTTCGAGCTCATCCTCCCAGTCGGGCATGTGGAAGCCGACCGACTCGAGCTTGGACAGGTCGAGCGCGGAGTGGACCGGGCGCGGGGCGACGGGGCCGGCGGCGCTCGCGTAGTAGTCGGCAGTCGATACCGGCACGACCCTGTCGCCGTTGCCGTTGGCGGCCTCGAAGACGGCGCGGGCGAAGTCGGCCCAGGACTTGACGGCGCCGGAACCGGTGCAGTCGTAGGTGCCGTAGGGGGCGCGGCTCCCCAGCACGTGGAAGATGGCCTCGGCCATGTCGCGCGTGAAGGTCAGGCGTCCCAGCTGGTCGTCGACCACGG
>CALLSB010000038.1:0-3511 GCA_938014225.1 uncultured Collinsella sp. | reverse complement strand
TATCGACCCGCTCGCGTCTTCCTCCGACGCTCTCGATCCCTCGATCGTCGGCGAGGAGCACTACCGTGTCGCCGTCAAGGTCCAGGAGCTCCTGCAGGAGTACTCCGACCTTCAGGACATCATCGCCATTCTGGGTATGGACGAGCTGTCCGAGGAGCAGCGCCTTACGGTCAACCGTGCCCGTAAGATTCAGCAGTTCCTCTCGCAGTCCTTCCACGTCGCCGAGAAGTTCACCGGCAACCCCGGTGTCTACGTCCGCGTCGAGGATACCGTCCGCTCTTTCGCCGAGATTGTCGACGGCAAGGCCGATGACCTGCCCGAGCAGGCTTTCCGCTATGCTTCCACGATTGAGGACGTGCGCGAGCGCGCCCGCAAGATGGGGGAGAAGTAGGTTATGCGTATCCGCATCGTGTGCCCCGTGAGCTGCGCCTATGAGGGCGACGCTGCGTTTGTGTCGATTCCGTCCACGGATGGCGAGTTTGGCGTTCTGCCTGCTCACTCCAGCGAGATCTGCACGATCGACCGCGGTTACGTTCGCGTTTCCGATAAGGCCATGGGCACTGTCGACCACACGTTTGCCGTGGCCGGCGGCTATGCCCAGGTTGCGGACGATGTCGTGACCGTTCTCGCCGAGCGCGCTTGCGATTTGGCGACCGTCGATGCCGACAAGCTTAAAGCTGATATTCAAGGTTTTGAAGAGAAGCTGGGTAATTTGTCGGAGGATGATGCACGCCGCGCCTACCTCTATAATGAAATCGCATGGTGTAAGCTCAAGCTTGCCCAATAGTCAAACGATTTAGCGTTCGACCATTTGCGAACACATCATGCCCGGGATGGCCCAGCCACCCCGGGCATGCTTTTTGAAAGGGTAGACCTTGGATATTATCCGCGTTGAGGGTGGCCACGCCATCGGAGGCTCCGTGCCCGTTTCGGGCGCCAAGAACTCCGCGCTCAAACTCATGGCGGCAACGCTTCTGGCGCCGGGCAAGACGACGCTGCAGAACGTGCCCGATATTTCCGATGTCCACGTGATGGGCAAGGTGCTCAAGGGTATGGGCGCCACAATCGATGTCCTTGACGAGCACACGCTCGAGATTGATACCTCTCAGGTCGATTCTTGGGAGGCCCCCTACGAGCTCGTTGCCAAGATGCGTGCTTCCACAGCCGTGATGGGACCCCTGCTGGGTCGCTTCCATCGCGCCAAGATCGCCATGCCGGGCGGCTGCAACCTGGGTGCTCGCAAGATCGATATGCACATTCTTGGTCTTGAGGCCCTGGGCGTTGAGTTCGATACCGCCCACGGCTACATCAACGCTAATGCGCCCCAAGGTCTGCGCGGTACCACCGTCACGCTCGAGTTCGCCAGCGTCGGTGCGACCGAGAACCTCATCATGGCCTCTGTGCGCGCACAGGGCACCACGGTTATCGACAATGCCGCCCGCGAGCCCGAGATTGTCGATCTCGCCAACATGCTCAACGAGATGGGCGCCAAGATTGTAGGCGCCGGTACGCCCGTCGTGACTATCGAAGGCGTGGAAGAGCTCCATCCCGTTACCCATCGCGTGGTGGGCGACCGCATCGAGGCCGGTACCTTTATCGTTGCCGGTGCGTTGATGGCCGACGATCGCGGTGTCGATGTCACGGGCTTTTGCCCCATTCACTTGGGCATGGTGCTCAAGAAGATGGAGCTCATGGGTATCGACTGCGAGCGCGTCGAGGATGGCGTCCATGTGAACCGTGCCGAGCGTATCAAGCCGGTCGACATCCAGACGCTTCCGTTCCCCGGCTTCCCGACGGACATGCAGGCGCAGATTATGGTACTCTCCGCCCTTGCCGATGGTAGCTCCGTTATCACCGAGAACATCTTCGAGAATCGCTTTATGTTTGCCTCTGAGCTGGTACGCATGGGTGCCGACATTCGTATCGAGAGCCATCATGCCATGATTCATGGCGTCAAGGGCTTCTCGGGTGCACAGGTTACCTCGCCCGATCTGCGTGGCGGAGCGGCCCTCGTCGTAGCGGGCTTGATCGCCGACGGGACGACCGAGGTTTCGGCTATCCATCACATCAAGCGCGGCTACGAGCAGTTTGTCGAAAAGCTGCAGGCGCTCGGCGCGCATGTCGAGCATGCTACCGTCCACGATCCCGTCATCTACTAATACAGGTTGCCTATGTTTAATAAAAAGCCCCTCGCGGATACCACCGCCCGAAGACCCTCAACTGGTGCGCAGGCCAAGATCTACAGTCGCGATAACGTGGCTCGCTATTCCGAGCGAGCTCGCCAACGTCGTCGTAGCCACACGATTCGTCACGTCGCGCTCATTGTCGTGCTTGGCGTGCTGCTGAGTGCCACTACCGCTGCCGGCCTGTGGTTTGCCACCATTATGGGCAAGCTCGGCGATTCTAATGTCATTACCGACAATCTGCGTCGGGTTCTGGTTGACACCGATGAGGCAAAGGATCCGTTCTACGTGCTGCTTCTTGGCACCGACGGCCGTCCGGGCGAGGATACGTATCGTGCCGACTCGATTATCCTGGCACGCATCGACCCCACGCAAAAGCAGGCGACGCTCATTTCCGTTCCGCGCGACACCAAGGTCGAGTACAAGGGCGAGACCATGAAGATCAACGCCTGCCATACCGTTGGCGGCGCCGAGGCCATGGTCGAGGCGGTCAACGAGCTGTGCGGTGTTCAGATTTCCCACTATGCCGAGGTCAGCTTCGACGGTATGCAGGCACTGATTGATTCGGTTGGCGGTATCGACATTAACGCAACCGATGATGTTGACGACCCTGAGCACCTGGATATTAAGATTACCGCTGGCCAGCAGCATATGGACGGTGCCACCGCCCTTACCTATGCCCGCTGCCGCTACACCTATGCCGACGGCGATTACACGCGCATGCGCCACCAGCGTCAGGTGCTTGGCGCCCTTGCCAACCAGATTCTCAATAACTTCGATGCCACGAAGATTTTTGGCCTGGTTAATTCGCTGTCCGATATGCTCGTAACCGATATGAGCGTTCAGGATATCGTGGCTACGGTCAACGCCATGCGCGGTATGGATGTCGACGGTATCTACTCGGCCAACCTGCCCTCGTACGCCGACGACAGCACCATGATCGACGGTGTGAGCTACGTCTTTGTCTACGAGGACGAGCTCAAGGAAATGATGGAGCGCGTCGATGCCGGCAAGGATCCCAAGGGTCCCAACACCATGGGTCTTTCCGACGGTTCCAGTTCTACGATCGGCGACCTGAACAACAACACGTCTGACGACTACGCAAACGGTACCGCAACTTCATCGGTCAGCTCTGACGATTCCGATGACTCAGGCGATTCGAGCGATTCGGACTACTACGAAGAGCCCACCGGCGACGGTAACGGCTACGAAGCTAACTACTAAGTTACGCGGTTTTACCAAACCGCGTAACTGCTCGACGCTGCAAACCCGCCAGAGCGGCAATCTGCCTTTCAACTTCGGCGGCATGATCAAAAGATCAATGCCGC
>CALLSB010000037.1:0-2069 GCA_938014225.1 uncultured Collinsella sp. | reverse complement strand
AATTTCTTGGAGGCGACGCCCGGATTCGAACCGGGGGTAAAGGCTTTGCAGGCCTCTGCCTTACCACTTGGCCACTTCGCCGAAAAAGGACCGCCTAAACGGTCCGGAAATGCAATGGAGCGGACAACGGGGCTCGAACCCGCGACCCCAACCTTGGCAAGGTTGTGCTCTACCAACTGAGCCATGTCCGCTTGCGGGTTATTAATTTACGCGAGTTGTCCAAAAGACGCAAGTACTTTTTTCAAAAAACTTGTCTGCCGCATGTTCTTAATAGCCAAACGCGCTAAAGCGATTGGCTAGGCACACGATTCCAGCGCTCCGCTAAACAGCTTCACCATCTGCACGCGCGTGCCGGCGCCGTCCGTACGACGAGCAACCTCCACGTTATCGACGAGCATACGCATAAGCTTGATACCACGGCCGCGTTCCTCAGATGCAACCGGCTCGCTCGTTTCATCGATAGAATAGCCGGCACCTCGATCAAGCACCTCAACCACAACGCGATCGCCATAGGCCTGAACCGTCAGGACGCACCCGATACCGCCCGCATGGTCATAGGCATTACCCAGCGCCTCCCCCGACGCCAATGCGACATCGTAGCGCTCGTCACGGCGCAACGGAAGCGATTCAAGGAGTTCGGCGATGCGATGTCGGTAGTATGGAAGATTCTCGATACCCTGACGGACCTCGACGCTCTTACTCCAGCGAGGCAGCTCCCCCACCGGAATGGCGGGAATAGACTCCCGTGCCGGCCCCGCGACATGAAGGATATCGACAAGACGAGCAATCTCCAAAAAGCGAACAACTTCACCTGATGCATTGACGAGCGAAAGCAGGCCTTCTCGCCTCATGAGCTCACGAGCGCGCGTAAGCAGGAATGCCAAGCCCGTCGAATCGATAAAGCTAACAGTCTGACAGTTGATGACGACACGACGCACGCCGCGGCCAATCAAAGCATCCAGCCGCCGACGCAGCGCAGGCACCGTGGCGATGTCGATATCGCCTGGTGGCGTCAAAACCGCTATGTCATTCCACTCATTCATACGACCATGGTTCCCCAAAAAAGCCCACTCGATGCATTCGTTTCCCCAACCGTACGGATTCAGCCCGCCCAGCGTCGTCTATGAACGACCCCGTAAAAACTCAAGGGACACCAATGCAATGTCATCGTCCAGCGCCGATTCGGTAAATCGGTCAAGCTCGCCCAAGACCTTGCCGCAGATTCCCGATACGCCCTCACCCGAGACAGAGAGCAGAAGGTCACGAAGGCGCTGCTCGCCAAAGAACGCTCCGGTGCGGTCGCGGGCCTCAATCGTTCCATCCGTATACATGAAGAGCATGTCGCCAGGAGCGAACGTAAACACTCCCGTCTCGTACGCCATGCTCTCAAAGGCACCGATTACGCCCGATTGGCATCCAAGCAGCTCGACCTCTCCCCCACGGGCCTCGCCGCCACCCAGCGGCATCGACTCTGGCCTGATGACCATGGTCGGAGGATGGCCCGCCGAACAATACGTTGCGCGTCCGGCTTTAAGGTCAATCTTGGCGATAAAGGCCGTCACGAACGTCTCGACCCTCGAGAAGCCCATGAGCATGCTGTTAAGGGAGCGTGCCATGCGGGCCGGTCCAGCGCCCTCCCAGGCATATGCCGTCAGGGCCGTCTTGACGAGCGCGGACATCGATGCAGCCTCAATGCCTTTGCCAGACACATCGCCCAAAATCATGACGGCGCAGTCGTCGGGAAGACGGATGAGCGTATAGAAATCGCCGCCGACCAACGCCGAGTTCGTGGCCGACAGGTACACCGAATCGGTTGCGATACCCGGAACATCCCCCAGGGAATTTCTCATGCCGATCTGAAGGGTCTGAGCGATATGGCGCTCCTCGCGCTTTTGAGATTCGCCTTCGTAGATCAGTTCAAAGTCATGCGCCAAGTGCACCAAGTAGTCATATTCAAGATCATCAATCGGCTCTTGGCTACCATCACGAAGCAGCAGCGCGCGCGTCGTCGGGCTCTTCGCAACAGAAGCAGGAACAATCGCGTCGTTACTGTGCTTGCCATCACCCTC
>CALLSB010000036.1:0-4892 GCA_938014225.1 uncultured Collinsella sp. | reverse complement strand
CGCCGTTCGGTAGAACGGCGGAACTAAATCAACTTGAAGCCCTTGCGCTTGCCCACGGAGAGGGTGTCGCCCAGCTTGAGGGCGCTGGGATCGATGTTATAGCTCTTGGGAGCCACGGCCTTGCCGTTGATCTTGACGCCGCCGCCGTCGATATCGCGACGAGCCTGGCCGGCGCTCGCCGAAAGACCCAAGTCCTTGAGCAGGCCGGCGAGGTAGATCTGGCCCTCGTCGTTGACGGTCAGCTCAACGTGCTTCTCGGGGAAGTCGGCGAGCTGGCCCTCCTTGAACACGCGGTCGAACTCGGCCTGAGCCTCGTCGCCGGCGCCGGCGCCGTGGTAGGTGTCGCACAGGTCGCGGCCCAGAGCGCGCTTGAGCTCATAGGGATCGGCAGAGCCGTCGGCCAGAGCAGCGTCGATCTTGTCGACCTCGGCCGGGGTGAGCGAGCTCGCCAGGCGATAGTACTTGCCGATCATCTCATCGGGGATGGACATGGTCTTGCCGAACATATCCTTGGGCGCGTCGGTCAGGCCGATGTAGTTGCCATAGGACTTGGACATCTTGCGCACGCCATCGGTGCCCTCGAGCAGCGGCATGGTGAGCGCGATCTGCGGCTCCATGCCCATCTTCTCCATAAGCTCGCGGCCGGCGAGCAGGTTGAAGAGCTGATCGGTGCCGCCCATCTCCACGTCGGCCTTGATCTGCACGGAGTCGAAAGCCTGCATCACGGGATACAGGAACTCATGCAGGGCGATCGGCGTCTGAGACTGGTAGCGCTTGGTAAAGTCATCGCGCTCAAGAATGCGGGCGACGGTGAACTTGGAGCACACCTGCAGCAGACCGGCCAGATCCATCGACAAGATCCAGTCACCGTTGTGCACGATGGTGGTCTTCTCGGGATCCAGGATCTTCATGGCCTGGCTCACGTAGGTCTCGGCGTTGGCCTCGATCTGCTTCTGCGAAAGCTGCGGACGGGTGGAATTCTTGCCCGAAGGGTCGCCAATCAACGCGGTACCGTTGCCGATGATGAGGGTGACGTTGTGGCCCAGGTCCTGGAACTGACGCATCTTGCGCAGCGGCACGGCGTGGCCCAGGTGCAGGTCGGGGCTGGTGGGGTCGACGCCGAGCTTGATGTTGAGGGGCTCGCCCTTCTCAAGCTTCTTGCGAAGGTCGGCCTCGGGAACGATCTGCGCGGCGCCCGAGGTGATGATACGCATTTGCTCGTCAACAGACAGCATTGGGTATCCTCCTTTTGCTATAGCACCCTCGCCGAAAACGGCGGTGCTGGAAGTCCATAAACTCTTTTATGATAACAAACTGACGCGACGCGGCACCTACGACAGGAAAATCCTCGTCCTGCCGCATGCGTCAATGGCAACTGGCAGACGTGTACCGTCACGCTCGACCAGATAGCGTGCCTGCCGACGACGCAAGCAGTCGCGGCAACGGACCTGTCCCGTCGCATCGGTGGCGCAGACGCCCTCGGCGGTCAGCAGGCAGTGCTCGCACACCATAAGCTCGGGACGGTCGGCGTCGACCGGACCCAAGACGCCGGGTTCAGCAGCCAGTTCGGCAATACGCTCCGCATCATTGCCGAGCAACTCGGCCGGCAAGTACACCCGCCCCGCACCGAATCCGCGCAGCCAGGTAAGCGTGGCCCGACTCGCGCAGAACACCGGCGCCGCCACGTCAAACGTCACGCCCAGCTCGCGAGCGATCGCCACCTGCCCCAGGTTGCGGCAGACGATGCGCCCGGCACGCTGCATCAGTGAGCGGGTCCAGTCAGCGTCACCCGTGCGGCACACCTCGTCAAGCACCACAACGGCGTCGGACAAATCGAGTTCTCCGCGCGGGTCGGCATCCATCAGCTGCCAAGCAAAAACCATGCGAGTGGGAACCGCGCACTCCACCAACTCCGTCGACGCACCGCCATCCACCGCAACGCCCTCAAAGAGCAGTACCTCGACGGCACGCGCAACGGGCGCAATCGCATCCGCCTCGGCCCGCATGCGCTCCAACACTGCCGCCGTCTGATCCAACACGCCGGCGCTGCGAATCAGGTACACCTCGCAGCCCGTGTCCACCTTACGCTTGCAATGCACGACGACGCGCTTCCCCGCTGCGGCATCCACCGGGCAGGGCACCTGCGGCCAGCGCTTGGGCACATCGGGACGCGCGTCGACACCCGGATAAAACCGGATCTCGAGCATGTCACCCGCCGCCACGGCGGCGTCGAGCTCAACGGTCACCTCTTCGTGGCCCACAGCGACCAAGCGCCCCACGCGCACGCCCTGGTTAATCGCGCGCTCAAAGCTCATCAGCTCGGCACCCGAACGCCCTCGCAGGTACGCATCGGTAAAGCCACGGTTAAACGACCTTCCCAGCTCGCGCTCAAGCTCTTCCACGGCACCGGGATCCCACGCGCCGTCGCACAGCATATCGAGTGCCCGGCGCCACACCCGCACCACGTTGAATACGTAATCGGGGTTCTTCATGCGCCCCTCGATCTTGAGCGACGCCACGCCGGCATCTACAAGCTCGGGCAGATGCGCAATACCCAGATAGTCGCGCGGGCACAACAGGCGATCCCCTTCGACGGCGACAACGCTCTGCCCCGCCTCGTCCACCAGGTCGTACGCCAGACGGCACGGCTGCGTGCAGTCGCCGCGCATCGCCGAGCGCCCACGCCGCAGGGCCGAGAACTCGCACGCCCCCGAATAGCCGATGCAAATCGCACCGTGGCAGAATACCTCGATGGGCACGCCCGTGGCACATAGCGCCGCAATCTCGTCGACCGTCAGCTCGCGTGCCGTCGTCACGCGCTCGACCCCCAGCTCATCGGCGGCAAGCCGCACGGCGCCTTCGCTATGAACGCCCGCCTGCGTGGACAGGTGAATCTCGACCCCGGGAATCACCGTGCGCAGTACACAAGCCAGCCCGGCATCGGCGACAATCAGAGCATCGGCGCCCAGCTCCAGTGCATGAGCTCCCAACGCCACCGCATCGGACAGCTCATCGTCAAACACGAACACGTTGAGCGTCACGTACACGCGCACGCCATGGGCATGCGCCACGGCGCAGCCGCGCGCAAACTCGTCATCCGTAAAGCCATGCGCGCTCACGCGGGCGTTAAAGCCGCCCAACCCCGCATAGATGGCATCGGCACCCGCGGCAATGGCCGCAAGCATCTGGTCGAGTCCGCCCGCCGGCGCCAGCAGCTCGGGCAGCGCCGCACCGGCAGCATCCAATCCAGTCTCGTATTGTCCGCTCGGCCCCATCGCCCGAATCGCCATCGGCAAACTCCTTACCAAGGTATGCATTCACTCTGAAAAATGCTGTCTTCCAGCATACACGAGGCCTCGCGCGCCCCGTTTGGTTTATCGTGTAATAACTTATGTCCATCCTGCCCCGACGGCACATCCGCCGTCCGGCACGACATACCTGGAGGTCAATATATGGGTCCTCGCCAACGACAGGGACGCAGCCGTTCAAAGACGCATGCCCTGCCCATAATCCTGCTCTCGTTTTTGGGCTTTTTGCTTATCGCGGGCGTCGCGTTTGGCATCGGCATGGTCGGCAACGTCAACCGCTGGCTGTCCGATCTGCCCGACTACACCGACGCCAACGCGTATCTGGTGAGCGAGCCCACCGAGATCGTCGACTGCAACGGCAACAAGATCGCGAGCTTCTACACGCAAAACCGCAAGTCCATCACCAAGGACGAGGTCTCCCCCTACGTGCTGCAGGGCACCGTTGACGTCGAGGACGAGCGCTTCTACGAGCACGGCGGTATCGACCTGTGGGGTATCGCGCGTGCTGCGGTGGCAACCCTCGGCGGCGGGCACGAAGGCGCCTCGACTATCACCCAGCAGCTGGTGCGCAACACCATCCTGCAGGAGGAGCAGTTCGACTCGACCATCGAGCGTAAGGTGCGCGAGGCCTACATCGCCATCAAGATGGAGGACATGTACTCCAAAGACGAGATCCTCATGATGTACCTCAACACCATCTATTACGGTCACGGCGCCTACGGCATCGAGGCCGCAGCCGAGACCTACCTGTCCAAGAGCGCCGCCGACCTCACCCTGAGCGAGGCCGCGCTGCTCATCGGCCTTCCCAACTCGCCTTCGCAGTACGACCCCACGGTCAACCCCGACCTGGCACTGTCTCGCCGCAACAAGGTTCTCGACAACATGCTGCGCCTGGGCCACATCACCCAGGAGGAGCACGATGCCGCACAGGCCGAGCCCATCACCCTCAACGTGACCGAGATTTCGGGCAGCGGCGTCGACGTATACTCGCAGCCCTACTTTGTCGCCTATGTTAAGCAGCTGCTGGAGCAGGAGTTCTCGACCGACGTGCTCTTTAAGGGCGGCCTGACCGTCAAGACCACCATCGACCCCACGATGCAGCAGGTTGCAGAGAATGCCGTCCGCGAGCAGCTCGACACGCTCTCACTCGACGGCCTGGACATGGGCATGGTCGTCGTCGACCCCAAGACCGGCTACATCAAGTGCATGGTGGGCGGCTATGACTACAACGCCGACGAGAACCACGTAAACCATGCCACGGCCAAGCGTCCCGTCGGCTCCACCTTTAAGGCCTTTACGCTGGCAACTGCCATCCAAAACGGCATGAACCCCAACGTCACCCTCAACTGCAACTCGCCGCTCAAGGCCAAGGGCACCACGACCGAGGTCCAAAACTACGCCAACCATAGCTATGGCAACATCACGCTTAAGCAGGCGACGGCATACTCCTCCAACACCGGCTACATCCAGGTGGCGGAAGCTCTCGGCAACAGCAAGATCATCTCGCTCGTCAAAAAGCTCGGCATCGATCCCGCCAAGGACAACATCGAGGACGTTCCCGTCATGACCCTCGGCACCGGCTCG
>CALLSB010000035.1:0-6852 GCA_938014225.1 uncultured Collinsella sp. | reverse complement strand
TTCTACGAAGCGTTGGCAACGGGGGCCTTCGCGCTGCGGAATGATTTTGGAAACTAAGTACGGGGACCCGCCCAAGCCGTCCTGCTCGATCGCCCTTGTGGCGTTGGGGCGGAAAGGATGGGCGTTAGGGCTTCTTTGCTGATGGGGGATTAGTATGCCCGGGCTTGGTTGGGGAATGCCTGGTCTAGTGAGGCTTGGAGTTTTTCGAAGGATGTCTGCAGGTTGAGGTGTTGGTCTGCAGAGCGTTTGGCTTTTGTGGTTGGGGAGTCGAGGAGGCCGTTTCTCTGTGTCGGGGGGAAGGAGAAAAGGTCTGCATGTGTTAGGGATGGCTGCAGTGCTGCGTCATTGGAAGAATGCATGCTTATGCGGCCTCCTCGATGTCCACCAAAAGGTTGCGCACGGGGTGTGCTGCTAGGTCCCGTGCGTTGGCAGTATTATGCCGCGGCTGCTGCAAAGAAGCGCTAAAGAAAGGCTTAACCTGGTTTGGTGTTACAATGAAACCGCAGGTCAGAGGTATCGAGTAACACTCTTGAAAGGTTTTGAGCTTAAGGCCTTTCTAAGGTTTGTGACGCGGATGTGGCTCGCCTGTGTGGGGCGTGTGGACGGCTCGCTGTTAGCGCTGCGGCTCTGCGGCGCGCACCTGCTCGATGACCTTTTCCATCGTGGCGTCGATGCGGTCTTTTTTGAGCTCGCATTCCCAGATGGTTATGGGTGTCCAGCCCATTTGAGTGAGTGCTGCCACGGCAGCGCGGTCACGCTCGACGTTGCGGCGAAACTTTGCCTCCCAAAATTCAACATTGCGCTTGGGCTGGCTAGGGTTGCACTTGGGGCAGCGGTGCCAAAAGCAGCCGTTGACGAAGATGGCGATCTTGCGCCCGGGGAAGGCGATGTCGGGTTTTCCGGGCACCTTCCATTCCAGACGGTATCCCGTAAGGCCTGCGGCGCGCAGGCGCTGGCGAACGAGCAGCTCGGGCTTGGTGTTCGCACGCTTGTTGCCCTTCATGGACTTTTTGATGGCGGCGCGACGGCGCACGAGCTCACGCTCGTCAGCGGAAAGGTCCGAGGTGTCGATGCCGTCCAGCAGGCCGGGCTTGGGGCGCTTTTTGCTGCGGCGCTTGGCTTTGCGCTTGGGCTTGGTAACGGGCTCGTCGGCTGTGGTGGACTCGGTGTCGTTGGCAGTGCCGTTGGCCTCAAGCCGGTCTTCTTTCAACTCAATCAGGGCATCAATGAGCCCTTTGTCGGCGGGCATCCACTCAACGGTGGCAAGCGAGGTGCGCGGAATCCAGCGGATATCGAGCTGGCGGTCATGCTTCTGGGGTTCATCGGATTCATCGGCGAGCGAGCAGTAGTAGCACTCCATGGAGAGATGGAAATCGGGGTAGTCGTACTCAACGGTATAGAAATCGCGCAGGTTGGTGACTTTTACCTGCAGCTCTTCCATGAGCTCGCGGCGTACGGCGTCCTCGGGCGTCTCGCCGCGCATGAGCTTGCCACCGGGGAACTCCCAAAGTCCCTGCATGTCGCCGTAGCCGCGCTGCACGGCAAGCAGCTCATCGGATCCTTCCTTGCGAATGATCCCAGCGGCAACATGAACAGTCTTCAACAGGAGTCCTCTCTCAACATCAACACGTGGCAGGGTAGCTACGCGTACCTTACACAACGGTAAGGCAAGCGTAAGCCATATCGATGGTAGCCGACTCGTCTTCTTGCGACTATAGATGCCGTAGACTAATCGCAAGAAAGGACTCGGTATGCAAACCACGCACATGGCGACCCCGGTACTGGAGGTCGCGCATCTCGAAAAGGTATACGGAGCGCTGGGCAACGTGACCCGTGCGCTCAACGACGTCAGCTTTACCGTCAACCGCGGCGAATTCGTAGGCATCATGGGCGCCTCGGGCTCGGGCAAGTCGACGTTGCTCAATTGCGTCTCGACCATCGATAGCGCTACGAGCGGCACGATCCGCATCAATGGCCAGGACGTGACGCGCATGAAGCAGGCCAAGCTTTCGCAGTTCCGCCGCGAGGAGCTCGGTTTTATCTTCCAGGACTCCAACCTGCTCGATACGCTCACGGCACGCGAGAACATCGCCCTGCCGCTCACCATCGCCCGCACAAACTCGGCAGAAATCTCGACCCGCGTGCAGGATGTGGCAGCGCGCCTGTCCATCAGTCAGGTGCTCGACAAGTATCCCTACCAGATGTCCGGCGGTCAGCAGCAGCGCGTTGCCGCGGCTCGCGCGCTCGTCACCGACCCCACCATGATTATGGCCGACGAGCCCACCGGCGCCCTCGATTCTAAAAGCGCTCGTCTGCTGCTCGAGAGCCTGGAGGCCCTCAATCGCCGCTTGCGCGCGACCGTGCTCATGGTCACGCACGACAGCTTTGCTGCCAGCTACACGAGCCGTGTGCTGTTCATTCGCGACGGCAAGATTTTCACCGAGCTGCGCCGCGGCGACACCGACCGCCGAGAGTTCTTCGACCGCATTATGGAGGTCGTTGCCATGATGGGCGGTGAGGGCTCCGATGCTCTGTAAACTCGCTTGGGGCAACGTCCGCCGCGCCGGTCGCGACTACCTCGTCTACCTTTTGACGCTCACCCTGGGTGTCACGGTCTTCTATGCCTTTAACACCATCTCGATGCAGGTCGACATCGCCGGCATCGATGAAAAGGGCTTGGCACAGGTTATGGGCAGCATGCTCGGCGACCTGACGTACTTTTTGGCCGGTGTCATGGCCTTTTTGATGGTGTATGCCAATAACTTCATCATGAAACGCCGCAAGAAGGAGTTTGGCCTGTACCAGGTGCTCGGCATGGGGCGCGGGCGCGTCGCCACGATCATGGCGCTCGAGACCGTGATAGTATCGGTCGTGGCCTTTGTCGCCGGCATTGTGCTGGGTGTGGGACTCTCCCAGCTCATGACGTTCTTTACGGCCTCGCTCTTTAAGACACAGATCGCCAATTTCCACTTCTTTTTCTCGGTGCATGCGTTCAACCTGACCCTTGTCTGCATGCTCGTAATGTTTGTGCTCACGCTACTGCTGAACCTTCGCGCTGTGCGTCGTACCAAACTCATCGAGCTTATGGGTGCCGAGCGCCGCAACGAGAGCATCAAGACACGCAACCCCTGGATCGCGATTGCCATTTTTGCCGTGGGCGTGGTGCTTGTGGGCGTGGCCTATTACCGTCTGCTACGTGATGGGTTCCCGCTAACCGCGACGGACAGCAAGCTGCAAGAGGCCATGACCCAGTTTGGTATTACGACCGCTATGGTTACCGTGGGCACCTTTGCCCTGTTCTGGGGACTCTCGGGCATGCTCATCAAGCTGCTGCAGAGCCTGCGCAGCGTGTATTGGCGCGGCCTCAACATGTTTACCGTGCGCCAGCTTGCGGCCAAGGTCAACACGGTGTGCTTTTCGATGGGCGTCATCGCGATGCTTCTGTTTTTGGCCATCACCTCGGTGACGTGCGGTATGTCGATTGCCAACGTGATGAACGAAAACCTGGAGCGCTATAATCCGGCCGACATGTCGCAGACGTATATCTATTACACGCCCGATACGCTCGACTTCTACAAAGAGTCTTTCGATCCGTCTGAGGCCGATCGAATGGTGCTGGCCGATACAACGGTCGATTTGTACTCCGCATGGCACGGCGATTGTATCGATCACGATAACGTTGCAGACGGTATTAAGGGCAAGTCGGCGGACAACAACGACGAGACCGGCAAGAAGGTCAATATCGCCGATGTTGCCGGCGAGCATGTGCAGATCGATTCGTATCTGAGTTACCCGCTTGGCGGCTCGAATCCTTCGGTGACTCCAAGTGAGATGTGCAAGATCATGGGCGAAAAGCTTCCCAAGGCGTTCGGGGGTAGCAATGCCGATGCGATGGGTCTGTTTGTGACGCCGGCAAGTCAGTACAACAAGCTGCGCCAGATGATGGGCGAGGAGCCGGTGCACATCGGTCACGACCAGTATCTGCTCACATGTGATATGGGCGGCGAGCTGGTCGACATGTACACCAAGTATATGGCTGGCGGCCATACCCTCACCTTGGGCGGGCATACGCTTAAGCCCGCAGCCGATAAGTCGGACGAAGATACGGCGGCCATCGCCAACTCGGCGATGGGCAGTAATGGGGGTACCGTCGTCGTTGCCGACGAGCTGTTGTCCCAACTTAATCTGCAGCCGTATTCCAGTAGCCTGCTCGTTAACTACAAACAGGGGATGGATACGACCGAGGCAGACGAGAGTATTAAATACACTGTGCTCGACAATCTGCTCGTTGACGGCAAGGAGCCGGGGTCGTGGGGAACCTTCATCACACGCTCCGAGATATACACGCAGGCAGCGCAAATGAACGGTCTTATTAGCTACCTAGCCATCTACATCGGCTTTGTATTGGTCGTTGCATGCGCGGCGATTCTGTCGATCCAGCAACTCTCCAACGTGGCCGACGGCAGCCGCAGCTATCGTGTGCTGGCACAGATTGGCTGCGACGACCGCCAGATTCGCCATTCGGTGATGGCACAGCAAGCGGTATTCTTCCTGTTCCCGCTGGCAGTGGGCCTGGCACACTCCTTTGTGGCACTTAAGGTGATCATCGAGATAGTGAGCATATTCGGAAATATGAGCATCGGCGGCACCGTGGGCCTCACCTGCGCGATCTTCCTGGCAGCCTACGGCGGCTATTTCCTGGTGACCTACCTCATGAGCACCGGCATGGTACAAGCCGCCATAGCCACCCGCTACAGCGAGTAACAAGCGGGCAAAACCGTCGCAAAATTAGAGGCGTATGACCGCCGCGAAGGGACCAGGGGCCCTTTCGCGGCGGTTTTTGCCAATCTGGTGCGTCTCAGATACAAGTGAGTAGACTTTTTTGAACCTGCCGAGCACATCGCGACAAATGATCTATAAAACTGCAGGTCAGAGCTGTGGCGTTTTAGGGCGTGCTCGGCCTTCTGCAAAAAGCCTACTCACTTGGTTTTTCTGCTAGAAGACCGCCACGAGGGAAGGCAACTCCCCCGGGTAGTCGTTGGGGACGTTCTTAAACGGCTACCCAAGGAGTGTTCCAAACCGCCGGCAGAAAAGGAGCGTCCCTAACTGCCACATCCGGAGCAAGATAACGCCGCAGGTAGAGGACGGACAGCGAGCGGGTCGCATTTGAGACAAGGTGACGTGAAACGAAAGGGCGCTGACCTTCTGGTCGCGCCCTTGAAGTTGAACGTCAGATTGTCCAAATGCGGCCCGCGCAGCGTCGAGCCGTTACGGCGTTTGGTAAAACGCCGTAACCTACACCCGTTCCGCAATCTCGTGGATGAGGTAGTCGGTCTTTTCCCAGCCCAGGCACGGATCGGTGATCGACTTGCCAAAGACGCCGCCGTCGACCGGTTGGTTGCCGTCCTCCAGGTAGGACTCGATCATAAAGCCCTTGACCAGCTTAGAGATGGACTCGTTGCGGCGGCAGCTGTCGAGCACCTCCTTGCAAATGCGATACTGCTCTAGCGGACGCTTGCCCGAGTTGTCGTGGTTGCAGTCGATGACCGCTGCCGGATTGGCATAGCCGGCGTGCTCGGTATAGCGCTCGGCCAGGCGCTCGAGGTGCTCGTAGTGGTAGTTGGGGTAGGTGCGCCCATCGAGACCGATGTAGCCACGCATAACGGCGTGTGCGAGCGGATTGCCGTCGCACTCGACCTCCCAGTTGCGGAAGATGAAGCTCTGGTGCGCCTGGGCGGCGTAAATGGAGTTGAGCATAACGGTGGTAGAGCCGGCAGTGGGATTCTTCATGCCGACGGGTACCGAAATGCCGCTCGACACCAGGCGATGCTCCTGGTTCTCGACCGAGCGTGCGCCCACGGCAACATAGCTCAGCAGGTCAACGAGGTATTGGTAGTTGGACGGGTAGAGCATCTCATCGGCGGTAAAGAAGCCGGTCTCCTCGATGACGCGCAGGTGCATGTGGCGGATGGCCTTGACGCCCTCGAGCAGGTCGTCGGGAGCCTCGGGGTTGGGGTTGTGCAGCAGGCCCTTGTAGCCGGTGCCCTTGGTGCGCGGCTTGTTGGTGTAGACGCGCGGAATGATGATGAGCTTGTCCTTGACCTCTTCGGCGGTCTTGGCCAGTCGGTTCATGTACTCAAGCACCGAATCCTCGCGGTCGGCAGAGCACGGGCCGATGATGAGCACCTTGCGTGCGTCCTCGCCGGTAAAGACTTTGGCGACCTCGGCGTCAAATGCCTGCTTTTTGGCGGTAAGCTCGGCAGAAAGCGGCATTTCCTCGCGGATCTCCATGGGGATCGGCAGCCTGCGTTTGAATTCCATGGCCATAGGGGCCTCCTCAATCTATAGAAAGAGCAATAAACGTATTGTCGAGTGTTCGGCATTATCCGCTGTCGCACGCTAAAGTGCAAGCCCTTGCCACCCCGAAACCTGCCAAAAGGGACAGGTTTATTTTGGCAGGTTTTATATGGGGGAACGTCGGCGGATACCGGGAGGGAGTGGCGTCGCGCGGGACCCTAAGGCTATTGTCGGTTCCCCAGGAAACACCCTGCGGGCAAAAAATGCCAAATATGAGTACTGTTGCTAACCTAGTAACATATCCGTCTAGCGAGATAATAGACAAAGTGATAAATATGTTCATTAACGTTGGCACGCAGAAGCCTGCTAACGGGCGTTTTGATTAATTTGAAGGCGTATAGAGCCCGCAAAGAGGTCGTTTGAGGCGGTTTTGGCTGTTACTAAAAAGGTAACAGTACTCATATTTGCCCTTTTTTGCCCACGGGGCCTCGAAGGGGCTGTCAATCAGGTCCCAGGGGAGGCGGCTCAAGGGCCGCAGAACAAAAACGGGGGCGC
>CALLSB010000034.1:0-22646 GCA_938014225.1 uncultured Collinsella sp. | reverse complement strand
GGTGCATCATCGACGTCTTCAATACAGAAGATATCAGTGCGGAACGTTTTCATTTGTGCGATTGAGCAAAATGTCCTCGGGCTTGGTGGTGGACTGAACCGCCACGATCTTATCCTCAAGATCGGCAAGCGTGTAGATATCGCTCTGGGGATCGACCGCGACCACCTGGCGGCTCGCAAGGTACGGGCCGGCCCAACGATATTCGTTTTCGCGACCCGTCATGCTAAAGCTGCCCATGACGCAATCGAGCTCGCCGCTCGCCAGCAGCTCGTTCTTCTTTTCCCAATCGATCAGCTGGTACTTTGGCTTGTAACCAATGCGGGCCAAAGCCTCGCTCAATATCTCGACATCCAGGCCAACGATATCGCCGTACTCGTCGGTATACACAAACGGTGGATAGAGGTCGCTACCAACGTTGAGCGTCTTAAGGTTGTCGTCTTTGGCCTGCGAGGCGTCCAGACCTTCTAATGCAGACGTCAAGGCTTCGTCATTACGCCCAGAACAGCCAGCTATCGCTACGACAAAGGCACTCGCTACTGCAAGCACAACAAGTAACGATATGGCAACCGAGCGGCGAGGTCTTTTCATCGAGCTCCAGACAATCCTGTTTACAGACTGAAATGGTTAAAGATAATAGCAAACGAAACCACTCGAGCGTCCAATGGTTACAGACGTTTTACCATGCGGGGCCTTCCAGCCGGCTTGGCAGAAGGCCCCGCATGCAGCACACGCCTACCGTGCATTAAAAACGTAGCGGTCCAAGCGATCGCAGGCTTCCCTTACGCGCGAAAGCGGCAGCGCCAGATTCACACGAATGTGGCAGGGTCCATGGAACGGGCGGCCGTCCTGATACCCCACGCCCACGCGCGCCCCCTCGTCGAGCAGCCACTGAATATCGCGGCCATGCTCGCGGCACCACTCGGTGCAGTCAATAAACACCATGTACGTGCCCTGCGGACGTGAATAGGACACGCCCTCAAAATGCTCGTCCACGTAATTGCAGAAGTACTCGATATTGCCGGCAAGCACCTGATTGAGCTCGTCCACCCACTCATAGCCCTGCGGCTGGTAGGCACCGATAAGCGCATGCATGGAGAGGACATTCATCTCGTTGTAGTGGGTCTTGTTGGACACGGCACACACGTGGTCACGCAGCGTCTCGTTGTAGACAATGTGGTAGCTGCCGACAAGGCCCGCCAGGTTAAACGTCTTGCTCGGCGCATAGAGGGCGACCGTGCGCATGCGGGCATCCTCGCTCACCGACTGCGTCGGGATATGCTTGTGCCCCGGCAGGATGATATCGGACCAAATCTCGTCCGATATCACCACGCAATCGTGCTGGCGATAGATGTCCATGGCGCGCTCGATCTCGTCGCGCTCCCATACGCGGCCGCAGGGATTGTGTGGCGAGCAGAACACCGCAGCATGGATGTGGTTTTGGGCGAGCTTGTGCTCCATGTCCTCAAAGTCCATACGCCACACGCCCTGATCGTCGAGCTTAAGCGGGCTGTGGACAATGTGATAGCCCGCAGCCTCAATGGACTTGGTAAAGCCGATGTAGGTAGGGCTGTGGACCAGCACCGCATCGCCCGGCTGAACATACGCACGCAGCGTCGACACGACACCGCCCAGCACGCCGTTTTCGTAGCCGATATGTTCAGGGCGTAGGCCCTCGACGCCATTGCGGCGGCTCTGCCATTCGATGATGCGGTCGAAGTACTCGGCGCGCGGGTTAAAGTAGCCAAACATGGGATGCTGAGCGCGCTGAATGATGTGCTCCTGGACCGTGGGCACCGTGGCAAAATTCATGTCGGCCACCCACATGGGAATGCGGTCGAAGCCCTCGTCGGGTGCGTTCGGAGCCATGCCGGGGATCTCGCCCCAGGAGTCAACGGCGATGGAGTCCATGCCGTGGCGGTCGATAAGCGAGCTAAAGTCGTATTTCATGCTGAGCTCCCGTGCAAAGTAGACTGTTTCGATAGGCGTTATTGTCCACCAGCGTGGGCGGTTTTGGCGCGGGGTTTGGCGCTTAATTTGACGGGTGCGGACGAATGGCTGCTTAGTCTTGCGCGTCGTTGACGGCGATTACGGTTAGCTGGGTTTCGTCGACCGAAAACGATATGTCAAGCCCGGCGTAAGCCAGGTGATAGACGCGGTTTGGCTCGTGCTTGCTGCCCGCGCGGCGCGGATCTTGGCGTAGAACCTCGACCAAGCCAGAAATCTTTGCGGGCGGGACCATATCCTGCAGAGCTTGCGGAAACTCAACATCGAGCTCTTGCCACGGAGCATCCTCAATCCAGCCGCCGGTCGCATCCGGGTGGCAGTCCGCAAACGGGATGTAGGGCTTGATATCGTAGATGGGCGTGCCGTCACGGAGGTCGGCCCCCAGCACATGGATGATGGGGCCGTCGGCGGTGAGCTCAACGTGATCGAGCCTTACGCAGGTAAGTCCGATGGGATTGGGGCGAAACGGACTGCGCGTGGCAAAGACGCCCACGCGCTCGGCTCCGCCCAGACGCGGCGGGCGCACAGTTTTCGACCACTTGGCATTGGTGCCGGACCTGTCCTGCGTCTTGGCATCGGCAGCTATGTCCTTAGCCGTGCCGCCGGGCGTTCCGTTTTCGAAGCGCCACAACAGCCATAGGTGAGAGAAGGAGTCCAGGCCCTCAACCGCTGCGTTGGAGGCAAATTCCGGCTCAAAGACGATGCGTCCCTGCAGATGAGGCGCCAAAAAGCTGTTGCGCGGAATGCCGAACTTCTGCGGCAGGTCGGTATGTATGTGTGCGATAGGTTCCATGCCGGTCATTGTACGGCATGGAGGCGTGGGGCGTTGCGCGCAATTCTTCGCCGCGGTCCTCCGTCGTGCAACCAACGGTTGCTTGGAAGGGCACCTGCTGCCGCGTATGCTTAAGCCATCAACCAGCAGAAAGGAGCCGCTATGGCCTTTGCAGAAAAGCTCATCGCCGTCCGTCGCGCCCATCACCTTACCCAGGAGCAGCTCGCCGCCAAGCTCTTCGTCACACGCCAAGCCGTCAGCCGTTGGGAGCGTGGCGAGGTCACACCGGGCATCGACATGATGAAGCTCATTGCAGCCGTAACCGGAGAACCCTTGTCTCACCTGCTCGAAATGCCCGAGCACTATTGCCAGAGCTGCGGCATGACACTCACGCCCGACGACTGCGGCACCGATGCCGCGGGCACCGCGACCGACCATTACTGCAAGTGGTGCTACGACCACGGCAAGTACACCTACGAGACCACGATGGAGGCGATGATCGAGGACTGTGCCCCACGGCTGGCGCAAAACACCGGCATGTCGCTCGACGAAGCCGTCTCGCTCATGGGCGCCGTCCTGCCGCAACTGGAGCGCTGGCGCACCGTGCAGGAAAACGAGGAGCGCTACGGCGCCGAAGCCCGGAAGCGCTACGGCGACGAGGCGATCGACGCAGCAAACGAAGCACTGCTGGACATGGACCCCGAGACATGGAACGACATGAAGGAACTTGAACGCGCTATTCTGGGCCAACTCTCGATTGCCATGGGCGATGGCGATGCGAATGGAAGCGAGGCTCGCAAGCTTGTCGCGATGCATCGTCGTTGGATTGGTCTCAACTGGGGACGCGAACCCCAGAACGAAGCGTACCTGGGCCTCGCCCACGGCTATCTTGCCGACCAGCGCTTTATCGACTACTACGACAAGCCCTGCGGCACCGGAGCTACGGCGTTTCTGGTCCAGGCCATCGAGTCGTCTTTGGCGCGTGCATAGACCGCGGCGGCTTTGGGTATTTCAATCGAAACCTCAACCGATTGGAGACCCATGGCTACTGATCACGAGCTCGTGCTCTACGTTATGACCGGCTGCCCGTATTGCATAAAGGTCAAGCGATTCCTTGCCGATAACGGTGTGACCATCCCCGAGCGCAATATCTCGATCGACGGCGATGCTGAGCAGGCACTCATCGCCGTCGGCGGAAAACGCCAGGTTCCCTGCCTGTTCATCGACGGCAAACCACTCTACGAATCGAGCAACATCATCGCATGGCTGCAGGAGAATCTGCTCTAGTACGCACGCTCTGTCCGTCCAGGGCCCCAGCCCATACGACCCAAACATATACACCAGCATCCAAAGTCGACATTTTTCGACATCTTTGGATGCTGGCGTACAGCTTTTGGGTAGTCATGGACGCTCTTAGCCGGCTAATTGTTTGAGGCGACCTTTGGATTATGGCTGTTTGACGCCTCTGGAAAGGTTTCCGAGAGGGCTGTGGTCAAAAAAGGGCAAATATGAGTACTGCTACCTGTTTAGTAGCAGCGATTTTGATCACTTCAGGAACTATTCAACGTTCCATACGTCCGTAGACGACGCTATTTCTCCTCATATGTTCAATAAAAGTAGCTCCTAATGGGAACAAATCTCATCAGGAGCTACTATTTATAGCAAAATAAATGCAACTATAATGGCAACAGTACTCATATTTGCCCTTTTTTGACCACGACCCTCCAGAATAGCCGCTGAGGACGACACTAAATGACAAAATCCGGCACTTGGACGTTCTTATATGACTAGCCATTGAAGGACACCTAACGACTACTCCCATTCGCGACACACTGTGTCGCGAATTAAGCTGGTCCCATTATCGAAGACCAGTGAGAGCTCCTGCTCAGAATCTCGATAGCTTAATAAAGCGCTCCCCTCCGGAAGTTCAATGAGCATCCAAATTCCAGGCTGAAAAGCAAAGGAGTATCGAAGCCGTCAATGCTCATTTCCTATCGAACACGCGGGTCAAAACAAGCTAATTAGCCTGATAAACTGTTTGTATTTTTGTCTACAAAACTGTATACAAAAAGAGTATCCGTTGACCTCTGCTCGACATTATGCCGATCGATAGGAGGCGCTATGGACGCTAAGCAGCTCGAAAAGATGATGGGGTTTGCTCCCGGAGAGTTGGAGAAAGCCGCGGAGGCATACGAAAAAGATGAGTGGCCGAAGGGTCGCACCATCAAGCTGGGAAGGCCGTCGATCTCCGATGAGCCAAGCGTTGTTTTATCGGCACGTGTGGGTGAGTCTGTTCTTGATGCGTTTGACGCAAAAGCAAAGCGCCATGGGCAAACACGCACGGAGCGACTCAGGGAGCTCATCACGCTCGATGCAATGATTGCCTAGTTACCCACCGCACCCAAACATGTACACCAGCATCCAAAGTCGACATTTTTCGACATCTTTGGATGCTGGTGTACAGCTTTTTGCTACATAGTCGTTGGGGACGTCCTTAAATGACCAGTCGTTAAAGAACGCCCCCGATGACTAGTTAGCCGTGGAAGCGAGCTGTGGGTGCAAGCGGCTGTTCACGAAAGACGCGCTCGACGGCAGCGCGGTATTCGTCGACCTTTTTGGTCTTGCGTACGATCTTGTGGACGGTAGCGGGATCAGCGAAAGCGCACTTGGCGTAGAACCACCACTCCTTCATGCGGAAGACCGCATTGCCGCCAATCTCTTCTGCATATGCCGCAAACAGCGTGTCGTGGAAGCGCTGCAGCTCAGCAGCCGTTGCAGCAGGGCCGCCCTTGACCATGCGAGCCAGCGCGGGGTTCGCGAGCAGGCCACGCCCCAACATCACATGGCGCGTGCCGGGATAGGCCTCCACCAGCGCGTCCATATCCTCAAGATCAAAAATGTCACCGTTATAGGCCACGGGAAACGGCGCCCGCTCCAACGTCTTGCCGTAAAACTCCTTGCGCGGCATGCCCGTATAGCGGTCCTTTTGTACGCGCGGATGCACGATCAGCTCCGCCAGCGGCATGCGGCAATACAAATCGAGCACGCGCTCGTACTCGTCATCACTTTCCAACCCCAACCTGGTCTTGACCGATACCGGCAGCGGAGAGCGCTCACACACGTCACTCAAGAACACCTCGAGCTCGTCCAAGTTGCGCAAAAAGCCCGATCCTTTGCCCTTGGCGACAACCGTTCCCGAAGGACAACCCAAGTTGAGATTGACCTCGCGATAGCCCATGTCGGCGAGCACCTGTGCCGCCCACACAAACTCGTCCGCGTTCTTGGACATCAGCTGAGGCACCACGTTGAGCCCCTGGTTATTGGCAGGATCGATCTCCTTAAACGCCTTGCCGCCAAAGCGGTTTCCCACCCGCGGCGGCGGCAAAAACGGCGTGTAATAGCAATCGAGCGCACCGAAGCACTCCGCATGCACGCGACGGAACACATGCCCGGTAATCCCCTCCATAGGGGCCAGCGAAAGGATCATCTACTCTTCTCTCATATCAACACAACAAAGGGGCCGTCCCTTTGTCACATGCATTATGCCTTGCGCTTCAGGCGATTCACAAGGAAGAGGTAGCTACTGAACGATGACCACCCTCCAGCCGCACCCCATACAACGAGGTTTAATACTTTTCCCGAGAAGTGAACGAGTGAAAACGGGCCCCCGAAGCATCGGCACTTTCGAGATGCAATTTCCTGCGGTTTTGCCAGCCAAATCCTGCGGGTTTGACGTCTAAAAATGTCGATGCTTCGGAGGTCCAAGTATGGCCGTTCACTTCTCGGAAAAGTATTAGACCTCGATTTACATGCCACTCAATGTGACAAAGTGGCTGCTCCTTTGTCACATTCGATGAAAAAGGGCACCGATGTTAGTCGATGCCCCAAAGCGGCTGCAGGTTAAGCCCTACAGCGTATGTCTAAGACGAATCGAACTATTCGTCCCAGGAGAGGTTCTTACCAGTCTTTTTTGCCAGCAGCAAGAACAGGCCGATAATAACGTTGCATGCGATGCAGAAGATGAAGACGCCCTGGAAGGAGCCGACAAGCTCATAGACCTTCATCATAACGGGCATGCCAAAGGCGCCGACGATATAGCCCACGGAGCAGATCAGCGCGAAGATGCGACCGAAATCGCGGGAGCCAAAGACATCCATAACCAAAACGGTCAGGGCAGTGCCAGCGATGACGTACATTACGTCGTTCACGCCTGCTGCGAGGATGCTGAGCGTCGAGTTGCCGCTGCTCATCATGAGCATGACAAAGGAGAGGATGGAGACAGCGAGCCAGCCCAGAATGGCCTTCGTGCTGCCGAACCTATCGCAAGTGGTGCCGACGATCGGATTGAGGAACAGATCGAAGAGCGATGCAGCGGATACCATGAAGCCGCCCACCATGGGGCTAAAACCAACCTCGGAAGCATACGTCGGGAAGAGCTGGTTCATGCAGCAAGTGAGCTGAACGAGACAGAGGAAGCCGATGCAGAAGAAGAAGGCAGGCGACTTAATGGCGCGCGCATAGCTAACGCCACGCGTGCCATCCTCGGTCGTCTCCTCGGTCTCGGTGACCGTCTCGCCCTCGACGTAGCCATAGGGCAGCATGCCCTTGTCCTGAGGCTTATAGCGAATAATCAGGACGGAAGCGGGGAGAATGAGCACGGCGGAGACGCCAGCGAGCACCAGATAGCCAGTCCTCCAGCCAGCGGCCTCGATGACAGAGGTGATGACGGGGCTCATGATGAGCATGTAAATCGAGTTCACTGCCCAAGCGAGACCGATTGCCAGGCCACCAGATTTTTTGAACCACTGGTCAATAACGTCGGACATGGCGACGCCGGTGGTGAAGGCGAAGCAAACGCCAATCAGGGCGCCAGCGGCGATGAACATCCAGACTTCGGTGTAGAAGGCCATGCCTGCGCCGGCAGCAAGCAAAATAAGCTCGACAACGGGGAGCCAAACCTTGCCAACGACCTTGGGAATGAGTTTTCCGACAAACGGAAGAGCTGCCGCAAGACCAATGAGCGATGCGGTGAAGTAATACGAGAAGATGGAATAGTCAAACCCGAACTCCTCGCACACGGGTGCGACGAAGGAGCCCGCGATGACGCTATAGGATCCGGTCGTGCCAGCAGACATAAGGCCGAGCGCGATTACGAGAACCCATGCGTAAACCTTGCTGCTCTTTAACTTTGCATTTTCCATTGATACAGCTCCTAGAGACCCAGAAGGGCACACATAACGGCCTTGATGGTGTGCTGACGGTTCTCTGCCTCACGGAAGATGACCGAAGCGTTGGCCTCAAAGCACTCGTCGGCAATCTCAAAGCCCTCGGTGATGATTTCGCGATGGAGGTCGTTCTTGCACTGGTCGAGGAGCATTTTGCCGACACGGTGATCTGCGTTATGGACAGAGGGAAGCTCATGCATGCAGAAGATGTCGGGATTGTTGGTGCGCTTGCACAGCTCGCTGGTGACGCGATAGGGGTACAAAGACTCGGCATCGCCCAGCCAGGAGTTGTAGTCGTCGGGATCCAGAACCTCTTCGCCGCACTCGGGGTTGATGTAGCGCCACTCCTCGGTAACGATAACGTCAACGCCATCCAGGGCATCGAGGTCAGAGGTGATGGTAAAGGTCCTATTGGGAGCGTACTTGGCGTAGCAGGCCTCCACCTCTTCGATCATTTCCTTGCACATCTGATGACGGAGGTCGTCGGGGCCGATGGCGAGGAAGTCCATGTCGAGCATAGCGCACAGACGGCCATACCACACCGGGGCGCCGGCGCAGTTGCCAACGAAAGCCATCTTCTTGCCGCGGCTCGTACGCAAACCGCCCCATTGCTCTTCCATCGTAAGAGCGTCAGCGAGCATCTGAGTCGGGTGATCGCCGAGAGTAAGGGCATTGATGACCGGGATGTCAACCAGGTCGGCGACGTCATAGAGGAACTGCTCGTCCTTCTGTGCGCGATAGACGATGAGATCATACATGCCGTTAAAGACGCGCATGGCGTCCTTGACGGTCTCGCAGTCACCCATGTGGGAGTTGGTCAGATAAGTGAAGCCCATGCCCAAATCGTTGCAGGAGGTCTCGAATGCGCAACGAGTACGGGTCGAGCCCCACTCAAAGTTGGCGAGGACGTTTTTGCCGGGGAAGTAGCGCTGGTCGACACCAGACTTCTTCTGAGCCTTAAGGTTCCAGGCAAGATCGATGAGATAGCGGAAATCCTCGGAGGAGAGATCATGGATGTTGATGTAGTCGCGACCGCGGAGGCTGTTGTTCATGCCTATTTCCTTTCGAATTATTATCAAAATTATTGTTGAATGTGTCCCCGAGGAAAACACGGATATCCCTCGGGGAGCGGTACATGTGGCGCCTAAGCCAAAGAGCGCAGGCTCTAAGGCTCACTAACGACTGGCCGCCACGTCCTTAGTCCAGCAGTGCACGCCGCCGCCGGACAGGTTAAGCGCGAGGGAATCAATCATGATGACCTTGCGATCGGGGAAGCAGCTCTCAAGAACTGCCTTGGCCTGCTCATCCTTCTCTTTCACGACCTCGCTCATGCCCTCGTGGTAATAACGCTGGCCAAGAACGACGCCGTTGCAAATCAGGAAGTTGCAGTAGCTCGCTGCGGCGTAGAAGTGGACGGGGCCCTCGGGCCAGGGGGTGCCATCCATAAACTTGCCGCCCATTTCGTCGATGAAGCCCTTATAGAGCTCGTAATCTTCATCGCCAGGGGCGATAACGACTTCAATAGGCTCGGCGGTGGGCATACGAACGATCTCGAAGGGCTTGCCCTCCCAGTCCGTTTCGTTGCTCAGGATCTCGTAGGCTGCCTCAATGCGGCGACGAGACTCTGCTCCAGCCTTGCTCGAGGCTGCCTCTTCATCGGACACCTCGGCAAGAAGAATCTTGTTCGGAGTGATAAAGCGACACATCTCATCAATGTGAGCTGCAAAGCTCATGCCAAAGACGGGAGTTCCGTCTTCCTTCTCGTCGAGGATGCCCAGTCGATAGTCGTCGTCCTCGAGCATAGGCTGCGGAAGCCAGATAACCTTGTTGAGGTTGTAGATGCGCTTATACTCGGCCTCTACTTCCTCTTTCGTGAACTCGGGATTACGCTTGCGGCATTCCGTGTCCTCGATGGCGATCAGAGTGCCGTGACCGTCAAACTCGCGGTCGCCGCCCTCCGAAACCATTTCGGAATTGACGATATCGAAGCAACCGAGCGCAACCGCCATGTGAACGGCTGCCTTACGTGCGGACTGGCACTCCGGGGAGTTCTTGTCCCACACGCCGTAATAGGTCCAAGCGGGGTTGACCATATAAGAATGGCCCTTGTCGTCGACCATGATGCTGGGACCGTTGTCGCGGACATAGAAGTTGGAGTCTTCGAACTGCGTGATCTCGATGCGATCGAGATCAACCCCCTCCTCCTTCAGGCGCGAGCAAGCCTCCTCATAGGAGCCGGGGGTGCCGCAATTGAGGTTGACCGTAACGTCGCCATACTCGAGCAGAGCCTTGATCACGTCAACGCAGGGCTGGCGGTTATCGTAGCCCTCTGCACGGATGTAATCGGGAAGCCATGTCACATAGACGTTGGAGCGCTTCTCGAACTCGCCCGGCATACGATAGTTCTCGTACATGGTTGGTCCTTCCGTCGGGTTTCCCGCGATGCTGTCCGGCCGCGACAATAGCGGGGTTTCACCTGCTATAGTACTACTATACCTACCGTTCGGTAGATAATTTTGAATAATTGCCGCTCGCCTACTGATACATACCGTTCGCCGTATATAGTGGTCATGTTTGGACACGAATTGATGTTCCGTTGCCATCCTTAATAATGTTGGTAGTGCGGAAGTGATTTGCAATGGAGAAATGCAGCGTGAGTACAAGAAAAAAAATATTGGACGCAATGTACGATCTTGTGGCAGAAGTCGGTTATGACAAAGCGTCTATCGGAAAGATTTGCGACTTTGTCGGTATATCCAAGCCGTCGGTGTACTACTACTTTCCCTCAAAAGAGGAGATTTTCACTACGCTCTTGGACAGCATGTTTCCGACCATTGACTATCAGCGCGACTACTCGCTAATAGTCGATAGGGACGGGTTCAAGGCCGCGCTTATCGAGCTCGGCAATTCAGTTATAGGTGGCTATCGAAGCGATGAAAAGCGCCGGCGCGTGCTGGCCGAGGTTAGCGTTCAAGCAAATCGAATTCCTGCAGTTCAGGAACGTCAAGCGACGGCGACCAAACGAACCATGGATGCGCTTAAAGACATCCTTCTTCATGGTGTAGAGATTGGCGCGTTTTCCGATAGCGCCGACGTAATGCTCTACGTACAAATTCTTTATACCGTTCTGGAGGGAGCAAGCAATACGGTCGCTCAAGGTGAGGATATTGATGAGAAAGCGGTTTGGGCGGGAATAGTCGAGCTTATGTTCAAATAGACCAGCCAAGCTGAAGCGCATGTTGGCGCCCATGGTGCCTGCGGGCAACCTTTAAAACGAAAACAGGGGTCGACTCCAATCTGGCTTGGAGTCGACCCCTGTTGCGTGGCAATCTATGCCGGTGCAATCGGCGCTTATTACTTTTCAGCAGCCTTATTGAGAAAGCCGGAAACGATAGCAAACGCAGCAATCATAAGGTTGCAGGCAATGCAGAAGATAAATACTCCCTGGAATGACCCTGCCATGCCGTAAACCTTCATCATGACCGGCATTCCAAAAGCACCGACGACATAGCCCGCTGAGCAAACGATCGAATAGATCCTTCCAAAATCGCGTGATCCAAAGAGCGAGAGGAGAAGTATCGGCATTGCGGTTCCAACGATGGCGAACATGACATCGTTTACACCAGCTGCAATGATGGAAACGGTCTCATTGCTTCCGCCAATGATAAGAAGCAGGAATGAAAGAATGCTGACACCTGTCCATGCGACCGTTGCTTTAATAGCGCCAAGCTTGTCGCATGTTTTGCCCACGAAGGGATTTAGGAAGATATCGGAGAGTGAAGCTGCCGAGACCATTAAGCTTCCTACGATAGGATTGAAACCGACCTCGCTTGCATAGGTTGGAAACAGCTGGTTCATGCAGCAGGTGAGCTGCGCCACGCAAAGCAAGAGGACACAGAGAATAAAAGACGGCGTTTTCGCGGCATCGCGGAGTGCCATGCCCGAAAGGACATCTTCCTGCTCATCGGCGCTGCAGCTCTCATGGGTTTCGGAGGCGGTCTCTCCGTACGGAAGCATATTGCGATCAGAGGGGTTAAGGCGAATGATAAATGCGCTTGCAGGCAAAATCATAGCTGCAGAAACGGCCGCAAGCACGATGTATCCCGTACGCCAGCCTTGCTGCTCGATGACCAGCGTAATGACAGGACTCAATAACAGCGTGCAGAGAGAATTAACGCCCCAAGCGAGGCCGATGGCGAGACCGGACGATTTGCTGAACCATTGGTCAATGACATCGGACATGCAGACGCCCGTTGTAAACGAAAAGCAGATGCCGATCACTGCGGCGGAGACGGTGAACATCCAGACCTCGGTGTAGAACGCCATTGCGGCGCCGGCGGCAATAAGGACGAGTTCAATGCAAATATGCCATGGTTTGCCGATTACTTTTGGAATGAAGCGACTCAAAAGCGGAAGCCCAAGCGCAAGGCCAAGAAGAATCACGGTGAAATAGAAAGAAAAAGAAGTGTAGTCAAAGCCCAGATCTTCACATACTGGAGCAACGAATGAGCCGGCAATAATGCTATATGTGCCAGTTGTTCCGGCGGACATTAAGCCGAGCGCAATAACGACGACCCAAGCAAATGCGCCGCTTTCACGGAGACAATCTTTTTTGGCTGGTGTGGTGAGAGTCATGGTTGCTCCATTTCTATCGGCAATACATCCTATATGCCTACCGATAGGTATATAAACCAGAGGACTCTTCGTCAAGCATTAAGCGGGGAGAGGGAGTTCTTAACCTGCCGAACGGTAATTAGACCCCGTTTTCGCAAGGGTCTCAATGTGACAAAGGGACTGTCCCTTTGTCGCATTATTCGGAGCGCAGGGCTTCGACGGGGTCCTTCTTGGATGCGCTGCGAGCAGGCAGCAGGCCGGCAACGACCGTCAACAGCACCGAAATCGCGATGAGTACCAGCGCATCCTGCACGGGCAGGCTCATCAGATTGGGGACCTGTTTGGCAGCAAGCGCCCAGGCATTAACCGGAAAGCTCACGGCCACCACGACGACAACAGCAAAGACGCCGGCAATGAGGCCCTCGATAAAGGTCTCGGCATTGAATACGTTGGCCACATTACGCTTCGACGCACCGATCGCACGCAGGATGCCAATCTCCTTTTTGCGTTCCAGCACGCTGATGTAGGTGATGATGCCGATCATGATGGAGCTCACCACCAGGCTGATACTCACGAATGCGATGAGCACCAAGCTGATGGTGTTCACGATGTCGGTCACCGAACCCATGATGATGCCCATGTAGTCGGTGTATGAGATTGCCTGTTCATCGTGGCCAGAGGCTTTGACCTGCTTGTTGTACGCGTCGATGTGATCGAGCACGCGCTCCCTGGCCTCAAAGTCACGCGGGAAAATCTTGACTGAGATGGGGTCTGCCTCGTCCGCATAGCCCAACGTGGTCAGATTGTTGTCGTAGGTGAGCTTCGACGCCTTCGCATAGCTCATCATGAGCGAGCTCAGGTCCTCGGCGTCCATGTTGAAGTGGATGGCATGAGCAAAGGCGCTCGCATCCACGCGCATGGCGCCCGCCAAGTTGGCAAAACTCGACGACATCTGCGTCGCCATCTGACCCATGAGCCCTGCCGCGCCCGCCTTGAGCTGGGATGATACCGTCGACGCTATCTGCTCGCTGATCGACTTCATCACCTGATCCATAGCCTGCTGCAGATACGGAGCCAGCTGCTTTTGCACATAGTCGGTCATCACCTGCTGCAGGCGCTCGGCCAGGGCATCGCCGCCGAGCGCTTTTAGCTGGGCAAGGATTTGCTGGGCTGTGTCATCATTCTCAAGATACGTCGAGAATGCGGCGGCGAGCTTTGACGCGTCCTTAAGATTATCGGGCGACAGCGCCTTAAACTGATCAGACTGCAAAAAGCCCTCAAACAGCTGGTTGGCTAGTGTTCCCACCTGCTGCATTTGCTCGGGCGTGAGTTCCAGACCGTCAAAGATACCCGAGAAATCTGGGGTTGGCGCTTTTGCCATGATGTCGCTGAAGTCGATGTCCTTGCCAACGCCCGAAAGGTCAATGTCCAGCCCGGACAAGTCAAGACCCGACAGGTCCATACCGCCGGCAACACCCGAGAGCGCGGAGGCATCGAACGAGAACGCGCTCTTGAGCGCCGCCTCGTCCACACTGAACATGCTGCCCAGATCAACGCCTTGCTTGGCCTCGCCTTGCAGTTCGTTGAAGGTTTTGCCCGTAAAGACATCCGTCTCGGGGTGGGCAAGCTGCTCCTGCACAATCTGCGAATTTGCGGCGCGCTCCATAAGCTGGCGAGTCAGCGCATGCGTGTAGGCAATGCCCGGGGACAACGCGCTCGCGTTGGCGGTCTCGTTAGGTCGCACCACACCCACAATGTGCACGTCGATACCGTCGGCAACCTTGGCCGTCATAAAGTCGGCATCGTCAGACATGTCAGTCCACATGCCGGTCTCTTCGTTTTTGCGATAGGCATCGGCCGGCGACAGCACCTTAAACGTCGTGGACAGCGCATCGTCGTAGGTAAATTCGGTGCCGGTCTCGGGCGTTTCGACCCCACCGTCAGCCGTCATAGCGCTGTTTACCAGATCGTTGAGCTCATTGATATCCAGCGCGCCGATGCTGTAGAGCGTGTAGTCACCCACCGTGCCGCGACTCGAGAGCACCATTACGGCTTCGTTGGCGGACGTGGGCCAATGACCGGCGATGACATCGTACTGACTGTCGAGCAGGCTCTGGTCGTCGATCATCTCGTTAAAGACCGAGGTTCCCATGGATTCCATGCTCACCGTTGCCGCCGAGCTCGCGCCTCCGCTCATGGCCTCGGTCATGGCGTTGGGCACCAACCGGACAGGCTTCTCGTCGCCCTTACCCGCACGATAGACAACCGGCGATACACCGTAGCCGTACTGAATGGCGTTGACCTCTTTGTCGATGCCGTCGCCGCCGGCATCGAGCCATGCCTTAAAGCTCGTCATGTCGTTGGACTTAACGCTCGCAAACATATCCTTTACGGCCGTAACTACGGGAATTTTATCGGTTCCCTTAGCCTTGCCGCCGGCACTGTCGACGGACGAATCCACGTTTTCAGGCGAGCCATCATCCGCAGTTCCCTGCCCGCCCATCATGGACGACAAGTCGTAATCCTGCTTGGAAATGGTGAGTGGGTAACTCGAGAGCGTATCCTCCTCGACCTTTTTGATGTAGCCGTTTACGCCGTTGGACAGCGCCAGAATCGCCGCGATACCGATAATGCCAATCGAGCCCGCAAAGGCAGTCATGGCCGTACGGCCCTTTTTGGTCATAAGGTTTCGGGCAGAAAGCCCCAGCGCCGTCACAAAGCTCATCGAGGTTTTGCGCGTAGGCTTGGCCTCGCGGCGCGTGGCGTCAGCGACATCGAAAGGGTCGGAATCGTCGGTGATCTTGCCGTCCGCCAGGTTAACAATGCGCGTGGCGTACTGGTACGCCAGCTCGGGATTGTGCGTGACCATGATGACCAGGCGGTCGCGCGCCACGTCCTTGAGCAGGTCCATGACCTGTACGGATGTCGTTGAATCCAAAGCGCCGGTCGGCTCGTCTGCCAGCACAATCTCGGGATCATTAATCAGGGCGCGGGCGATGGCCACGCGCTGCATCTGCCCGCCCGAAAGCTGGCTCGGGCGCTTGTTAACGTGCTCGCCCAAGCCGACTTTCTCCAACGCCTCGCGCGCACGCTGGCGACGCTCGGCATGCCCCACGCCCGTGAGCGTGAGCGCCAGCTCCACGTTTTCCAAAATGGTCTGATGCGGAATGAGGTTATAGCTTTGGAACACAAAGCCGATGCGGTTGTTGCGGTAGGCATCCCAATCGCGATCGTGAAAGTCTTTGGTCGAAATACCGTCGATCAGCAGGTCGCCAGAATCGAAATGATCGAGCCCACCGATAACGTTGAGCATCGTAGTTTTACCCGACCCCGAAGGTCCCAGAATGGCCACGAACTCGTTATCGCGAAAAGCCAGGCTCACGTTATCGAGCGCCACCTGCGTAAACGACTGCGTGACGTACCTTTTGCAAATACCTTTGAGCTCCAACATGGACGGCAACCTCTCCCACGCGGGCGCACTCGCCCACTCTCCCCCGCCGTTCGTATTCGACGCGTTTGTCCTACTCTATCCCCATTTTTGCCGGAGCCAGTGAGGAATGTAACGAACCGCGCCAAAAAACGAACGGGATGGTGCCCAAAAGAAGAGGTCCCGAGCGGGACCTCAAAATGGTGGAGATTATCTTGAAAGGCAGCAGACTACTTCGCACAGCGACACACGATCCTCGCTATGCTTTACGCGGTTTTTACTGCTCGCTATTCGCAATCGCCTGGTCGATAAGCTTGTCGAGTGCTGCGCGCTGCTCGGCGGAGCTGATGGCTCCCACGATTGGATCCCCTACGATGTTGCCATTCTGATCGATGACATACGTTGTCGGGAACGAGAACAAATTTGACGTAAACTTACCGGCCTCGCTATCCGACTTGAACCAGATGTTCTTATATGTCACGCCCTTCTTGCTCAGCACGTCCTTGGCATCTGCAATCTCGCCCTTGTTGCCATCGAGCGTAAAGGAATTGACGCCCACGACCTGGCCGCCCTTCTCGGCAAGCTCCTGATTCAGTTTCTCAAGATCGCCCAACTCACCCACGCACGGCTTGCAAGTGGTGAACCAGAAGTTCATGACGGTAACCTTGTTCTTAGAGAACAGCTCGTCGCTGCTCACGTCGTTGCCGTCCAGGTCCTTGCCCGTAAAGCTGGGGAACTTCGTCGCCTCGCTCGAAGCATTGGCACCAGCCGTCATGCCAGCGGTCGAAGCGTCGACGCTCTCGCCTGCGCTCGGCGTGCTTCCACAGCCGGGGAACTCCTTCTCCAAGCTCTCGAGCTTGTCCTCGATTTCCTTGATCTGCTGTGCACCGGCCTTGAGCGTCTTAAGCTCATCCGCCGTAAACTCATCCTTGGCGCCGTCGATGGTCTTGAGCAAGAAATCGCCGTAATTGCTGCCGTCCTCAATCATTGCCGAGTCTTTATTTGCCGCATTGAATACCTTTTCCCACAGCGCGTTATCACTCGAAAAGATCTCGTTCTCCTTCTGCATGAGTTTTGCATACAACTCGGCGGCCTCGTCGGCATTGGCCGGCTTCTGCGCAGTGAGTTCTGCGATCTTAGGATCGGAGCTCGCAGATTCGCTCGCATTGCCACCAGGTGCCGAACACGCCACAAGACACAAGGCCAGCACCGGCACCATAAACAGGGCCGCAATCTTAGAAAGCTTCATGGTCATTCCTCCGTTTTGTCGAAGCTTGTTTACTTTTTATCGGCGGTCAAGGGGAGCTTTTCCGCCGACACATCCAGGCCATAGCGATAGCTGATGGCATCGACGGGACAGGCCCCGATGCACTTTCCGCACCGGATGCATTCGGCATGATTGGGCGCGCGGACCACATCAACGTCCATCTGACAAACCCTTGAACACTTGCCGCACGAGACGCATTTGCACGCGTCAACCTGAATCCCCAACAAGGACACCCTATTCATGAGTGCATAGAATGCACCGAGCGGGCAAATCCATTTGCAAAAGGGGCGATAGAACAAAACGCTCAGCACTACCACGGCAACGAGAACGGCAAGTTTCCAGGTAAAGAGCTGCCCCAGCGCAGATCGAATGCCGGCGTTGGCAATGGCCAGCGGAATGGCGCCCTCGAGCACACCCTGTGGACAGATGTACTTGCAAAAGAACGGGTCGCCCATCCCCAGATCGTTGACCACCAGCACAGGCAGCAATACCACAGCAAACAGCAGCACGACGTACTTGATGTACGTGAGCGGCTTAAGCTTTTTCGTGGAGAACTTTTTGCCGGGAATCTTGTGAAGCAGCTCCTGCAGCCAGCCAAACGGGCACAGAAAGCCGCATACAAAGCGTCCCAGCAGCACGCCGAGCAAAATGAGCGTACCGGTGACGTAGTAAGAAAAGTTGAACTTGGATGAACCTACCACCGACTGGAACGACCCGATGGGGCACGCACCCGATGCCGCGGGGCACGAATAGCAATTAAGTCCAGGTACGCAGACTGTTTTTCCCGCGCCCTGATAGATGCCGCCTTTGGCAAAGTTTGGCAGGTGAATATTGGTGACCAGCGTCGCCGCCGCCTGAATGAATCCGCGAAATCGGGCCAAAACATGCGACGCAGTGTTTTCTCTTTTATCCAATTCCGATACACTCCAAGCACAGCCTAATCGCTTTGGCCAGCACGGCATCCGCCTCGCCACGCATAACGCCAAAGCACACCATGGCAATTCCGACGATCAACAAAGCGACCTGTACCACGGGTTTTACCGCTTTGAACAACACGACCACTCCTTTCGTTACGCGACCATTGGACCATATCGACTATAAAATCCGTGTTAAGCGCGATTTGGAATGTGCAAGGAGACTGTTATGCGTATTTTGATCGTCGAAGACGAGCGAGCACTGTGCGATGCAATCGCGCGCAGTTTGCGAAACTTGGCGTACAGCGTCGACTGCTGTCACGATGGACAGGAGGCGCTCGACCTGCTGGGCGTCGAAGTCTTTGACCTCGTGGTACTCGACCTCAACCTTCCCCGTATCGACGGCATGACCGTGCTCAGGGAACTTAGGAAAACCGACTGCGAGACCAAGGTGCTGATTCTGTCCGCGCGTGGCGAAGTATCCGATAAGGTCGACGGACTCGATGCCGGCGCCAACGATTACCTCACCAAGCCGTTTCATCTGGACGAACTTGCGGCAAGGATCCGCAGCCTTACCCTCAGGCGCTTCGCACAAAGCGACATAGTATTAACCTGCGGAAAACTCAGCTTTGACACCAAGGCGCGCATCGCTTCCGTGGGCAGCGAGGCCTTATCTCTTACACGCAAGGAAACGGGAATCTTGGAATACCTGATGCTTAATCAGGGGCGACCGGTAAGCCAAGAGGAGCTTATCGAGCACGTTTGGGATAGCACCGTGAACAGCTTTAGCAACGCAACCCGCGTTCACATCTCGTCGCTCCGAAAAAAGTTGCGCAGCGCTTTGGGATATGACCCGATTCGCAATCGGATTGGAGAGGGCTACGTTATGGAGGATGGAGAATGAAAGGGCTTTCGCTGCAATGGCGCATAACGATTATGACGGCACTGCTCACGTGCGCTGCGTGCGTGCTGACGAACTGCCTGGTCGGCTATACGGGCATGCGCTACATGGATGCCATCGGCAGCGACGTCTCGGCCCTTAGCGCAGCCGGCGAAGATTCGCCCCAAGCGTTCGACCCAACGAAAGCGACCCTCGATGACGAGGTCACGATCGTCGTAAACGACGCACAAGAGTCTTTTGGCACGACAGCCTGGTACATCACGGCTGGAGTCACACTCCTTGGCGGCGCGCTGGCATACTTTGCGAGTGGCCACGCGCTCAAGCCGCTACGGGATTTTGCCGCCCAGGTAGAGCGTGTGCAGCCTGACAACCTAAGCGAAATCAGACTCAGTGAAGATGTGCCCACCGAGCTACAACGATGCAGCGCCTCTTTCAACGACATGATCGCCCGTCTTGGCGAAGGGTTCTCTGCACAGCGTCAGTTTACCGGCAACGCCGCACACGAGCTGCGCACCCCGCTCGCTCTTATGCAAGCACAGATTGAACTATTCATCTCCGAGCACTCCGGTTTGCAACCCGAAACAGCCGAGCTGCTCGGCCTGCTACAAGAACAAACCGAGCGCATGTCTCGAATGACCAAGGTATTGCTCGAGATGAGTGAGCTCCGCAGCGTTCCTTGCGAGGACGATGTTGAACTTGGCCCCTTGTCCGAAGAGGTCCTCACCGACCTTGCGCCACTTGCCGAGGATAAGGACATAACCCTCGATTGCGCTGGAGACGCTTTAGTAATCGGAAGTGATACGCTCCTCTATCGGCTGGTGTTTAATCTGGTCGAAAACGCCATCCGTTACAGCCGCTCCGGCTCGACTGTCAACGTCTCCATCAGCGACAACGACAGCAACGTGTTCCTGCGAGTCGAGGACCAGGGCCCGGGAATACCCAAGAAGTACCGAGAGAGCATCTTCCAGCCGTTCTTTCGTCTAGACAAATCCCGCAGCAGGGCATACGGCGGTGCAGGACTCGGGCTAGCGCTTGTTTGGGAGATTGCAGCGCTTCACGGTGGCACGATAGAGGTCGAAGAAAGTTCCGAGAACGGGACCGTGATGCTCGTGACCCTCTCAAAGGGGGCCACCACGTGATCCGACTGTCCAGGAGTCCCACTCGACATTGTGAAACGCGTCCCAAAACTTGGACATGAGAAATGGGAGACAGTTCGCATCTATGCCGAGGACGAAGTCCTGGCGGGGATTCAGGATGCGCAGAGGAAGCTTGCGGCAGAAAACCCCGACAGAGTCGTGACCGTCGGCGGCAACTGTATGGTGTCGCCTGCCCTCTTCGATTACCTGCACGGGAAATACGAGAACGTTGGAATCGTCTGGATCTATGCGCCTCCGGATGTATCCACGCTGAATGATGGCTACCCCAACGCTCACGCCATGGGACTTGGCAGCCTTTTGGGACAGGGTGCACCGCAACTCGTTTCGCGGATGCGGCATCCGGTGTTTAAGCCGAGCGACGTCCTGCATGTCGGGCTACAGCAGCTCCACGACTATCAGGAGGTTTGCTTAAACAAGCATAGGTGTTGCGGTTTTAGCCGATGTCCTCATGGAGGAAAACGACATGCTGGGTCTGTCTGATTAAATTCCAACAATTTCCATGAGGCACCTAACGCGGTAAAAGCTAAAGACCCGGGAGACCCCAAACCGTCAACCATCTTTACGGGTGCAAGGGGAACGGGCAAGACGGCCCCCTCTCGCTCCTATCCGAAACGGCGCTTGAACACGGCTGGATTGCAGCGAATGCCTCCGCCATGCCCGGCATGCTCGAAGATATCATCGAGCACACAAAGGAGGCCGCAGGCCGTTACCTCTCGCAGCCCCATACACGCGTGAGCGGAGTTCAAGTTGGGCGGCGGGGGCGGTTTAGCGCGCCAATATAATTAAATCGTGCACTTCCATAGCCTCTCGTCTACGTGGTGTACCGTCGTCTCCCTTTTATTAGAGTTGGGCGATTTTCGGGCACCCGAGCTGAACTCAAATTGAACTCAACGATGCCTTATCGGTCGAGGGCTTCCTAGCGAGAATATACAGAGGCGCACATTTCGCAGGGAACCTCCCATTCGTTATCATATCGGTATGCTGTCAAGGCGGCGTCAATGCGTTCGACCTACACCTTCTCGCTTTTCGAGGCTTCGTCTGCAGGACCATCGGAATCGATACGGAATCGATCGGCATACCACTCATCCGAAGCAATCACCTTATGAAGCATCTGGAGATGCAGGTCGACATAGTGGCAGAACGCCTTGCCGCATTCCACGAGAGGCGCATTGTTTCTCTCGTTGGGCTCGGCTCCAAAATTAAACTCGACCTCATAGCCCTCCCCAGGCACACCCATGCTCGGCAGAATATCAGTAGAGAAGTGGACGAATCCAGACGTCACCTTGTATACATCTTTTACCTTTGGATCGGACTTCTCGAGTAAGTCTTGAAGTCTTCTATCGGACATCTTCTCACCCGAGAAATCTTTCAGTTTGTTCACAGGCACACCTTGAAACACCTGCTTGAGAAAGTCATCCTGGTCTTCGGCGGCGAATAGCGCGAATGCCCGCAGGCAGACTCCAACCTGTGCGCGGAGAAGCTGGGCGACGCAAACATGATTCCTCGACTCGAGCATGGGGATGAATCCGTCTATCAGTCTCATCGCATACTCAGAGGAGGATGCCAGATATAGATCCCATTGGGTAAAGTCGCCGTTCATGAAGGGAATCACTGCATTGCGCTCGGCGACTCTCAAGGCAATCAGGCTTTGTTCTATTTTCTCAGCTTCTTGTTTGAACTGTTCGCTATCCAAAATGCCCCCAAATGCCGGCTTCTCAACAAATCAAAAAAGCAAGAGAGACAGAGATTGGGTTCCTGCTCCACTGAACCCGCGCTTCCAGTCGAGACACTCCTCCTCGAAGATCTCCCCAGAGTCCCGTCTCTCGCGCCCCTCACGGAACTGTCCATATCAGTGTAGCCAATCCAAGCACAGCCCCACCGCACGGCCCAGTCGCTTCCGGTCCTGCGTGGCCCCGTGAAGGCGGAAGGGCGTGGTTGTCGTCATCGCGTTCCTTTCTCCTCGTACCTTTTTGGGCATGCGTCACGGGCCCCCGCGCGGCGCTGAGAGCGAATCGGCGCAGGCTTGGGGCCAGTTGCGTAGAGGTTGAGGTTCGGGTTTCGCCGGCTTACGCAGCTTGGCGGGCAGAGCGCCCGGGCTCGCTGCGCCTAGGGCGCGGCGGGATCCGCGACGCCGGAGGTGTCGATCTCGCCCAGATTGGCGAGCTGCTCGATGAGGGGGAGGCCCATCGGGTCGTCCACCTCGACGCCGCCGAGCACGATGGTGCTGTCGCGCGTGTCGATTTGGGTTGTGAACACGGCCGGGTCGAAGCCCGAAGCGATAAAGCCAATGCCCGCGAGGACAACACCCGCGGCAACGAGCCCGCCCGCCACGGCGAGGTAGATCTTCTTCGCGCTGGTCATGGTA
>CALLSB010000033.1:0-15078 GCA_938014225.1 uncultured Collinsella sp. | reverse complement strand
TTCGGCATATACCTCGGTGCCCATCGAGGCTCCTGGCGCGTCCGATTCCGACGATGCCCCCTCGATTCTCGACCGCTACGCCGACGACGACAACGAGCTCGACTTTACCGATGACCGCCTAGTGATTGAAGAAGCTATTCGCGATTTCTCGCCGCGCGAGCGCGAGGTTATCGAGCTACGCTTTGTGAAGGGCATGACCCAGATCGAGATCGCCAAGAAGCTGGGCATTTCGCAGGTGCAGGTCTCGCGCCTGCTGCGCCGTACTCTTAAGAAGATTCAGGACAAGATCGATCCCGACGGAGTGATGGTTCGTTCATGAGTGAGCACACCCAACAAACCGACCGCACGCTGCGCGATACCCGTATTCTGACGCTTCGCATTTGGGCCGTCGTCGGCTGCATTGTCATCGCTGCCGTCATCTTTAACCTTATGGGTATCCTGGCGCCGGTTATCGAGTTTCTCGCTGTCGGTTCCATCATCGCTTTTGTGATGTCGCCGATCACCAACTGGCTCGAGCATCACGGTGTCAACCGTGGCATTGGTTCGCTCATCGCGCTGATCGCGGTCGTTGCCGTGCTCGTTGGTGTTGTCTGCATCTTGTCGCCGATTCTCTTTGGCCAGATCATGGAAGTCCTGAGCCGTCTGCCTGAGCAGCTTCGAGTTGCGGGCGGCGATCTCAACGAGTTGATCTCGCACGCCAAGACGCTCAACAACACGCCGCTCAAGGAGTACCTGGACGATAATCTGTCCTCGCTGGTTACTGTGGCGTCCAAGTATGTCTCACAAATCGCTGCCGAGCTTGGTCGCGGTGTATTCCCGCTTATTACCAACACGGCCTCGCAGCTGTTCGTAATCTTCCTAGGTTTGGTGCTTGCCTATTGGTTGGCCTGCGACTATCCCCGTATGCACCACGAGGTCTGCACCATCATCGGACAGGAAAAAGAGACCTCGTACCGCTTTATGGTCGCGATTCTTTCGCGCTCGGTCGGCGGTTATATGCGCGGCATGGTCGTGACGTCCATCTGCGGTGGCATCCTCGCCTTTATCGGCTTTACGCTCATTGGCCATCCCTACGCGGCGCTCATGGCCATCTTTACCGGCATCATGCACTTGGTCCCGGTTGTCGGTCCCTGGGTAAGCGCGGCGATTGCCACGGTGCTCGGCTTTATGTTCAGCCCCATGCTGGCGTTGTGGACGCTCGTTGTGACCATGGTGGCTCAAAACGTCACCGATAACTTCATTTCCCCCAAGGTCATGCAGAGTTCGGTGCAGGTGCATCCCATCATGAGCCTGACGGCCCTCGTTATTGGTTCGGCGCTCATGGGTCCCATCGGCATGGTCATCGCCATCCCGCTGTGCGCGGCCCTCAAGGGCATCTTCGTCTACTACTTTGAGAACGAGACCGGCCGTCAGCTCGTGGCATACGACGGCGCCGTGTTTAAGGGCACGCCGTACCGCGATGCCGAGGGCAACCCGGTCGCCGCCTATGACGCCCTTGGAGACGATACGTTCATCTATGAATCCGAGCTCATTGGCAACGAGACCGCGCCCGAGGCCCAGGCGATGCCCAAGCCCGAGCTCGAGAATCCCTGGATCAAGCTCTCGGGCCTGCAGCCCGATGCGACGGGCTTTTTCAAGAATCCCTTCGCCAAGGACGATGACTCCAACTCTGACGACGACACCAAAACCGGCATCGACGGCTCCATGGACGATTTGGATTCTAAATAGGTCCTATTAACGTTTCTTGAAGTTGTAAATGACAAGAAACGCGAGCAAAGCGATTGATAAGGGGCCGGCTACATAGAAAAAGAGAACGTCAATTGCGCGTAGAGTGTAATAAGCCTTATCGCCGGACATTACTGCATACAATACGTAGCCAAATGCTGGTTGGTTTGCGTACCAGCATGAGAAGGCCAAGAGCGCTAAAAGTGCTACAACCAGAAGTGCATTCAGGACAAACCGTTTACTTTTCATCGATCGCTCCTTCCGGGTGACTCTTATTTGTAATTCTATAGTAGCCTTTTTCAAAGGATCGCACAGTCCTACATAACGTGCACTTTCGCTGGAGGGTCGCTGTTTGGCGGCCCTCTTTTTTGCACTTGCGCGGTGGGATGGTAATATCGTTACGTTTGAACTGTTTCGATGTGAAACCGAGGAGATTCCCTCTATGAGTGCTGACTACCCGTCAATGACTACGGCCGAGATCCGCTCCAAGTTCCTCAACTTCTTTGAGGAGCGCGGTCTTAAGCTCTATCCTTCTTCGTCCCTTGTTCCTGATGACCCCTCGCTGCTGCTCGCCAACGCCGGCATGAACCAGTTTAAGGAGTACTACCAGGGCAAGAAGACCATGAAGGAGATTGGCGCGATCTCCTGCCAGAAGTGCGTCCGCACCAACGACATCGACTGCATCGGCGAGGACGGCCGTCACCTGTCCTTCTTTGAGATGCTCGGCGACTTCTCCTTTGGCGGCGTCTCCAAGCAGCAGGCCTGCGCTTGGGCCTTTGAGCTCATCACCAAGGAGTTCAAGCTGCCGCTCGACCGCCTGTACTTCACCGTCTTTACCGAGGACGACGAGACCCATGACGTGTGGCGCTCCCTGGGCGTTGCCGAGGATCACATTTCGCGTCTGGGCGAGGACGACAACTTCTGGGCCGCTGGCCCCACCGGTCCCTGCGGTCCGTGCTCCGAGATCTACTTTGACATGGGCGAGGAGGTCGGCTGCGGCAGCCCCGACTGCAAGCCCGGCTGCGACTGCGACCGCTTCCTGGAGTTCTGGAACCTCGTCTTTACCCAGTACGACCGCCAGGAGGACGGCTCCATGCCGGAGCTGCCGCACCGCAACCTCGATACGGGTATGGGCCTGGAGCGCATGGCCGCCATCATGCAGCACAAGACCGCTAACTACGACGGCGATCTGATGCAGCACCTCATCAAACTCGGAGAGGAGATCAGCGGCAAGACCTATGACGCCGACGATTACTCCGGCGCCAGCCGCTCCCTGCGCATCATCGCCGATCACTCCCGTGCCGTCGACTTCATGATCTCTGACGGCATCCTCCCCGGTAACGAGGGTCGCGAGTACGTCCTTCGCCGCCTGCTCCGTCGTGCCGTGTTCCATGGTCGCCTGCTGGGCATCGAGGGCGCCTTCCTGACCAAGTTCATCGACGAGGTCAACGCTCAGATGGGCGAGGCCTACCCCGAGCTGCTCAAAAACGTTGCGCTCGTCAAGGGTATCGTCGCCTCCGAGGAGGAGCGCTTCTCCACGACGCTCGACAACGGCCGCGTTTACCTGGACGAGGCTCTGGCAGCGCTTGCCGAGGGCGCCGTGCTTCCGGGCGATGTTGCCTTTAAGCTGCACGACACCTTTGGTTTCCCCATCGACCTGACCGTCGAGATCGCCGGCGCCGCTGGCCACGATGTCGACATGGACGGCTTTACCGCCTGCATGGAGGATCAGAAGGCCCGCGCTCGCGCCAATGCTAAGGGCGACGCATGGGGCAGCTTCAATGACGTGTGGGTTGAGCTTTCCGACAAGGTCGCTGCGACTGAGTTCGACGGCTATGACAACGATGTGATCGAGGGCGCCAAGGTTGTCGCTATTGTGCGCAACGGCGAGTCCGTCAAGTCCGCTGCCACCGGCGAGGATGTCGAGGTTGTGCTCGATCGTACCCCGTTCTATGCCGAGATGGGCGGTCAGCAGGGTGACGCCGGTGAGCTTTCCGCCGAGGGCGTTTCGCTGGTCGTTTCCGATACAAAGAACCACAACGGCCTGTATGCCCACGTCGCCCACATTGCCGAGGGCACGCTGACCGTCGGTTCAACCGTGACCGCCGCGCTCGACGCCGAGCGCCGTGGATTCCTGCGCCGCAACCACACCGCCACGCACCTGCTCGACGCCGCCCTTAAGCAGGTCCTGGGCGAGCATGTCTCCCAGGCTGGCTCGCTGGTGACGCCCGAGCACCTGCGCTTTGACTTCACGCACTTTGAGGCCCTGTCCTCCGAGCAGCTCAAGGCTGTTGAGGACTTGGTCAACCAGCAGATCTTCGCATCTAAGCCGGTCGTGACCCGCGTCATGGGCATCGACGAGGCCAAGGCCGCCGGCGCCGTCGCCCTGTTTGGCGAGAAGTATGGCGACGTCGTCCGCGTCGTTTCCGTGGGCGCCGAGGACCAGCCGTTCTCTCGCGAGCTCTGCGGTGGCACTCATGCCGCCAATACCGCCGAGATCGGCCTTTTCAAGATTATTTCTGAGTCCTCCACGGGTTCGAACGTCCGCCGAATCGAGGCCGTGACCTCCAAGGGCGCTCTCGATTACATGGCCGACCGCCTGGCACTCGTTGACGCCGCTGCCGCTGCTCTCAAGTGCCGCGTGGACGAGGTTCCCGCCCGCGTGGAGAACCTGCAGGCAGAGCTGCGCGAGACGTCTAACAAGCTCAAGAAGGCGCTGACTGGTGGCTCCTCCGATGCGATTTCCAGCGCCATCGAGGGTGCCGTCGAGCTCGACGGCTATAAGCTCGTCGTCGCTGAGCTCCAGGGCCTTGAGGCTGCTGACCTGCGCAACGTCTGGGATACCGTGCACCAGAAGGTCGCTGGCCCTGTCGCCTGCGTCGTTGCCAGCGTGACCGAGAAGGGCACTCCGGCCCTGCTTGCCGCCGGCTCCGATGACGCCGTGAAGGCCGGTTTCCACGCCGGTAACGTGATTAAGCAGATTGCGGGTCTGGTCGACGGTCGCGGTGGCGGCCGTCCCAACATGGCCCAGGCCGGTGGCAAGAACGCTGCCGGTATCGCCGATGCCCTCGCGGCCGCCAAGACCGCGCTCGGCGCCTAAGTAGTCGCTGTGGTCGCGCTCGCGCTGGACATAGGGGAGACCAGAATCGGCATCGCCGTCTCGAGCCGTGATGGCAAGATGGCGATGCCCGTCAAGGTGCTCCCGGCCGCGGAGGTCACCGGTATGGCCAAGACGTTTCGCTACCTGGTCGAGGACTATGAGCCCGACATCCTGGTAAGCGGACGTCCCCTGACCATGGCCGGCGAGCCCGGCCCCCAGGCTGAGCGCGTTGCCGCCGTGGCGCAAAAGATCGCCGACGAGCTCGATCTTCCGCTGGAGTTTGAGGACGAGCGCCTGTCTTCGCAAGAGGCCAAGCGTATCCTGCGCGAGCAGGGACTCAACGAAAAGCAGATGAGGGGCAAGATCGACATGATCGCCGCCAGCCTGTTCTTGCAGACATGGCTCGATCGTAAAAACGAGGAGGTTCAGCATGTCTAGCGCTTCCGATCCGCGCCAGCAGAATCGTACACGGCAGCCCGCGCCGCGTCCTGCTCAGCCTGGTCAGCGCCCGGCGCAGCCGACGCAGCGTTCGGCTCAGCCTACTCAGCGTGCTGCTCAACAGCCCGCCGCCCGCGCGGCCCAGCCCGCAGGCGGCGCCCGCTTTAAGCAGCAGACACCTACCCAGCGCGCGCAGGCCCCTCAATCGCACGCGCATCATGCACGCGGCTCGCATGGCGTTGCTCCGGCCGCGCGTTCGAGCTATAACACGCATGCTCGACGCGGCACCCAAAAGAAAAGCTCGCCGGTGTCTATGATTATCGGCGCTGTGGTTGCGGTGATCGTTCTCGCCGCCATTGCCTTCTTCGCCGTACCGGCCGTCAAGGGCTTGCTTGGCGGGGAGGACGCAAACGTCACCGCTGGCCAGCAGGTTACTGTTACGATTCCCGAGGGCGCCTCGGGCGACGCGATCGCCACGATTCTCTCCGAGAACCATATTGTCGAGAATCCCAAGGATTACTACGCGGCGGTCAAAAAGCTCAACGCGGATATGTCGCTTAAACCTGGCACGTACTCTTTCACGACGCTGATGGATGCGACCAAGGTCGTCCAGCAGCTTATGGAGGGGCCCAATGCCGGCTCCGATGCACTGACAATCCCTGAGGGACTGACGGTCGACCAGGTTGCCGACCGCGTGGCCCAGGCGTACGACAGCATCTCCAAAGAGGACTTCCTCAACCAGGCGAAGGCCAGCAATTATGTGAACGACTATCCGTTCCTCAAAGGCGCTGCGAACGATTCGCTCGAGGGTTTCCTGTTCCCCAAGACCTATTCGCTGGGCAAGAAACCGAGCGCCGATGATGTCATTCGCGCCATGCTCGATCAGTTTAACACCGAGTACAAGACGCTTGATTTTGCCGGTTGCGAGGCCAAGATCAAAGAGCGCTACGGCGTGGATATGTCCGATTACGACATCGTTAACCTTGCCTCGATCGTCGAGCGCGAGGGCCTCAATGCCGATCAGCGCGCGCACGTGGCATCGGTTTTCTATAACCGTCTGGCGGGGAAGCTCGATGGCCTGCGTTACCTCAATAGCGATGCGACCATGATGTATGTCACCGGCGGCGAGGTTACCGCCGACGACCTGCAGAGCGATAGTCCGTACAACACCTATAAGCATGAGGGGCTGCCGCCCACGCCCATCTGCTCTCCGTCGCTCGAGGCGCTTAAGGCCACCCTTGAGCCCACCGACTCCGATGACCTGTATTTCTACATTACGCAGGACGAGGAGTATTTCTCGCAGACCTACGAAGAGCACCAACAGTCTTGGAATTAAACATGAGGATTTTCAGCCCCAAACGATATGTTGCCTCGGTCGACCGCATCGACCTCGATACCCTTTGGGCCGACGGCAAGCGCGCCATTTTGCTCGACCGCGATAATACCCTGGTGCCGCGTGATACCGAGCAGGTTCCCACTGCCGTCTTGGCTTGGCTCGACGCCGCTCGCTCCAAGGGCTTTAAGCTGTGCATGGTGTCGAACAACTGGCATCGCGACCAGGTCATGAGCTCCGCACGCGAGCTGGGGCTCGAGGCCATCAGCCATGCCATGAAGCCCGCGCCGTTTGCTCTCAGGGCCGGTCTTAAGCGCTTGGGCGCCACGACCGACGAGGCCGTGCTGATCGGTGACCAGCTGTACACGGACGTGTGGAGCGGCAACTTTGCCGGTGTCGACACGATCTTGGTAAAGCCGCAGGCCACGCAGGACCTGTGGTATACGCAAATCTTCCGTATCTTTGAGCGCCGGGCCCTGCGCGACCTTCCCTGCGAGGAATAGGTTTCGTCATGTCCCAGCACACCAAGCACGGCTGCGACCATATCTTCTTTATCGGGTTTTTGGGTGCGGGTAAATCGACGCTCGCGCGCAACGTGGGCACCATGTTTAAGCGTCGGTTTATCGATACCGACCGCCTGGTCGTGCGTCGTTGTGGAAAATCGGTAACCGAGATTTTTGAGACCGAGGGAGAGGAGCGTTTTCGTGAGCTCGAAACCTCGGCGCTCCGTTCGCTCCAAAGCGAGCGCAGCCTGCTGGTTTCGTGCGGTGGTGGCATTGTCGAGACGCCGGTCAATATCGAGCTCATGCACCTGATGGGTACCTGCGTGTACCTCGAGGGTGACTTTGAGGACTCGATGCGCCAGATCCGCCGCTCCGACACGCGCCCCGATTTCCGCTCGCCTGAGCATGCGGCGCGCTTGTTCGAGCATCGACGTCCGCTGTATCGCCAAGCTGCCGATCTTACCCTCGATATTCGCAATAAGTCCTTTGAGGACGTTTCCTATGTTTGTGCCGAGATGCTTTTGGAGCGTGGACTGCTATGATTCGCCGTCAACTGATCAATTTCCAAAACCGCAGCGTCGATGTCCGCGTCGGATTGGGCGCGTTCGATGAACTGTCGCGTATGTTTGCCTCGGCCGTGGGCAAGCCTAAGCGCGCGATGGTCGTTTGGAACACCGCCACATCTGAGCGTTTTGGTGAAGTCGTCGAGCATGCGCTGGTCGACGCCGGTTTTGCCGTGTCGCTGCTAGTCCTTGAGGTTTCGCCTGCTGGTGCCACGCTGGCCGATGCTGATGCTATCTTTGGCACCCTGTCTGCCAACGGCGTTACCTGCGACGATCTGGTTGTCGCCGTTGGCGATGCCGCAACCTGCTCGGTTGTTAGCTGGTGCGCCAACCAGTGGTGCGGCCGAACCGAGTGCGCGCTGTTGCCGACGACCTTTGACGCCATGCTCACGGTCGCGACGACCATGAAGCCGCTCGTCGCCTCGTCGGCCAATGCGCTTCCCGCTATCGCGTTCCGTCCCGAACCGGGCTTGGTCGTGTGTGACCTCGACCTTGTTCGTGAGGCGGACCCCGAGGACCTCAAGCTCGGCTTTGTGGTGCTTGTTGGCACCATGCTTTCGAGCAGTAAGTCCCGCTGGAATCAGTTTACTGAGACCGTCCCCGAGATTCTCGCGGGCGAGGAGGTCGCGCTCGTCAATACCGTTCAATGGTCTCAGACTGCCCGTAAGGACGTACTGATGGCCACGAACCCCAGCGCTCGCCATGCGCTCGATTTTGGCAAGACGGGGGAGCGCACCCTTCGCGCCTGCCTGGGCGATGCCGCGGCGCACGTCCCCGCATACCAGCTCCTTTCCGAGGGTATGCGCTTTGAGGCGCGCCTAGCACATGATGCCTGCGACTTCGATATCGACTACGTGTTTGAGGTCGATGACTGCCTGGAGGACTTTGGCATCGAGGAGCTTGGCTTCGACCTGGAGCCCACCGCGTTTATCGAGGAGTTCCGCAAGCAGCAGTTCGCTCGCTCCAATCGTACGATGCTGCCGCTGCCTGCGGCACTTGGCGCCATTCGTCTTAACGCCGTGGACGACGATGTACTCGAGCGCCATGCGCAGGCGTATCTGGCTTCTCGCAGGGAACTTCTCTAATTTTATTGACATCCATCGTCTTTCGTATCATTTTGAGGGACGGGTTTTAATCGGTTGCGAATCGTTTACGGTTCCGTGCGCTGATTGAGTCCATCCCGCTTTTATTGAGGACATCAAGAAAGGAATCTGCATGTTTGAGTTTGCTGCCGGTCCTGCCGGTCGTATCGAGCGTGTCCGTGCCCTGATGGCCGAGCGCGGCTACGACGCCATCGTCGTGCGCGACGAGGCCAATCTCCGTTGGCTCACGGGCGTGAAGGGCGTCTTCGACTACACCTTCGAGTTCCCGCATGCCGCGTTTATTACGGCCGACCAGTGCCTGTTCCACACCGACTCGCGCTATCTCAACAGCTTTGAGGAGAACACGCCCGCCGGCAGCCCTTGGGTCTACGACATGGACGAGGGCACCATCCCCGGCTGGGTCGCCGGCAAGATTGCGGCCAACAAGTGCCGCGTCTGCGCCGTCGAGGATGACATGCAGATTAACTTTTACCAGGGTATCCAGCGTGGTCTGGAGGACCGCTCCGTCGCCTGCATGCTGCCGCTGATGCACGACGACATCCGCAAGATGCGTGCCATCAAGGATGCCGAGGAGATTGAGCTCATGCGTCACGCGCAGTCGATCACCGATGCTGCCTTCCAGCACATGCTCGGCTTTATTAAGCCCGGTATGACCGAGAAGCAGGTTCGCAACGAGCTTGAGAACTTTATGTTCGCCAACGGTGCCGACAGCCTGGCCTTCGGCTCCATCGTGGCGAGCGGTCCTAATACCGCCAACCCGCATGCCGTCCCGAGCGACCGTGTGATCGAGAAGGGCGACTTTGTCCTGATGGACTACGGTGCGGGCTACTGCGACTACCGCTCCGACATGACTCGTACCGTCGTGATGGGCGAGCCCACCCAGGAGCAGCTCGACCTGTACGCGCTCGTGCGCCGCACGCACGAGGAGTGCGTCGCCGCCATCCATCCGGGCGTCGAGGGCAACGACATTTTCAAGCTTTCCAAGAAGATCATCGGCGATGCCGGCTATGGCGATTACTACAACCATGGTCTGGGCCACGGCGTGGGCATCGACATCCACGAGCTGCCCAACTTCAACCGCAACAAGAACATCATCGAGGTCGGCTCGGTTATCACTATGGAGCCCGGCGTGTACCTGCCCGGCGTGGGCGGCGTGCGCCTGGAGGACTACGGCGTCGTTACCGAGAACGGCTATGAGCCCTTCACCAAGACCCCCCACGACCTGCACATTATCGATTGCTAAACCATCCCGTTGGGTTTTTTGGGGGCGGGGCGTCCGAAATGATTCGGGCGCCCCGCGTTCTCTTTTTATGCGCACGCCGTAGGCGCCGCCTGCAAGTGTATAATTTCGCTCGTATGTAATTTGGACGCTTGTGCGTCTCGCTAATAACAAGAAAGGTCGCTATGCCTACTATCTCTACCGCCGACTTCAAGAACGGCCTCGGTCTCCGCATTAAGGACAAGGTCTACACCATCGTCGAGTTCCAGCACGTCAAGCCGGGCAAGGGCGGTGCTTTCGTGCGCTACAAGACCCGCGACATCAAGAGCGGCCGCGTTGTCGAGAACACCTGCAACGCCGGCACCAAGTTCGAGAGCGTCATGCTCACCACCCGTGAGTTCCAGTACCTCTACAACGATGGCGCCGACTACATCTTCATGGACAACGAGTCTTACGAGCAGGTTCCCGTTCCCGAGGATATGGTGGGCGAGAACGCCAAGTGGCTGCGCGAGAACGACACCTGCCAGCTTCTCTTCGCCGACGACGAGCTCATGGGCGTGACCCCGCCGATGTTCATCGAGACCACCATCGTCCAGACCGACCCGGGCTTCAAGGGCGACACCGTTCAGGGTTCCACCAAGCCGGCCACCATCGACACCGGCGCCGTCATCCAGGTCCCCATGTACCTCAACGAGGGCGAGGTCATTAAGGTTGACACCCGCGACGGCAAGTTCGTCTCCCGCGTCTAGCAACCAACTCTTCTAGGAGGACTCATGCCCCAGGAAATCAAGATTGACGGCATCGGCATTTCGCCCGATGTTCTGACCGCCATCGTCTCGCGCGCCGTCACGGATGTCGAGGGCATCGCCTCCGTGGGCGTCAAGGACCTTGCCACCAACCTTGTCTCCATGATGCTTTCGTCCAAGGCCCCGGCTTCCGAGCCGGCGGTCGAGGCCGAGGTCATCGGCGACAAACTCGCGCTTACCGTGCGCGTCGTGGTGTTCTTTGGCTATCCGTTCAAGAAACTCGCCGAGGCTGTCCGCGCCGCCGTGGTTGCCGCCATCGACGCCCAGGTGGGCGTCGAGGTCGAGCGCGTTGACGTTTGCATCGATGGCCTCGTTTTCCCCAAGGAGTAACCTTTGAGCCTTAAGGTTTATCGCGGGCGTACGCTTGCCCGCAGTCAGGCGCTGCAGCTGCTGTTTCAGGCCGAGGCCACGGACAGCCCGCTCGAGCGCGTCCTCGAGGGCGATTTCCTGATCTCGAAGGGTCCCCTCGACCCCTATGCGCTGGAGCTGTGCCGCGGTGCCTACGAGCACATCGACCGTATCGACTGCGCCCTTCGCTCCGTCGCCAAGAACTGGGATCTTATGCGCATGCCCGGTGCCGACCGCAATCTGCTGCGCATCGCCGTCTATGAGATGCGCTTCCTCACCGACGAGGAGGTCTCGGACGCCATCGTGATCAACGAGGCAGTCGAGCTTGCCAAGGCCTATGGCACCGACCAGTCCGCGTCGTTTGTCAACGGCGTGCTGGGCAAGATCGCTCGTAGCGAGGAGCTGCCGGGCGAGGACCTCTATCAGGAGCTGCTGGCCGAGGACCGTGCCCGCGAGGAGGCCCAGGCTGCCGAGGCTGCCGCCAAGGTTGCCGCCGCTCAGGCTGCGGCCGGCGTTCTCGACGAGGATGCCGAGGTCGTCGAGGCCGAGACCGGTACCGTCAAGGAGTAGCCATGCCAGAGGGTTCCGTCCGCAACTTCGACGAGATCTCGGACCGCTTGGACCAGATTATCGCGACCGTTCGCTCCAAGGATACGTCCCTGGAGCGTTCGCTCGATCTGTTTGACGAGGCGATTGAGCTGGGCTCCCGTGCGGTCGATATGGTCGACAAGTTTGAGCTGACACCTCGTGAGGCAGATAAGCTCGAGCAGGAATACGATGAGGATGCGGCAAACGAATCCCAGGATAGCCAGGCCGCGTCTCCGGATACGAATGGTTGATGGCATTCATGAAACGTGTGCGTCTCGATGACGAACTGATTTCACAGGGCATCTGCGCCGATCGCGCGGATGCCCTTCGCACTCTTATGGCCGGCTTGGTTTCGAGCGGCGGTGAGCGTTTGACCTCTCCGGGGCTCAAGGTGATGCCGGGCCTGCCGTTGCACGTGAAGGGTCGTATTCCCTACGTTGGGCGCGGCGGGCTCAAGCTCGAGGGCGCGCTCGATGCGTTTTGTATCGATCCCACGGGCCTTGCCTGCCTCGATGTGGGATGCTCCACGGGCGGCTTTACCGATTGCCTGCTCAAGCGCGGCGCCGCGACCGTTGTCTCGGTCGATGTGGGTCGCGCTCAGTTTGATTGGTCGCTGCGCCAAGACGATCGCGTGACGCTCCACGAGCGCACGAATGTGACGCAGTTGCCAGAGCTCGGCTACGGCGGCGCTATCGACCTGGCCGTGTGCGATGTGTCGTTTACGAGTATCGCGAATGTCATAGACGCCGTGCTGGCGTGCCTGAAGCCTTCGGGTTCGTTTTGCACGCTGGTAAAGCCGCAGTTTGAGGCGCCGGCTGCGCTGGTGGGCGAGGGCGGCATCGTGTCCGACCCCACCGTCCGCCGCGATACGCTCGTGGCGGCGATTGAACTCTTTGCTGCCAAGGGCCTGTTCCCGCTCGACGTGTGCGTGTCGCCCATCCATGGCGCCAAGGGCAACGTCGAGTTTTTCCTGTACGGCACGAGGTTCGCCCCCGGCGAACGCACCGATGATAAGCTGCAATCCCAGGTATCGGTTTTGAGCGAGAAAGCTGCAACGCTATGAAGGTCTTTCTGGTTCCCAATTTCTACAAGCAAGAAGCGGTCGAGAGCGGCCTGATGCTCGAGCTTTGGCTTTCGCGCCAGGGCTACGAGGTCGCATGGGCTGCCGACCAGCGTTCCAAGATCCAGAGCGCGCCCGATGTTGACGATGCCGACCTGGTCATTACGCTCGGCGGCGACGGTACACTGCTGCGCGCCGCCCGCATCCTCAACTACCGCGAGATTCCCATTTTGGGTCTTTCCTATGGGCATTTGGGGTTTTTGACGGCCGCGAGCCCCGAGGAGCGCGACATTTTGCAGGTCGTGAGCGATGCCCTGTCCGGCGAGCTCCATGTGAGTCGCCGCGCCACCATCGCCGCCGATATCGTCTCGGTACGCGAAGACGGTACGAAGGACGTCGTGCGCACGTTTGCCCTCAACGATATGGCGCTTACGCGCGGGCCCCTGTCCGATATGGTCGAATTCGACATCACGGTGTCCGGCCATCATATCGACCGCCTGCGCGGTGACGGCGTCGTCGTTTCGACGGCGACTGGCTCCACCGGCTACGCGCTTTCCGCCGGCGGCCCTATCGTCAGCCCCGATTACACGGGCATGGTCTGTGTGCCCATCGCTCCGCATACCATTCAGGCTCGCGCCTTTTTGACCTCGCCGAGCGATGTCGTCGAAATCTTTATGTCAGACGATCGTCCGAGTGTGCCGGCGATTGCCATCGATGGACAGTTTATTACCTGCGATGGCACGGTTGAGAGCGTGGCCGTGCGTCGCGGTCCCGGTGATGTGCTGCTGCTGGATTACGGCCCCGAGAGCTTCTATAACTCGGTGAGCCGCGTGTTCTACGGAGTGCGTCATGATCGATGAACTGCAGGTTTCCAACATTGCACTTATTCGTGAGGCGACGTTGGTTCCAAGCGCGGGCCTTACGGTTCTGACCGGAGAAACCGGCGCCGGTAAGACCGCGCTGCTCTCGGCGCTCAAGCTCATTTTGGGCGAGCGCGCGGATTCGTCGACGGTGCGCGAGGGCGAGACGCTTGCCAGCGTCGAGGCGCGTCTGTTTGACGGGCCGCACGATACGGAGGGTTTCACCGTGCAGCGCAGCCTTTCTGCCGAGGGCCGCAGCCGCGTAAAAATTGACGGCCGCATCGCCAGCGTTCGCGAACTTTCGGAGCGCGTCGGCGTGATGATGGATCTATGCGGCCAGCACGAGCACCAGCGCCTCCTCGACCCGGCGCATCATGTTGCCATGGTGGATGCCTGGGCTGGTCGCTCTGCGCTCGAGGCGCTGGAAAAGTACCGTGCTTGCTTTAAAGCCTCGCGCGCGGCTGCTAAGGAGGTCCGTCGCGTCGAGGAGGCCTCGCGTGCGCAGGGGAGTCGCGTCGAGGAGGCGCGCTTCGCCCTGGAGCGCATCGCCGAGGTTGACCCCAAACCGGGTGAGTACGAGGAGCTCGAGGAGCTGCTGCCGCGCTCCGAGCATGCCGAGGTGTTGGTGGCCACGGCCAACGATGCCCATGCGTCGCTTGCGGCCGAAGGGGGAGCGCTCGATGCCGTGAACAGTGCCGTGGCGGAGCTTTCCCGCATGGCTACCGTCGATCGAAAGCTGGGCGACATCGCCGATGCACTTTCGGATGCCTGCATCTCGCTTGAGGATTGTGCCAACGAGCTGCGCGCCTATCGCGATGGGGTCGCCTTCGATCCGCGCGAGCTGTCTCGTATGCGCGAGCGTTATTCCGATCTTAAGGGCCTGCTGCGTCAGTGGGGGCCCACCATGGACGATGTCTTTGCCATGCGTGACCGCTCGCAAGAGCTGTTGTCGCTGGTAGACGATGGTGATGCGCAGATCAAGAAAGCTCGCGAGGCGCTTGGGAGCGCCGAGCGCGAGCTTTTTGCTGCTGCTAAGGCGCTTAAACGCGTTCGGAATATCGCAGCCCCGCGTTTTTGTCACGAGGTTGGTCATCAGATGGCGCGCCTGGAGATGGGCGGTGCCGAGCTCGTTTGGGAGTCGCGCGATCTTCCGCGTGCCGAGTGGACGCCGGCGGGACCTTCGAGCTACGAGCTTTTGTATCGCAGCGGTGCCGGATTGACGCCTCGCCCTCTGCGCCGCGTTGCGTCGGGCGGCGAGCTGAGCCGCGTCATGCTGGCGAGCAAGGTTGTCCTCGGCAACGCGGATGGCGTGGATACACTGGTGTTCGACGAGGTTGATGCCGGTGTCGGCGGCTCTACCGCACGTGCCCTCGCGAGCGTGTTGGCAGATCTCGCCGCCACGCATCAGGTGATTGTCGTAACTCACCTGGCG
>CALLSB010000032.1:0-16453 GCA_938014225.1 uncultured Collinsella sp. | reverse complement strand
CCCGCCGCACGGCGCTCGAAAAAGACACCGCCAATGAGGTCAATTCGGATAGGTCTCGCTAGCTCCTAGTTACTTTTGTGAGAGACGCCGACTCGGCTCATCGAACACCAAAAGGGGCTGGCCCCGATAACTCGGAGCCAGCCCTGAGTCGCCTGACATGGGAATCGCAACCCGCTACTTGAGCTTCAATGCCTCCATCATGGGCGCGGCGGCGTCCCAATCGATCTTCCAGCCAATCGACACGCGGACGGTCTCGCCCGTCGCGGGAGCCGTCGCAAACAGCGTATGGCCGTTGTCGGGACCGGTAAAGCGCAGCCACGTTATGCCGTTGTACTCGACCTGGTCGGTTGTTGTCTCCTTGCCTTCGTAGACCTGCTCTAGGCTTGCAACCTCTTCCTCCGGCGAGCGCGGGAAGATGCTGATGTTCAGGCGTCCTCCAGTCTCGTCGTGGAAGAAGTTTGCCTTTTCGCGCTCTTCGTCGGACGAATCCAGCGTGTACCCATCGGCGGCCTCGATGCTGTACGATGCGCAGTCGATGCCCGTTAAATCTGCCTTCTCGCCAGAATCGGCCACGCCGCCGGCCGCCTTGAACTCCTTGGTCTCGCATCCCGTGGTGTCAAAGTGCATGGCCTCATGATTCTTGGCGGGGGCATAAGCGTCTACGAACTCGACAGTGATGGGCCCGTAGTACGCCGTCTTGGGCGCCCAGAAATACACGTACTCAACGGTCTCGCCCGGGCCGATATCTGGCCTCTCGGAAAGGTCGATGCCCTCGTGCAGCTCATCGGGAGCCTCGCTTGCAACGTAGTCGAGCACGGCCGCCTTGCCGGAAGTAAACAACGGGTCGCCTGCCTCAAGATCGCCCTGGGCAGCATGCACGTTAAAGGAACTGAACGTCCTGTTCTTTGTGTTGTTGTTGGTGATCTTGATGTGCAGGTAAAAGCCGTCCTGCAGCTTGGCATCGCCGCGATAGAACGTACCGTGAGCCACCGACTCATAGGTAATGCCTGCCACCTCGACCGTCTGCGAATCATAGGCCCTGGGCTTTTCCTGCACAGGCGCGCTGCCGCCCGAACCGCCAGGCGAGCCGCTCGGAGCACTACCGCCACAGCCGGCCACTGTACACGCCAGCACGGCCGAAAGCGTCACGGTGGGAATTCCTAACAGCAGTTTCTTTGTCATGGGCCTCATCATTCTCACCGCTCCTTTCGGCTTGCAGCTCATCCATTGCCCGAGTCCCAAGTCGACCCCGTGGCATCGGCTTCCACTATGAGCGTATGACGAAACACGGCGCCGGCGAAGTGACCCGTGGCCCAAATAACGACCCACCAGCGTTCCTTATGGGCCAAAAGAACTCGCACATGCACGCCCCCGGCCCATAAAACGAGACGTCTGTCCCAATGTTCGATTCGATCCAACAATCCGCACGACACGTTTTCGACAACGTATCCAACCGCAAACGCAGCAAGACGCATTCGGCCGCCTTCAAATTTACTCGGGCAGAACCGACTCGGTTTTGTCCGAGTAAACTCGAGCATAAACTGATCCATGCGATACAATTAACTCGGACAAAACCGAGTCGGAAGGAACCGAGTAAGTGGAATTTATTGGCAGGGAGCGTGAGCTCGCCCGTATTAAGAAAACGCTCAAAGCACCCGAGCAGCGCAATGTTCTCATTTACGGCAGGCGTCGCGTCGGAAAAAGTGAGCTCATCAAGCAGGCGCTAACCGATTTGTCGGACGTCGCAACGGTCTATTACGAGTGCCGCCAAACCTCCGAGGCAGACAACCTCGAGAGTCTGTCCGTCCTTGTTGCTGAAGCGCTGAGCTTTCCTCCGCTCGCCTTCACAGGCATCCGCGAGCTCATCGAATTTCTGTTTGCCCAAGCTAAAGACAAGAACATTACCCTCGTTCTCGACGAATACCCCTACTTGAGAGATGCGGTTAAAGGCTTAGACAGCATTCTTCAGACCTCAATCGACGCCCACAGGGAAGACTCACGTTTAAACATTGTCCTGTGCGGCTCCTACGTTGAGATTATGAAATCCCTCATCGAGCATGAAAGCCCCCTCTACGGGCGAATTGATCTCGCGCTTGAGCTTAAGCCCATGGATTACTTTGACGCTGCGAAGTTCTATCCCGCGTTCTCGCCCGAGGACAAGGTGCGGCTCTATAGCGTTTTTGGCGGTATCCCCTTTTACAATCGCCTCATCGATCAATCCCAAAGCGTACGCGACAACATCATCGAGCTCGTCACGGAACCTGGCGCCCGCTTAGAAAGCGAGGTGCCGTCCTATCTCAACGCCGAGATCTCGAAGATGACCAACGCCAACGAAGTTTTCGGGGCTCTCGCACAAGGCTACTCCCGTTGGGGGGACGTGCTGGCACAGTCGCACGTCTCGAGCGGTCCGGCCATGGCAGACGTGCTCGACAAGCTCATGTCACTCGAAATCGTCCAAAAGCGTGCACCCATCAACGACCCTACGAACAAGCGCAAGTCTGGCTACTTTGTAGTGGATCCGCTTTCGCTCTTTTACTATCGCTATGTTTTCCGCAATGCCTCAGCGCGTCAGCTGCTCGACCCGGAAGTCTTCTATGATCGTCACGTCTTCCAAGACTTCGAGGAAAACTACGTTCCTCATATGTTCGAGGAGATCTGCCGTCAATACCTCGTGCGGCAGAACAGGACCGGCAAGATCGAACCGGCTTTCGACGCCATAGGCAAGTACTGGTACGACGACCCCGCAAACAAAACGAGCGGCGAATTCGATGTGGTAACGCAAGACCCCGAGGGCTACGCATTCTACGAAGCAAAGTTCCGCAAATCCCCCATCACGCAAAAAATGGTCGACGAGGAAATCGCCCAAGTCGAGGCAACGGGACTCAAGTGCCATCGCTATGGATTCTTCTCCCGTTCGGGCTTCGAAGCTGGCGAAAGCGATCGAACCGTCTTCATCGACCTGCCGCAGATGTTTGGATAGGACAGGACAGGTCCCTCCCGCATTCCAAGCATTCATTATCTAATCGAACGGTTGTTCGATGGATTTCGTGTTGGTTGGAATCGTCTGTGGGCTGGGCTATGCTACCTTGACTATCTATATGACTTAAACGCAGCAAAGGAGCACCGAGAGAGCGAGTATGGCAAAAAACACCGCAAACTATGGTAACGACAGTATCCGCCAGCTCAAGGACGAGGAGCGCGTACGCCTGCGCCCCGCCGTCATCTTTGGCTCGGACGGACTCGACGGCTGCGCGCATGCCGCCTTCGAGATCCTGTCCAACGCCGTTGACGAGGCGCGCCAGGGCTACGGCAAGCTCATCACCCTTACCGCCTTTCGCGATGGTTCCATTCAGGTAGAGGACAACGGCCGCGGCTGCCCGCTCGACTGGAACCCCTCCGAGAAGCGCTTTAACTGGGAGCTCGTCTTTTGCGAGCTCTACGCAGGTGGCAAATACAACAACAACCAGGGCGGCGACTACGACTTCTCGCTCGGTACCAACGGCCTGGGCTCGTGCGCGACCCAGTACGCCTCCGAATACATGGACGTCACGGTTTGGCGCGACGGCAACAAGTACTCCCTGCACTTTAAAAAGGGCAAGGTCGTCGGCGCCAAAAAGAAGGCACTCGAGATTGAGCCCAGCGACGAGGACCGTACCGGCACCACCATCAAATGGCGCCCCGATCTTGAGGTCTTTACCTCCATCAGCATCCCCCACGATTGGTATCGCGAGACCATGCGCCGCCAGGCCGTGGTCAACGCCAACGTGACCTTCCGCCTGCGCATTGAGGGCGACGATGGCGAGTTTTCCGAAGAGGACTTTTGCTATCCCAAGGGCATCGAAGACTACGTGCTCGAGAAGGTCGGTACCGACTACCTCACCGAGCCCTTCTTTATCGAGGCCGACCGTCGCGGTCGCGATCGCGAGGACCTGCCCGACTACAATGTAAAGATCACCGCGTGCATGTGCTTCTCGCGCACCTTCATGATGCAGGAGTACTACCACAACTCATCGTGGCTCGAGAATGGCGGCTCGCCCGAGAAGGCCGCCCGCAGCGCTCTGACCAGTGCCATCGATGCTTACATTAAGCAACAGGGCAAGTACAACAAAAACGAGAGCGGCATTAAGTGGCAGGACGTCCAGGACTGTCTGGTGCTGGTGACCAACTGCTTCTCCACCCAGACGTCCTATGAAAACCAGACTAAGAAGGCCATCAACAACCGCTTTATCCAGCAGGCTATGACGGCCTTCTTTAAGGAGCGGCTCTCGACCTACCTAATCGAGAACAAAGACGCTGCCAACAAGATCATGGAGCAGGTGCTCATCAACAAGCGTTCGCGCGAGAACGCCGAGAAGACGCGTCAGAGCATCAAGACCAACCTACAGCAGAAGACCGACATGGCCAACCGCGTGCAGAAGTTCATCGACTGCCGCTCCAAGGACAAGAGCCGCCGCGAGATCTACATCGTAGAGGGCGACTCGGCAGCAGGCGCCATTCGCACCTCGCGCGATGCCGAGTTCCAAGGCGTTATGCCCGTCCGCGGTAAGATCCTCAACTGCCTGAAGGAAGACTATCCGCGCATCTTTAAGTCCGACATCATCATGGACCTCATGCGCGTGCTGGGCTGCGGCGTGGAGATCAAGGACAAGCGCATCAAAAACCTTGGTGCCTTTGACCTGGACAACCTCAACTGGAACAAGGTCATCATCTGTACGGACGCCGACGTCGACGGTTATCACATCCGTACGCTCGTGCTCACCATGCTCTACCGCCTGGTGCCCACGCTTATCGACGAGGGTTACGTGTATATCGCCGAATCGCCGCTCTACGAGATCAACTGCAAAGAGAAGACCTACTTTGCCTACACCGAGCTCGAGAAGAACGGCATCCTCAAGGAGATTGGCGACCAAAAGTGCTCCATCAACCGCTCCAAGGGTCTTGGTGAGAACGACCCGGACATGATGTGGCTCACCACCATGAACCCCGAGACGCGTCGCCTGATCAAGGTGGAGCCCGAGGACGTCACCAAGATGGAGACCATGTTCAATCTGTTGCTGGGCAACGACGAGGCAGGCCGCAAGCGCCATATCTCCGAGCACGGCAAGGAATACCTGGACCAGCTGGACCTGCAGTAACAGCAAATCGATAACGACGGCCCATAAGAAGTTCAAGAGGATATCGTGGCAAAGAAGAAGACGAAGAACCAGCCAAAGAAAAAGCAGGTCAACGCCGAGAACGTCATCGGCCTGCACTCCGAGGTCACCGACCAGCCGATCACGCAGACGCTCGAGGTCAACTACATGCCCTACGCCATGAGCGTCAACGTCTCGCGTGCGTTCCCCGAGATCGACGGCTTTAAGCCCTCGCACCGCAAGCTGCTCTACACCATGTACAAGATGGGTCTGCTCAAGGGCGAGCGCCAGAAGAGCGCCAACATCGTGGGCCAGACCATGAAGCTCAATCCGCACGGCGATGCCGCGATCTACGAGACGATGGTGCGCCTGGCAACCGGCAACGAGGCGTTGCTCGCACCGTTCGTTGAGTCGAAGGGCAACTTTGGCAAGTACTATTCGGGCGACCTGAGCTACGCCGCCTCGCGTTATACCGAAGCCAAGCTCTCCCCCATCAGCGCCGAGATCTTCAAGGACATCGACAAGGACCCGGTCGACTTCGTCGACAGCTACGACGGTGCCATGAAGGAGCCGCGCCTGCTGCCCACCACGTTCCCCAACATCCTTGTCTCGGCCAACAAGGGCATCGGCGTCGCCATGGCGTCCGACATCTGCGGCTTCAACCTCAACGAGGTCTGCACCGCCACGATGCACTACCTGCAGGATCCCGATTGCGACCTGCTCGAGTACATGCCCATGCCCGACTTCTCGACCGGCGGCGAGATCATCTACCGCCGCGAGGAGATGGAAAAGATTATTGAGACCGGCCTGGGCAGCTTCCAGATTCGCTCCCGCTGGCGTTGGATTCCCGAAGAGCGCATCATCGAGGTCTACGAGATCCCCTACACCACCAAGACCGATGTCATCATCGAGCGCATCGTCAAGCTCTCCAAAGAAGGCAAGGTCAAGGAGATCGCTGACATCCGCGACGAAACCGACCTCTCGGGCTTGCGCATCGCCATCGACCTTAAGCGCGGCGTCGACCCCGACAAGCTCATGGCCAAGCTCTATCGCTTGACCACGCTGCAGGATTCGTTCTCGTGCAACTTCAACGTGTTGGTCGATGGTTACCCTCGCGTTATGGGCGTGCGTCAGATCCTGCACGAGTGGGTCAAGTGGCGTATTGAGTCCACGCGTCGCCGCATTAACTTTGACCTGGGAAAAAAGTCCGAGCGCCTGCACCTGTTGCACGGCCTCGAGGCGATCCTGCTCGACATCGACAAGGCGATCGCCATCATCCGTGGCACCAAGCTCGAGGCCGAGGTCGTGCCCAACCTTATGCGCGGCTTCGACATCGACGAGACCCAGGCCGAGTTTGTTGCCGAGCTCAAGCTCCGCAACATCAACGAGGAGTACATCCTCAACCGCACCAAGGACATCGCTAAGCTTGAGGGCGAGATTGCCGAGCTTGAGGAGATCCTCTCCAGCGAGGAGAACATCAAGAAGGTCATCAGCGACGAGCTGGCCGCGGTCAACAAGAAGTATGTGATGCCGCGCCGCACGGGCAGGATCGAGCCCCATGAGGTTATCGAAGTAAGCTTGGAGCCCGAGGTCGAGGAGTACCCGGTCACCATCATGCTCTCGCGCGATGGCTACCTTAAGAAGATGACGGACCGCGTACTCAAAAAGGCGACCACGCTCAAGTACAAGGACGGCGACAAACCCTTTATCGAGTTCCCGTCCTCCAACACGCACGAGCTGCTCGTGTTTACCAACAAGAGCCAGGTGTACAAGTGCAAGGTTGCGGCATTTGAGGACACCAAGTCGGCCCAGCTGGGCTCGTACCTGCCGACCGATCTTGAGATGGAACCCGACGAGAGTGTCATCTGGGTCATCGACCCCGAGGACTACAAGGCCGACGTGCTGTTTGTCTTTGAAAACGGCCGCGTGGCGCGCGTCGCACTTGCCGGATACGTCACCAAGACCAACCGCAAGCGCCTCAAGAACGCCATCTACGGCGGCAGCAAACTGCTGTATGCGCAGGTGCTTAAGGAGGACCGCGACCTCGCGCTGGTCTCGAGCGACTACCGCCTGATGAACTTCAACACGTCGTTGCTCAAGACCAAGACGACCACCAACACGCAGGGCGTCCAGGCCTTTACGGCCAAGAAGGGCCGCTCGGTCACCACCGTCGGCACGACCGAGGAGATTCTTGGCGCCGGCGTCTCGGCCGAGAAGTTCACCGCGCAGAGCCTCCCCTCAGCCGGTGCCCTCATGAAGGAAAACGACATGCCGAGCCTGTTTGACTAGGTACCACGGCAACGAGACCGTTAGATACTTCGCAAAGCGACGAGGCCCGGAGCGCAACGGCATTGCGCCCGGGACTCGTCGTTTTTCTTCTCAACTATTTCTTAACGCAGATTAATTGATTTCTGCTTATTTTTCTGCGTTAAAAAATGTCAGCGTCACTGCTTCGATGCCCTTTGGTCGGTCGTTAGCAAAACTTGCAAAAATTAGCAAAACTTGCAAAAATTAGCAAAACTTACAAAGGAGACACCATGGAGTACAGCAAGAACCCCTTTACCCCGACGTTCGGAAGTATCCCTCCCTTTCTAGCGGGTCGCGAGCATATTCTGCGTGACATCAACCGTGGTTTTATCAACGGCCCAGGAGATCCAAACCTGTCGACTATTTTTACGGGCGCAAGGGGAACGGGCAAGACGGCGCTTCTCTCGCTCCTTTCAGAAACGGCGCTTGAACACGGTTGGATCGCAGCAAATGTCTCCGCCATGCCAGGCATGCTCGAAGATATTATCGAGCGAACCAAAGAAGCCACAGATAGCTACCTCTCACAGCCTCATGCGCGCATAAACGGCGTTCAAATTGGTCCAGTGGGCATCGATTGGACATATGCTCAAGAGGTCCAGGGCAACTGGCGCACACGCATGAATGGCATCTTTAAGCAACTCGAAAAACATGACATCGGACTTCTCATTACCATCGATGAAGTCACCGTCGATCTCGAAGAAATGCTTCAATTTGCCTCTGTTTACCAGCACTTTGTACGCGAAGGTAAAAAAGTTGCCCTACTCATGGCAGGACTGCCCTACAAAGTATCGGCGTTGCTGCGTAACGATTCCGTCTCGTTCCTCAGGCGTTCCCAATATCATCAGTTAGGACGAATCACTGACGTTGAAATTGCAAACGCGTTTCGCAAAACCGTTGAGGCCGGAGGACGTTCAATCACACCAGAAGCGCTCGAGAATGCTGTGAAGGCCGTCGACGGATTCCCCTACATGATGCAGCTCGTCGGATATCGCACTTGGGATGTTTCGGAGAACTCGCCCCAAATCAGTGCATCCGATGTCCAGCAGGGTTCCCTACTCGCACGCATGGAGCTGCGTGATCGCATTCTCGAAACGACCTATCGAGAGCTTTCCGATAAAGACATTGAGTTTTTACTCGCGATGCTGCCCGATTCTGGCCCCAGCAGGGTCTCGGAGATAGCCAAACGCATGGGCGTCGCCAGCAACTACGCAAGCCAATACAAACGCCGCCTTCTCGAGGACGGCGTCATCGGGGAACGTGGGCGTGGTCTCGTTGGCTTTGACATCCCCGCATTCAGGGAGTTCCTGAGCGAGAAAGTCTCCTAGCACGCGGAGATTGTCCATAAGGACATCAACGCATGGCAATCAGTAATCCTCTTGGTAAGGGAAGTAGGCTTTCCGCCAACGCTGATTGCCATGCGTTCTTCTTGTCCTTAGGCGAGCTTGCGAGCGAGCTCTCGCACCTCTTTCAACTTGGGCGACGATGCCATGCTGTCGCGCTCGGTCATACCGCTGATGGCGACAATGCCCTGGTCCTCCCACTTGCAGTACGCACAGGTCGACTTGTACATAGCGATCGCCGCATCATAGACGCCCTCGCTGTGGCTATCGAGTAAAAGGGGCGTCTTGGTGAACGGGAAGCCCGTAGCACCGAAGGCGTATAGGCGATCGATGGCGGCCTTCTCCTGCGCAGTGATATCAAACCAGTAGATAGGCGAAGCGAAGACAACCATGTCGGCGTCTTTCAGCGACTCGATCACGTTGGCCATGTCATCCTTCTGCACGCAAGTGCCCTCGTGGGCGAAGCAATACTGACACCCCAGACAACCAGCGATTTTCTTACTGGCAACGCGGATGACCTCGACCGTATGGCCACCCTCACGCGCGGTCTCAGCAAACGCCTCGACCATGGTGTCGGTATTGGCGCCCTTGCGCGGGCTACCGCTCAATACAACGATATTCATAAGAAATCTCCCTTCTTCATGCCGCAGGCGCGCGGCATACATTTCGTTGTAACCAAAACGGATGGAGCTATTCAGTCGTCTGCAGGCCACATCTCTCGTCAGTGTTCTCTAGACATAATCTCACCGCCTGATAACTCCTCGACTGTCTTGACTCTCTCTCCGATAATTGAACAGCAAATCGTTGCTCGCAAAGTATCGACTGTGAGAAAATTAGCTTGAGCTTTCTCCCTGCTCGCATAAGCGTTCGCGTGAAAGAGCCTAGCCGCATCGGCCAGGCGCAATATAGATCCGCGGAAACCGGCCTACGAACAAGGAGCGTCTTATGTATGGACAGCATGTTGCACCGCAGACCCATAACAAACGGACTGGCCTGTCTATCCGCGACGTCAAGCGTCATGCAGACGCCAGAATCGCCGCCTTCGGAGTAAGCATTCTTGTGGCAGGACTGCTTTTGCTACCCTGCGCAGCACTGGCGACAGAAATGCCCGAAACCGATGTCGCAGCACCCATTACCTGCGACGAAGCCAACGCAGAAGGCAGCCTCACAGCTACCACCGTTGTCGACCATAACTATGACCTGGGGCTCCCTCCTGCCTTCATGTTGGTCCAGAATGAGGCGTTTGTATACGATTTCCCCGACAAACCCGAGGACTTCATCTACGGGCTTAACGACACCGTCCATCTCTTCAAGATCGACACCGATACCGAAGGCCTTATAAAAACCGAGAACCCCAAAGAGGCCAGCGTCTCTATTGCCCTGACCATGATCGACAATCACGTTAGAGCAACCGCTGTCTTTACAGGCGGCTACGCCGACGACCAAATCCCTTACAGACTGAACCTCACCAGCTCAACCCGCCTTGGCACACACGTTGACCGCGACTTCGACAGCGGGCAGGGGATTATGCACGAGACGCGGCACGATTACTACATCCGCTACGTCTTCGACAGCGACGTGCACTTGATTGCAACCGATACGAGCGGTTCCAAACCCGATCCAAGTGTTAAGCCGAGGCCAGAGGTCAAACCCGAACCGGAAACCAAGCCCGAGCCCACACCGCAGCCCAAGGCAGAAAAGCCCGCGGCAAATCCCGTTTCCACTAAGGCAGTAGCGGCGGTTAAACCAGCCGGGACCACCCTACCCGCGACGGGCGACAACGGTGCGATGGCTGTCGCCCTGAGTGTTGCCGGTGGCGCAGTTGCAACAGTTGGTATTTCCGCAACAAGGCGTCGCAACCGCTAGCTAAAACAAATACGCCATTCACACAGGCAAACAACCAAGGTCCAACGAAAACGGTCCAGTCATCCGACTGTGCCGCACTCCTGTAGTTCGTAGAGGATATCAAAGAGGTGGCCCAGGCTTCCCTTGCTGACCTCGAGCTGTGCAACGGGCAGATCAGGTTTGGGAAGCAGAACGGCCCTTGCGCGAAACGTGATTCGGCAAGTCTGACGTTTATTCCCGGGGCCAAGCAGGGCCGGAGGTTTTATTGGCGGCTCTTGCGGGCGGCGCGAGTTTTGGCGAGGACGTAGGCGTCAAAGCCGTCTTTGAACCGGGGCAACGGCGCACGTCGGAGACCATGTGGCGGTGGGGGCAGCCGCCCATGCACATGAGCAGAATGTGGTGCACGGATGATTGGGCATCCGCAGGCTTAGTGAAGCCATAACAACACCACGCGCATCGAGCAGTTTGAGTCGGCATGCACATGTCGGTGACACACCGGGAAGGGAAGACCTTCTTGTGGAGCGGACGACGCCATTGCAGTCTCCTTCCGCTCTATAACTACGGAATCGACGGCAGCCGCAGGAGAATCGCTATCGTACTCGTAGCGGCTCTCCGCCCCCCTAAGCAGCCTGTCCGCTACGAAACGACCGTCTTGTAATAGGCGCCGAAGTCTGCGAGCGAGTCCATGATGGGCATCATCTGGCGGCCGAGCTCGGTAAGGCCATACTCAACGCGGGGAGGATTCTCGCCATAGTCATGGCGAAAGACCAGCCCATCATCCTCCATCTGCCGCAGGCTGTCGGTAAGCACCTTCTGAGAGATCCCCTCAAGGTTGCGGCGCAACTCGTTGAAACGCCAAGGGCGTACGCGCAAGTTACGGATAATGAGCAGCTTCCACTTGCCGCCAATGAGCGCTACCGCCGTTGCGACCGGACACTCCGGAAGTTCCTCTTTCGCCATCACGGGAGACCCAACCTCCTTGACCATACCGGTTTCACAAAAAAGTACGCAGTTACAAATATGTGCGTACTCGTATTTGCATGCGCCTTCGCGTTGAATATAACTCACGCAGGAGATGCCTGCAAGGTAAATCAACCCAAAGAGAGGAACCATTATGGCTAATTATGCAAAGACCCACATCGGAAATGAGAGCCGTGTCGAGCTGCACGAGGTGCTCGGGCTTACCGGGGCAGAGGTGAGTGTCAACAATCTTCCCGCCGGCGCTGGCGTTCCGTTCGTCCATGCACACAAGGAAAACGAGGAGATCTATGGCGTGCTCGAGGGCGCGGGCTCGGTCACGATCGACGGTGAGGAAATCGAACTTGCAGCCGGCGACTGGCTGCGCATTTCCCCCGCCGCACACCGCCAGTTCCGCGCCGCGTCCGACTCGGGCATCACATACGTCTGCATTCAGGTCAAGCAGGGATCCCTTGATGCCTTCACGGCCGACGACGCTATCATGCTCTAATTCGCGATCGGTGTGCAAGGGGCCAATGAAACCCCGTCCGTTGGCCCCTTGCGCAAATCTGCTGACGCAAAACTACCCTACATCCCGGCCGGCTTCACGCAAAAGAGGCGGAGGCACGCTTTGTCGGCTCCGGGAATAAAAGCCAAGACAGTTACAATAAAATCACTTCGAACTCAGGACGTTGAGCTTTCGTTTTATCCCAAACCCTTGCCAGCTCTGTGGCGGATGCCGAAAGCTGCAGATCGATTATCTGCGGATAGTATTAATCCATGCCTGAATATCTTTCTCAGAGGTACGGAGCATGGATTCATCGAACTGCACATCGAGGCCCGGCTTCACGATTGCGCCTTTGCAGGCTTCCTCAAAGTCCTTCAGCGTGTGTCCCAGCCAGCCGCCATTGGTGGCAAACGGATACACGATCTTCCCGGTCAGGTCAGCCCGCTCCAGGAAACTGCGCATGGCGGGCGCAAAGGTGTACCACCAGACAGGAGAACCCAGGATGATGGTGTCGTAATCTCTCCAGCCAATGTGCAGCGGCTTCAGTTCCGGGCAATAACCCTCGGCAATCTCACGCTGCCCCTGATTGACGACTTCATCATAATCGCCATCGTAGGGAACAACCGTATCCATACGAGCAATATCCCCGCCGATTTCCCTCTGGATCATCTCGGCGATGCGCTTCGTGTTGCCTCCGTAGGAGTAGTACAGAATCAAGGTTTTCATTTCACGCTTTCTCCTCATGCAAGAGGCTTTCCGCTAAACACGGGAAATGCGCTGAATTCACCATAGTTGACGATACGCTCCATGTTCTTGAGAGTTTCCATGTCTTCCTCGGAGATCGCGAAATCCACGTCCGCGTTGCTTTCCATGTGGGCGGGATCTGCCGTCTTGGGAAGCGCGACGGCTCCAAGCTGAAGGACGTAGCGGATGCAGAGCTGGGCGGCAGATACGCCGTACTTCTCTGCCATCTTAACGATCGCCGGATTCTTCAGCGCCTCGCCGTGGGCGATGGGAGAGTATGCCTCCACTTGAATGCCCTGCGCCTTGCAGAAGTCCACCAATGCCGAATCGGTGTTGGTGATGTGCAGGAGGATCTGATTGACCATGGGCATCACGCGGCAAGAGCTCAGGAGGTTCTCAAGGTCATCTTGCAGGAAGTTGGACACGCCGATTACCTTGACCTTGCCCGCCGCCCGCGCATCCTCCAACGCACGCCAGACCTCCTTGTTCTCCTCGAAATAGCGCTTCTCCACACGGAACTCGCTCCACGGCTGGGGAGAGTGGATGATCATCTGGTCGAGGTAGCCGAGCCCCATCCTCTCCAGCGTCTCATCGATGGACTTCGCCGCATCCTCGTAGGTCTTCAGCTCTGCCGCGATCTTGCTGGCGACGAAAAACTCTTCCCGGCGAACGCCGCAGGTGCGCACGCCCTCGCCGACGCCGCGTTCGTTTCCGTAGGCCTGCGCGGTGTCGATCAGGCGATAGCCCAGCTTTACCGCCTCGCGAACGACTTCCGCCGCCTCGGCATCGTCGATGAACCAAGTGCCCAGTCCCAGCTTGGGAACCTGGACTCCGTTTGCCAACGGGTAGGTTTCATTCAAGATCATCGTTCTACTCCTCGCCCCAGATATCCTTTGCCATGCGGAAAACCGCCCACGCCTTGGGCCAGCCGCAGTAGAAGGCTGCATGGGTCACGACCTCCGCGATTTCTTCTTTTGTAATACCGTTCTTCTTTGCCGTCGTCAGGTGATAGCGGAAGCTCTCATCGGTAAGCCCCTGAGCCATCAGCGCGACGACGGTCACGAGGGAGCGGTCACGGAGGCTGAGCTGCCCCTCTCGGCTCCAGACCTCTCCGAAGAGCACGTCATCGTTCAGTTCCGCGAATTTCGGGGCGAATTCGCCCAGGGCATCTCTGCCTGCCGTCTGCTTGACTGCCATGTTTCGTTCCTCCCTACAGCTTTGCGTACTCTTCATGGGATACCGGCTCGCACCACTCGTTCTCGCAATTCTCGCCGGGAACCTCCACGGCGATATGGCTGAACCAGCTGTCCTTCTTCGCTCCGTGCCAGTGCTTGACGTTGGCGGGGATCATCACGACGGAGCCCTCGTGCAGGCTGACGGCGGCCTTGCCTTCCTCCTGGTACCAGCCCTCGCCAGCCGTGCAGAGCAGGAGCTGACCGCCTCCTTTGTCCGCGTGGTGGATATGCCAGTTGTTGCGGCATCCCGGCTCGAAGGTCACGTTGGCGGCGAACAGGCCGCCTTCCGGATCGGTCAGCGGATTCAGGAACGAATCGCCGGTGAAGTACTGGGCATAGGCGGTGTTCGCCGTTCCCGTACCGAATGCGTTGACCTTCTCGAACTGCTCTTTTCGTTCATACCTCATAATTGAAACCTCCTGCTAAGGATTATCGATTCACGCCATAGCGCAGCCAGATCGCCCCGCCGTCCATGGCCTTCGCCTCTTTCAGCGTAAAGCCAAGGGCCTTACTCTCCGAAATGCCTTCTGCGGCTCGGAAAACCGGAGGCGTATCCGGGCTCCCGTCTGCCGCCGCCAACACGATGCTGATCTCATCGCACATCCCCGCTTGCAGGAACGACCAGTTCAGCACGCCGCCACCGCCCAGCATCAGGGTCTCGATGTTGAATTCTTCTTTCAGCTTGGAAAGGGCCAGACCGTGATCCAGCTCCGTTTCTCCCGCGATGATGTACGAGATTCCCAGCTTTCTCAAAAATGCCCTGTAGGCGTTGCCGACCTGCTCTGTCAGCACCTCGACGACATGGGCGGTGGTGTCCACATAGCGCAGGGCGCTGCTTTTCCACCCCAGCTTGCCATGGGGGTCCACGGAGACATAGAACATTCCGAAGTCCGGTTGCGCGATGAAATCGCCTGCCGGAACGGCCGGCGCATCTTCGTCCAGGTCCGGCTTCCTGTAGAAGGTGAAGTTGTCGTCCGTTGTCACCCTGCCGGACAGCCAACCCTGGTGATGGTAAAAGGGCTCTTTCCCGAAGGCGATGTCGTAGAACGCATCGCCCGCCGCTCTGCCCTGCGGCGTTCCCATGTAACCGCCCATGATCTTTCCGTCCAAAGCGCACATCATGTGGCAGAAAACATACGGCCTGTTCACGTTCGATTCCCCTCCTTATGATTGACAATCATTCCGTTTGGAAGCATGCTTCCTTTGAACTTCATGTGCATCCTAGAACTTAAAGTTAACTTTAAGTCAAGGGGATTCTGGAATAATTCGGAGGGGTTTTCAGATGGTCTATACGGTGGGGGAAATGGCGAAACTGCTGGGGGTTGCGGCGTCTACCTTGCGCTACTACGACAAGGAGGGGCTGCTTCCCTTCGTGGAGCGCTCCTCCGGTGGCATTCGCATGTTCCGGGAATCGGATATCGAATGGCTGCAGGTGATCGGCTGCATGAAGAAAGCCGGGATGTCCATCAAGGACATCCGGCAGTACATCGAGATGGCGCTGCAAGGAGACGACACCATTGATTTGCGCCTTGCCATGTTCCGGCGCCAACAAGAAGTTCTGAAACAGCAGATGGCGGAATTGCAGCACACCATGGAGATGGTGGATTACAAGTGCTGGTATTACGAAACGGCGAAGGAAGCGGGTACGGTCGATGCCCCGCAGAAGATGGAGCTTGCCGAAGTCCCGGAACGCTTTCGGAAGATTCGGCAGGAGCTGCGCACTGCGCCGGGGACTGCGGCAACGATATGACAAGACTGCTTAGGCAAGGGCAGTCAACCGCTTGATTATCACGGTAACTTTATCGTTCAAAAAGTACTACTAACAAACGACCACCCCGGCTATCCGCTGTTCTCGGAAGAGCAGGGGAGCTCTTGTCGCCGGGGTGGAACCTTTTCAACTCGCAGGATAGCAGAATCGCCTCGCAAGCCAGAATCAGCGCGGGACGGCAGCGGGCAGAACCGCCACCCCTAGATTGCCCTCACGCTGCCACTGGCAGCCCTGATTAAATATGCTAGGTATCTCGGGATAATGCTTTCGGTCGCATACGCGCAAGAGTGTCCGCTGATTGCAACTGGCTGTTCCCCTTCCTACGCCAATGGTGTGCAGACATCTTCGATATTCTTGCTCGTTATGGCGAAAATCACGTCTCCAGGGTTTGCCTTTTTCGATTTAGCGTATTGCTCTTCAGATCATCGTGGTGTGCTCGTAGCCACGCTCCACGAGGAGCCGCTCGGCAACGTCGAGAATCTTCTCGACCGTCTCCTCCGGGTACTTATTGCGTGCCACGGGCACCTCCGTCCTTGTTATCGCGATAAACATACCATGAGTGGCGTACGGGTCGAGAAGGGCTGGCGCCAAAAGAGCCCAACGGCCGTTACGGCTTC
>CALLSB010000031.1:0-46371 GCA_938014225.1 uncultured Collinsella sp. | reverse complement strand
TTTAGAGTCTACTAGATTGGGGGGACGGGAGCCAAAGCATGATGGGCCGAACGGTTAGCCACAAGTTCACCTTCGGCGCCAATGGCCTCATCCGTATAACCATTGAGTTCCAGATGACCGACATCGATCCACACCCAGCCAACGCCCGAAACACCTGGCTCGCAGCACGCAACGTTGCCTATAAACATGCTCTCCATGTCCGCGGTATAAGAAGGCCCGCCCTGCAAAACGCACGGACAGGGCATAGCAACCGGCAACTTGGCGCAAATCGTTTGAGCAGGCGGCGCGCGGAAGGAGCGTATAAGGCGGTTTTCTGCTGGCTGTCAGCCGCGGCATCCTCACGGAAACCTAGTTGTCGCCGGAATTATAGTCCCCGGCGCGGACTCACCTTATCTCCCCGGTGCGGGCTCGATATCCTCTCGGATATCTAATCGTCTTGGACTTTAACCCGCCCAAGCACAGTACAGCTTTTACGTGCCGCCACACGGAGCTTAGCTAGTGGACTATTTTCTAAAATATAGACCTTCAAAGCAACTTGGGTTCAAGCACGGACAAACAAAACAGGCACTGAATACACGACTTGTTTATCAATAGTTATCAATCAAATGCGTTACCAGCAAATATCGTCCGTCTCATACGCTGCGATACAATCAATCTCACCAAATGCTTAACCAGTAAGTCGAAGGGACCAACGTGCTAACAATTCACTATGGTGATATGGAAAACGTTATCTATAATACGTCGGTTTACTTCGATAACATCTATTCGCCCGAATGGTTTCAAGATGCTTTTGCGCAGAGAATTATTAAATCCATTGATAAGGGCGGCGTGGTTGGACCCGGCGCAATAAACACCAAGATCCTTGGCATTATCCCACCGGAAAGGCTATCGGGCGGAACTAAGACGCTGCTGCTCATGTACTTCATGCCTCAGAACATATACAACGCCACAACCTGTAGCGACAATTGCGCTTACTGGATTCTGAGAATCGCCGCACAGCATGATCTGACAATCAACCTCTACCATCTGATGGATTTTGGAAACGGCAAGTTCACGGCAACCGTTGCAAACACGGGTGACGTCGTTCACACGATGTTCGACCTTGTCCCTATAGCCGCAAAATGCCTAAGGGAGAACTCCTGACACACCATTTCGAAATCTAGACTATATCGGATAATATCGAGTTATATAAGCCTGTATAAATTTATCGCGGAAGTATCGAGCTTTCGTAATTTGTCTTAGTTAGTAGCCCACCATTGCTTTCTTCCAAGCTCAAAGCGAAAGAAAGTTAAGGACTTCCTAAAAACCATTGCCTTAGACCGAGAAATACTCACTCTCATCGGATAAGTTCGGCCCCAACCACGGATCGCCGCTGAGGAAGAACTCCGGCCAGCGCTGCATGAACAGCGCTTGCTCGCGCTTCCAGCGGCGCAGCTTTTCCTCGTTAGCCTCTTCCCTGCCGCGCGAGGTAAACTCGTAGTGGTACAGCTCGGCATAGGGCGTAAAGATGGTACGGTAGCCCGCCCCCCTGGCGCCAAATGCCTCGACCGCGAAGCTGTCCAATTCCAGATGGTCGGCATCGGTCCAGGCTCAACAGCCTCTGAGACGCCCGACTCGTAGTACGTGACCTTGTCTATAAACAGGCTTTCCGCACTCACAGCATAAGAAGGCCCGTGCAACAAAACACAAAGGTAGGCCAGAGCAACAAGCAGGATGCAACGGCGATGAAGGTCCGACAAGACAACAGGCATGAGTGCGCCTATCTACATGGCAAGCCAATAAACAGGATTGGGAAATGACTGGTGGCAGTACCCATCAGTGTATTGAAATCAAATCCTAGCTCAGACTCATAACAGATAGAATCCCTACAACAGCTGAAAAAGTCGACGTAAATCGTTTAAGCTTGCGGCAAGCGGAGAGAGTGTATGAGCGCCGGCAGAAGACATCAAAATGCTCCAGCTCAGCCTATCAATAATGCCAGTCCATACAGTACAGCAAAAGCGAATAACTACAAGCCAAAAGGCCAGTAATCAATATGGCTGGAAAAAGTCGGTAAGGTAGTTTCACTAACTTATCTTGACAATATCAAACGCGTTTACCGAAAAATCGCCAAAAAAATGCCCCAATGTTTCGCTTGCATCAGAGGCGGTTGGGGCTTCATTGATAGAATAGTCTTACTTGCCAATTCGGAACTATGGCTAGGCTGTTTCACCATGAATAATACATCTGAACCCCAAAAGCCCTATATAGTATTAAACATAAAGCCGTCTCGCGGTGCGGCCGGCTATCTCAAGAAGAAAATAGAAGCCGCCATCGATGCCGGCTTCTATAATTTCAAGGTCGGGCTAGAGGCTGATGAAAACGGTCTGTATCCCAATCGTGTACTTCCCATAGTTGCAACTCTATCATCCTATTCGACCGACCACGGATGTACTTTCTTTCCCTCCAAAACGACCTGTAAGGGGACATATGCCGACGCAGTAGGACTACTAAAGCCCTACGGAGACCCTAACGGTATCGATTCGGCATCATTCCTTGATAAAGTCTGGCGCTTCGACAGAAATACGCATTTTGATGTGGTTAGTGGGATTATCGACTCGCTTCGCAAGACTACGGTGCTTGCGCCCGGCCTTCTCCATGGAATCGAATACGGATTAAACGAGATATCAGATAACGTGCTTGTTCATTCGACAAAAATACAAAGTGAGCATGTTGAAGGCTACGTGATGGCACAAGTTCATCGTCAATCTAACAAAGTCGCAATCGCAGTCTATGATGACGGAATTGGCATTCCCAATTCACTTAGGCGTGGCGGTGTAGCCTTTGCTGACACAAAGGAGGCTATACAACTTGCTCTCAGCAAGGGCGTAACAGATGGAAATGGCGCAGGCAACGGATTGTGGCTTCTTGACAGTATTGTCGACGCAGCATCTGGTTCTCTCGATATTCAGTCTGACGGCATTGGCTATAGAAAGGTTCACAAATACAACGGGGCAGACGCTACGATCGCATTCAGAAATGTCAACACCCCGGTAGGCGGAAGCACGTTAGTAGATTTTCAAGTCTCGACAAACTCATCAATATCCATGTCAGACATTTTTGAGGGAAACTCGCCAGTCAATCTTTGGAAAGAATCCCATGAAATCGACCCCTCGGGCAGAAGCCTCCGACTTCGTCTGGCTGACGAATCATCCGGATTTGGAAGCAGATACGACGCTGCGAAAATGCGCTGTTTAGCATTAAACATGGCTAGCGATGCAGATGATAAGGTCTATTTGGACTTTGCGGACGTGCCGTTCATCAGCTTATCGTTTGCAGATGAGTTTATAAATAAATTGATGCGCAAGGTAGGCCTAGTCACTTTCATTAAAAAATACGCTATTGTGAATCTGTGCCAATCTTGCGCCGAAGCAATTGATTACATCACTAGAAACTGAGGTTCGACGCGTAACAGCAGACTAGAAGCTGAAGGCCTTTAAGCAAACAATCTCTTATGCAAGAGTATCATGGAAGATATTTCGAGCCCTGGCACTATGCAGGCTGAGAACATTAACACATTTATGCAGGAGCAGCGTTATGAGTAAAACTCTTCTAGTGGGTGCCGGGGCGGAATGTATCGAGCCTTTTGGGCTTCTTGCTGGAAAAGAATTCACATTCGACACTTGTTACTATCAGAATGAGGCATTGTATGAAGCCTTGGAAGAATTCTATCGAGGGCGACTTTCGAAAAGTGCAAATCGGGATGCAGGAACTCCCTCCTCGTATCAAAATCTGTTTCTCTACTCGTCCAAAAACGTAGCGTTTCGCAAGCTGTCCAACTATATCGTCAGCGCCTCTATGGATACATTTTTAGGCTCGCAGCTGAGTGAGCATATTGTTAAGAGCCAGGATGACGATGAAGAGAATCAGCTTGATCCGTATGGGCGGGATCTTCTATTTGACATGCTGATCAAGAGAGATAAGGACGCCGGCTATGTGAGCGCTTTGAAGGAAGTGGCACTCAAGGTGATTCCGGACGATGCGTATTATGGGACTATAGAGACGTATTTCTCAAGCCTTATTAATCCTGCAAGAAGGAACAAATCGCTCTGGCGTTTGATCAATTATTATTGGAGTGCTTTCTTTTCCGTTGCTGAACCGCTGATTCGCAAGGCATTTGAAGACGATAGGCTATTTAAGCAGCAGGGTCTATATAAGTTCACATTGAATAATATCAATTCCGTTATTGAAACGATAACAGCGCAGGATCAGTTTACTCTCCAAGAAGTCCAAGATACTTACTACGCAAGGTTACGCGGAAGATTTGATAACGTGTTGACGACGAATTACACGGGGCTGTCGGAAATTCTGTTTCCTGATTCGGCTGGAAAGTCATGTGTGTACTTATCAGGGACTCTCTGGTTGTTCGAATCGCTTGGGTCTCTCACTTCAAGAGATGTGCTTAATGAGCCCATAACCTCGGATGAATTTATCTTTCCATTTCTTATGACACAAGTACCGATAAAGCCAATTGTCGACACGACTCAGCTGAGATCCTTTTCCAAGGCTATTGAGGTACTTGACAACACGGCTCTTCTCGTAGTTTTGGGCTATTCATTTTGCGAAAGCGATTCTCATATTTCGGCTATGGTGCGAGATTTCATGCAGCGTTCGAATAGTCGCCTTATCTACCTCGACCACAGCAGAAATGAAACACCCAGCACCATCAAGAAAAAGCTAAGGCTTGATCCTGAGGGTAGTTATAATATCGAGATTCTGGGCACTAGTGACAACGACATAAACCGTCTGATCGATATTTTACAATAACGGCTAGGCGGATGAATAATCCTAGAAATCCTTCTATTGCAAATCTAGTCAAATCGTTTACCACAACTGTCATCGATGCAGCGACCAATCCCAATGAAATTGTTCATCTTAATTGGAATGATTGGAGGTATCAATATGGCTGGAATCGTTAAGATAATGATGGCTAGTTAAGCGAGGGGTGCACCGCCGCCTCGATTTAGAACCGTTCGAGAATCTCCTCGGCATTCTCTCGCAGATAGATATCTAGGTCCGGGACGGCAAACTGCACGTAACCCCTCTGCGGCGCCTGAATAACCTCTCTTTGTAGCAATTTGGTCCTAATAGAGCTGATCTCATTGGTCTTTTTGCCCATGCGCTTAGCAACCTCGGCTGATTTGGACTGTTGTTTATCCTCGCACATGGCCAAAAGGTATTTGATATCGTTGAGCCCATAGAGAGCGCCACCTCCACCTGGTTGATAGGCGCCAGGTCTTCGGGGAGGGCGCGACGCAAGAACGTAAGCGCCTTGCCGTTAATAAGATCCATAACGCCGGCGGGTAAGCCGGCAAAGGCAAGTGCGATATCTACTTATATCGGATAATATCGAGTTATATAAGCCTGTATAAACTTATCGCGGAAGTATCGAGCTTTCGTAATTTGTCTTAGTAGGTAGTCCAACGTTGCTTTCTTCCAAGCTCATAGCGAAAGAAAGTTAAGCACTTCCTAAAAACCATTGCCTTAGACCGAGAAATACTCGCTCTCAGCGGATAAGTTCGGTCCCAGCCACTGATCGCCCGCCAAGAAGAACTCCGGCCAGCGCTGCATGAACAGCGCCTGTTCGCGTTTCCAGCGGCGCAGTTTTTCCTCGTTGGCCTCTTCCCTGCCGCGCGAGGTGAACTCGTAGTGGTACAGCTCGGCATAGGGCGTAAAGATGGTGCGGAAGCCCGCCCCCCACACGCGCAGGCAAAAGTCTGCGTCGTTAAAGCCGACGGCGAATTCCTCGTTGTAGCCTCCGACCTGCTCAAATACATCGCGTCGCACCATCTGGCAGGCACCTGTCACGGCGCTAAAGTTGCCCGGGCGCACGGCACGGGCAAGATAGCCCTCGCGCTTTGCCGAGAAGTCCTGGTTGGCATGGGCAAGTGCGCCGCGCACGCCGACCAAAATGCCAGCGTGCTGCACCAGATGATCGGCAAAATAGAGCTTGGCACCCACCACGCCCGCATCGGGACGCTGCAGATAGCCCATCATCTCTTCAATAAAGTCCGGGCTTATGACCTCGGTATCGTTGTTCAGCAGCAGCAGGTAGTCGCCCTTGGCATGCTCAACGCCAAAGTTAATGATCTGGGAGTAATTGAACTCGCCCGGCCAGTACACAACGTGTGCGTCACCTTTGCCTTCAGATGCCGCGAGCACGCGTTCCGGCAGGGTTTCGTAATACGCAAACGTCTCCGGGGTTTCGCTGTTGTTCTCCACCAAGACGATCTCGTAATTGGTATACGTGGCCTTCTGGGCGATCGACATCACGCAGGCGTCGAGCGTCTCAACGTGGTCCTTGGTGGGAATCACAATACTCACCAGCGGCGCAGGCTCCGGCAGCGCATAACGCATACGATAGACAAACGGCGTCTCGGTCTCTTCGACCGTTCCGTGAACGCCCAACGAGTCAAAGTGGCGCTGCAGTGCCAAACGACCGGCCTCGATGGCATACGGCTTGCTGTCGGCAGAACCGTCAGCGGTCGATCCCGGATGCACGCGCCAGTGATACAACACGTGCGCAATATGCTCAAATCGTGCGCCCGATGCAAGGCAGCGAAGGGTCAAATCATAATCCTGGGCGCCCGCAACATCTTCCGGCGACATGCCAATGCGATCGATAAGCGCCTTCTCCACCATCAGAAAATGCGTCACGCAGTTATGGCTATAGAGCAGGTCAACGTTGAGCTGCGTCTTAAAGACCGGCTGACCCCACTCCCCCGTTTTCTGGAACATGTCCTCGTCACAGAACAGGACCTGCGGACGCTCCCCCTCTGCCGCTTTGTTCAACGCGGCGACATAGTGGAACAACGCATCCGGCTCCAGAATGTCGTCATGGTCCAAAAATGCGATGTAGTCGCCCGACGCTTGTTGAATGCCGGCGTTGGTGTTGAGCACAATGCCACCGTTGCCGGGCAGTTCGATGCGACGGACGCGCTCGTCATTGGCAGCAGCCGCAAGATAGGCCACCGCATCCCATTCGGGAGAGGCGTCCATAAGCAGCAATTCCCAGTTTCCGTAGCTCTGCGATAGCACAGAGTCCAGCAGCTCGCGCAGGTAGACCCGATCGGTCTTATAGCACGGCACCACAATGCTCACGAGCGGCCTATAGGCGAATGCCGCCGCGGCGACGCACTGACACGACAGGTCGCCCGGCCTTGCGCGATGCTGCTCAAACCAGCGTCGATAGGCCGCGTCATCCGCACGCGCATCCTTCATGCGGTTCCAACTGTCGTCGACCATGCCGTTGTACAGGCGGCCATCCATGGCACAAAAACCGCTCTGAATCTGGCCCGCTGAATCAGCTGCAATCGCGACAAAATCTCGTATATTCTCGGGCATCTCCACGCTCAGATACGTTTTATTGACGCGGCATCCGTTCTGTTGCGGCACGTCGACCTGCGACTCAAACACATGCACCGTGGCATCGATGACGTTCATATGCGTATCGAAAATCTGGAGCTCGGGGGCGCACTGGGGATCTCCCGCCCACTTGACCTCATAGCGCCAGACGGCGCCCTCATCTGCCGGTAAATAACGAACGGCATCGATCTCGTAGCGACCGCAGCGCTCACCGCGCTGCGCATCGCGAACGAGCGCGCACATCGCAGGCTTTACTTTGTAGTTAATCTTAGATTCCAGTTTGGCAATACGACTATCAAGGCGAATAGAGCCCAGCCTTTTGTCGCCGGACGCAAATGAAATATCAATTGTAGAGCCGTCCATAAACGGAAGCACCAAGACAACGAGCTCACGCTCATAATCGGCAACGGAGGGACAAAGCGCAAGCACGCGGCCATGATCGACCGGCAGTGTCAAAGACGGCACGCAAGCGCCATTGGTCGTCGCATGAGCAAAAGTCTGGGAACCCTCCTGCTCAATAAGCCCCGCGATATCCTGGCCGACAAAACGAAGCAGGACGAACAGACGGCCCTGGCTGCGGCAAAGCGCCAAACGCTTGATACTCATCTACACTTCTCGCTTTCCCAGGGCGTTCGCAGCCATGCGCTTGTACGCGCCCAGGCGTCCAAACCTCAAGACGTCGTAATTGAACATGAGCTTTTTGCACAAACGAGCAGCAGGAGCCTTACCGACAAGCGCCGCACGCACCATGGCGGCAACAGGAGAATCGCATTGCGCAAGCGCAGCATCGCTGCCCACGGCAGAACCGTCAAGCGCCTCGGCAACGGCAGCGAACACCTTGCCGCAGCCCGAACCCAGGAGCCTCAGCGCATCGTACAGCACCAGATCACACAGGAAGTACGCCAGGTCATCGGCATGCTGGGCATCGAGCCCATCACGGCGCCAATCGGCCAGCACCGCTGAGTAGATCTTCACGTGCTCCAGCAAACGCGTCTCATCGTCATAGCGCATGGTGTCCATGAGCGAGCCCTTGCGTGCCACGCGATAGTCGTACAGCTTGTTCGAGATAAGCGCAGTCTTGCGCGAACGACCATAGACGGCAAAATCAAAGACCTGATCCTCACCATACTTAACGGTTTCATCGAACACGATCCCGTTACCCAGCAAAAAAGCGAGCTTACAAGCGGTGCGCCATGCAAAGGGGCGAGACGCTTCCTTAAACAGCAGATCGGAGCTATAGCCTTCAAACGAAACGTCGCGTGGGCTCAGCACATAGTTAAGCCACGGATACCCCGCCTCCAGCGGATACGGGTTCGCGCCAAAGGTCAAAACGTCGCAATCCTCACGCTCAAAGGCATCGACGATTGCACGGCACGCATCGGACGTAAAGCGATCGTCGGAATCCAAGAACGCGACGATAGGAGCCGAGGATGCAGCGATACCCGCATTGCGGGCGCTCGACAGACCACCGTTAGGCTTATCGACAAGCTTAAAGCGCGAATCCTTTTCGCAATAAGCAGCTGCAATATCGCGCGACCCATCCGGCGAGCCATCGTTAACCAGCACACCTTCCCAATCGGGCATATCCTGAGCGAGCAGGGAGTCCAGGCACCATACCAGGCACTCTTCCACCTTGTAGATGGGAACGACGACGGAAATCTTAGGGGTAACCATAATCACGCGCTCCTACTGTGCCGCCGGCACGTCATCGGGATGCGGGTTATCGCCGTAGGCGCGCTGATACGTCAGCACGCGCCAGACCAGCGGCAGGCCGCCGATCTTAAAGTAGTGCTTAAACGTATTGAGCTTGCCCGGCTTTTTAAAGCCAAAGCGCGAATCGATATAGGCACGGGGCGACTTGATCATCAGTCGCAAGTCGGTCTCGCCGCGCGGATCGAACAGCGACAGGTTAAAGCGACCGGCATCCCAATCGGCCTTGAGTTCGGGAGATGCCTTCTCCCAAAACTGCCCGCGCAGTCCATCGACCAGGCGCTCATCATTCCAGCGGTACGTATCGACCTTCATGCGCATTAAAATGCCCTGAAGCCGAGTTTTAAGCTCGGGGCGTTCATCCAAAAAGCGCTGCATCTCGGCATATTCGTCGCACACGCAAAATACCTTATTGGGCGAATTAACAGAGCTCTTCTCGTTATCCTGGCGATAGCACAAAATGGGATCCGCAATAAACGCAGCACGCTCGGCGCTTGCCCAGACCTTAAAGTTAAAACCCGCATCCTGATACGATGCACCCGGCGTGGGAAGGAACCGAATCTGATTGTCGTTAAGGAACGTGCGTCGATAGATGGCCGACCAAATGGAAGGCTTGCGGTAGAAAATGCCCGGGCGATCGACGGGGCGATACGCGGCGCCCGTCATATGCTCGTCGATAATTCCAAACAGCTCGCGGCGCTCGCTGGGCGCAGACCAGTACAGGTAAAAGTCGCCCTTAACGACATCAGCATGCTCGGCGTCGGCCTTGGCAACCAGCTTTTGAAGCGAATCCTCGAACATAAAGTCATCGGACTCCAAAATGCCCACGTACTCGCCACGCGCCATCTCCAGGCCGCGGTTCATCGAATCGCCGTAGCCGCTGTTGGCCTTGTCAATCATCTTGACGCGCGCATCGCGATCCATGTACTCACGGATGATATCCGGAGAGCTATCGGTAGAGCCGTCGTTGATGCAGATGATCTCAATGTCCTTGAGCGTCTGCGCAACGGCAGAATCGAGGCACTCGCGCAGGTAGCGCTCAACATTGCAGATGGGAACAAGCAGCGAAACTTTAGGGGTATCAGAGTTCTGCAAGAGAACCTCCTGTTGAATAACGTGTAACAGGGTTATTTTAGCAGCGAAGCAACGGCGCGCGGCAGCGCCCAGAATTAGATAAAGCGCTCCAGGCAGGCCTTAAGACCGCGGGCCGAAAGATAGAACAGCGTGGCGTCTGCCATCGAAACGCCCGAGGTCGCCGCAACGAGCTTATGGGCAACACGGCAAACGGCGCCCTTAGCAGGCATATCCGCCCACCCCGTTCCCAAAGACGTTGTGAAATCCATATTGACGCGACCGGCCACGCGACGGAAACCATCGGCATCCAAGCGCGCCAAATCAAACACGATAAGGTCCAAGAACCAGGTGATCAACTCTCCGGGGCACAGGTCCAAAAGGCCGTAGGCCGCCCAATCTTCCAAAACTTCCTCGAGCATCCTCATGTGTGCGTCGAGCTTTTTGGCGCGGGCCTCGGCACTGTTGAACTCGTGCGTCGCCGATTCGTTCTCCATCACGTAGTGGTAGAACCTGTCCGGCATGACAACGGTCTTTGAGGCCAACGCGTAAGCTGCGAACTGGAACACAACGTCCTCGCCCAAGGCCAAGCCGGGGGCAAAGCGTATGCCTTTGCGATTGAGCAGCTCGCGCGAAAAAGCCGCGCGGCACGCATAGGGCTGTGCGTTTGCGTGGAACAGCAACTGGGAATCACGGGCGCAAAAAGTGCCCGCCTTGGGGCTCATGAGTTGCTGGACGCGTTTGGGTGCGGCGTCGGACGGCTCGCAAACGCCGCCAAAAACGGCGACCTTGGCATCTGCAGACTCCATGGCATGCAGCACGCACTCGACCGTCTGGGCGTCGATGTAATCGTCGGCGTCCACAAAGAAGACAACCTCACCATCGGCCGCATCGATACCGGCATTTCGAGCGCACGAGACGCCCGCGTTTTCCTGGTCAATCACCAGCACACGGTCGTCGGCCTGCGCAATTTGACGCAAGATGCCCAGCGAATCGTCAACCGAACCGTCGTTGACACAGACAACCTGAATCGAGCGCTCGGACTGTGCCAAAAGCGAATCGAGGCATCGCCGAATCGAGCGTGCGGAGTTGTATACGGGAACGACAATAGTCGCTTTGGGGCTCAAGGACTCTCCCATGTCGCCTACCCCCTCAGTGATTCAACAAGAAAAGCAGCGAGTACGCCGGGGCCTCCAACCGATGCGTAGTATTTGGCGCGCCCCAAGGCACCATCCGTTGCAAAGTGCGGATGCTCGTCAACCCAGCCCTCTGGATCTTTGAGGATGGCAGCGAGATTCGCGCGCTTCCACGGCTTAAGATCGTCCAGCGAAAACTCCCCGGCGTCCAAGGCCGCTTGGAACTCCTTGGCCATCTGCACCAGGAACTCCTTATAGAACTTGGGCGCCAAGCGCACATAGTTCCACATATACGAATCGTATTTAATGAGCTGATTGAACTTGAGCATGCGGGCGACGTCGTCGCTTGCGTGATCGCGGGCAAATTCCTCTCGGATCCAACGTTCGATCTCGGCATACTCGGTATTGACGCAAAAAACCTTGGCTGAAGAATTGACCGAGGAGTTCTCGTTGTCCTGACGATACGAAAGCACGGCATCGTGCAGGTAAACGGCCTTGTCGGCACACGCGATCGCCTTAAAGGCAAACGACGTGTCCTGAAAGGATGCCCCCGGAGTCGGCAAGAACTTGATGCCGTTGCGCTCAAGAAAATCGCGGCGGTACACGGCCGACCAAATCGACGGCTTTTGCTTAAAGAACTGCGTCGTGTCGCTCGGGTGCACCGGCTTGCCACAGTCTTTTGCCTTAAACATCTCGTGCAGCGAGCGGCGCTCCTCGGGCTTAGACCAGTAGAAGTCAAAATTCGCCTTTGCAAAATCGGCACCGAAGCGCTCGGCCGCCGACACGAGTTTTTCCAGGGCGTCGGGCGCCATAAAGTCATCGGACTCCAGAATGCCCACGTACTTGCCACGAGCCATCTCCAGGCCACGGTTCATCGAGTCGCCGTAGCCGCTGTTGGCTTTATCAATCATCTTCACACGCGCATCGCGCTGCATATACTCGCGGATTATCGCCGGAGAGTTGTCGGTAGAGCCGTCGTTGATGCAGATAATCTCGATGTCCTCGAGTGTCTGCGCCACGGCGGAATCGAGGCACTCGCGCAGGTAGCGCTCAACGTTGTAAATGGGAATAAGCAGCGACAGAACAGGGCTGCCAGAGGCGTTAGTAGACAAATGTGCTCCTTAGGAAATACCTGTCGTTTCATGGTATCAAAGGGTCAGCGCGCCAGCGGGCGTTTATATAATCTATGGAGCCTCTTGCGGGCAAAGCAGCCCCACATCATGCGGCGGGCCCATGGCAGGTTCCTGCGTTTTATTCAAAGCTTGCCGTCAAGGTGCGCCGAGCCTTTACAATAGGACAGTCCCAAGGACGTATTCGATAGCTTCCGTGCAGCGCATGCGCGCCGCGCGTGAAAGGATATATTGCCCCATGACTTCAACCCTCCCCGCCCCCATCGATAAGCTCGCCATCGTCGTCGTTACGTACAAGCGCCAGGAACTCCTGACCAACTTGTTCGACTCTATGACCGAGCTCACGTCAACGCCCTGGCGCATCGTGATTGTCGATAACGAGAATTCGCGCGAGACCGAGGCCATGTGCACCGCATTTAACGAGCGCTTGGCCAACCTGTGGGGCATCGACACCGAGCAGCCCGACGCACAGGGCGGCACCGACCGTGTCATCTACGCCCCGCAGCTCGAAAACGGCGGCGGTGCGGGCGGCTTCTCCGCAGGCACTAAATGCGCCTACGACTTGGGGGCCCAGTGGTTCTGGGTGATGGACGACGACGTGCTCGTCATCCCCGAAGGCATCGAGCGCTTGGCCAAGTGGACCGACCGCTACGACGTCATCCAGGGTTCGCGCCTGGACTTTGACGGCGGCGCCTTCTTTTGGCAGTACCAGCTCATCCTCTCGCTCGGCATCCCTAACCCTATCGCCAAGTGGGATCTGGGTCCCGAGGGCTACCGCGCCATGAACCAGCTGTGCTTTGAGGGCGGCATGTTCTCGCGCCGCGTGGTCGACAAGATCGGCCTGCCCGATGCGCGCTTCTTTATCTACGGCGACGATGCCTGCTATGGCTACGTGGCCAGCCAGCACTTCCCCGCCGCCGTTGTTGCCGACGTGGTGCTCAAGCGCGCCCGCGCCGTCTCTAACTGGGACATCGCCGGCAAACGCCAGCTCAACTCCACGAGCGACACCAACCGCTACTACATCATGCGCAACCGCGGTTATCTGGCACGCTACATGCAGATCTACGGCGACTACCACCCTATGCTGTTCCGTCTGGGCAACGCCGCGACCTTCTGCAAGGAATTTATTCGCCTGGCTGCGGTCGATAAGTGCTTTAAGACCGGTATTCCGGCGCTGCGCCGTGGCATGAAGGACGCCCGCAAGATCGTTAAGGATCCCAACTGGAAGCCCATGCCGCCCATGAAGGACACCGAGTAACGGAAGCCGGAAACACCTCAGCGCTTAAAGCCGCTGGTACACCGTAGCCACATGCTGTCCATCAAACCCAAACCCCCAGCGCATGCGGCCAACGCCGGGTCGCGGCACACGGATTTCGTCGATGCCGTCGCGCTCTATGTCGAGCAGCGCCTGCACGGCCAGCAATTCCTGGCCCAGCGCATCCACACCGGGGTCATACATCATGTTGATCGTTATCAGCGGACGTTCATCGAGCATACCGATCGTATCGGCTATGTCGAACACGGCGCCCGTAGGAAAAACCTGGATGTCCCAGCGATCCGCGCCACACTTTCGCCTCGAAGCAGGATTGGCATAGCCCGGCAATCCAAAGCAGAGTCCTTGCAAGAGTAGGTGATACGGCAGCGGTGTATCTGGGTCGGTCGCACCGATTCCCGCATCTCCCAAGATGCGGCTTAGCGCCCGCCTCACGGTATCTTCGTTCCCATGGCACAGCCCGTCGCGAAACGCATCGACGTCTCGAATGTCTTCTGCAGCGCACTCAAACCACTCAATAATCACTAGACGCAAGGCCTGGCGAAGCTCGTTATTGGGCAATCGCAAAGCACGGAGGCGATCGCCATGCTCTGGCTTCTCAGTCATATCCGTCGTCAGGAAACCTGACAGATACAGCGCCGTCCACAAGCCATCATCAGGCGAGGCCTCTAGCCCCGCAGCGCCCAAACAAAGCGGGACCCCAACGCATCCATGGGCCTCGAGCAAATCAAACAAGACCGAAAGGCGGTCGAGATTCCAGTCACTAACTACCCTACTCAGGCAATCCGCATACCCATACAGATCGGCACGCACGGGCGCCGTGCAGCCTCGGTCCAGAAAACCGATCACACGCGCTGGACTCGAGCAATAGGCCCTGCCAAACCGATATCCCTCGAGCCATTCACGCGCATCATCCAAGTATTCCTCGCGCCCAGCATGATTCAAAAGAGCCTGGACCTCGGCATCCGAAAAGCCGAACCAACGGTCACACCAGGTCGAAAGCGGCGTCGTCAGACAATACGAGCAGCAGTGCAAAGAAAGCGCCGCTTCGGCAGGGCCGGGACACTCCCCCATCAGACATGCAAAGCGTAGCGAATGGCCCGCGGCAGCAATGGCGTCAAACAGCACACGGTCAAGTAGCCCTGCCGGATCGGCGCCGGAAGCGCCCCTCGCGCTCGCACGGCCCAACCACGCCGCGTCGTACCCATCAACGAGCAATACAACCTGTTCATCGCAGGCCATCTCCAGCAGCTCAATGAGCACGCCAAGCACCGAGGCGACCTCGTCCTCGCTCGCCGCGCCACGCGCAACGCGTTCGATGTGACGCACCTTGTCTCGAGCTAAATCCGGAGCTTCCAAGAGTGGCAACAAGCGAACACATTCGCCCGAAAGAGCATTGTGCACGACGCCGGCAACAGCGGCCCTGCACCTTGCAGCGCCAGAAAAGTCCAGCGATATCACCGGATAGCAAGCATACTCATCACGATAGCGCCCGCCGTTCGCATCCCAAATCTGAGCATCGGCAAACAAACGCTGACCAGAGCGACCGACCGCTGGACGCTCCAGAAAAGCCTTGAGCATCGACAAGTTCATGCTCTTGCCAAAACCCTCGGGTCGACAGCACACCACAACGGACGCGTCGCAGTCCAACACATCGGCAATAAACATGGTCTTGTCAACCAGCATGCAACGACCAATGGCATCGGCAAAATCATGCACACCGACCGGCAAAACCGCATCATCGACATGGTTGACAAGCCGTACGCCAAAAGTATCGTCACTGTTGCAATACTCCTGTTCAGACACCGTAACTTCTCCCTAAAACGCAGCACGAAGCCCATTGTAGCGAGCAGTTCAAGTGCAACGCTGGATCCGTGCAAAAGCATCGGGCAACGGTAGGAACAAAGGCCTTGAGGGGGCATAACAAATCGTTGTGCAACAAAATGGGGCCCGATGCAACTGCACCGGCCCCCATTGCGAATCTTTAGTTGTCGGGCAACCGAAAGGGACTACTCCTCGGAGTCGTTCTGCCCAGCAGCCTTCTTTTGCTGATCGAGCTTATGCTTGCCACTCACAATAGACGTGGCACCCAGCGTGGCCAAGCTCGCGCTGGCAAGGCTCGCCATAACGATAAGGTCGCCCGTCTTGGGCATGTTACCGCCAGATGACTTGGTCGTTGTAGTCGTCGTGGTTGTAGTGGTCACCGTCTTGGAGTCATTTTGCTCTTGGTTCTGGTTGTCGGTGTTGCCCTTGCCGCCGTCCTTGCCCTGCTGCTTTCCGTCCTCGGTCTTGCCCTTGTTCTCGTCCTTATCCTCAAATTCAGACTTCTTACCCTCGTCCTTCTTCTGAGCGGACTTGTCGTCCTTCTCCCCAGAGCTAGAACCCTTATCGGATTCGGTCTTCTCGGAAGCCTTGTCCTTGGAGTCGCCCTTTGCGGCCTCGGTCTTTTCCGTGAAAACCTGATCAGAGTTGCCCTTGTTCTGGGCCGAGCCGTCATTGACGCCAGCCATCAGCGAAGAACCCAGCGTAGAACCAAGCTGCTCGGAGAAAGAAGGCTTCTTGTCCGGAGAAGCAACGGGAGCGTCCGGCGCTTTATTCGAGTCGTCCTTGGAAGCATCGGAATCAGGGGTTGCGTCAGAGCCGGAGCCGTTGTTAGAGCCGGTGCCAATAGACGAATCACTCGAGCCGGTAGATGAGTTAGAGGCGTCAGCGTCGGTCGAACCAGAAGCGGCGCTGTCCGTATTGCCGGCAGAGCTTGAAGACGAACCGCCCGCAGCAGAGCCGTTCGAATCGGAGCCGTTCGAGGTAGAGCCGTCGTTGGTAGTGCCACCAGCAGAGCCATTACCGTCAGCATCGGTCGAGGGCGCATCCATCCTGTCATCGTTGGGATCGTCACTCGAGTCGTCATTCGAATCAGGTGTCGGCGAGGGCGCCGGCGTGGGCTCGGGCTGCACGGGCGTCGCAGCGGCTGTCTCGTCCTCGGCGATATAAGCCAAGCAGTCCTTCAGCTCATTCTTATAACGATTCTTCCAGCCCTCATGATACTGAGGCTGACTCGAAAACTTAGTGGCGACATTGTTGACCACACTATTGGAGAGCGCCGTCACAAACTCGCGGTCGGACATATCGTTGGAAAGATTCGCCCAGCGGAAAAAGTCCCTGCAGCCACCAGTGCCGCACATGTTGGTGATGCTCCACACCATGCCCTTGACGCAATCGGCGCGGCCCGAAATATCAATACCCAGGCCGCTCTTGAGCCACGCCTCGGTCACCGCATAGTACGAGTTGTACGCATAGGCATCTTGAAGTGCTGAAAACTCAACAGGATCGGTGTTGTACGCACCTTGGAAGGCATCCTGCGCGATATGGCCCAGCTCGGTGAGCTGGCCGTTCTCGTACATGGCATTGCTCGTGTTGGAAATCTCGCTGCCGCGATCAATCGCAGCTTTAAGCATGCCGTACTTAGCAGAATCGTAGTTGTAGACCTGCTTCATAAACGGAATGAGCGACCAACGACGGTCGAACTGGTAATAGCCCAGCGCGTTGTAGCCGTCACCATACGAAAAGCCCTGGTTATAGTTGCCGTGGCTCTCGTATTTGGTGAAGTACTTCATCTCGGCGGTCACGTTGACAAACGAAACGCCCTGAACCGACCTCAGCACGCCCGAGAAGGATTGCTGGGTGTAAAGGCCCTTATCGATATCGGTGGCATCCGAGGCTACGCCCGGCGTGGGCTCCTCGGCAGCGGCGGGTGCCGGCGCGGAAACGGCGCCAAACGAAAGCGCCAGCGTCAGGCCCGCGACAATCGCGGAATGCTTGGGCTGCATAAGATCCTCCCTGCATTGGTGTAGTTAAAGTTCAGTTTGCAAAGATAAAAATAAGTATTGCAGCTCGCCCGTTGTTACACAACAGCCCCTCGGTAAACGGCAACAACCCTCCGCGAAATCTTAAGGAATTAGACAAACTGGTCATCGGGCGCCAACAGAAGCTCGCCGTAACGTTTCGTCAGCCCGTCTCTCAACTGACAGAAAGCGGGAATATAGACGTTCAAGATGCGCTGAATCAAATCTTGAGCGAGCTTGTTGTCGTAGATATGGACGTTCGTATTGCGGTCTCTGAGCATATCCAGCCAGGCTGCCTCATCAATAAAGTCGTAGAATCGGTAGGACTCCTTCAAGATGGCACGAGGAGACCCCGACGCGGCAAGCGTGGCGCCCTCATACTCGAGCAGACGCTTAAGGAGCTTCCAGCTCAGTTCAAATTGAAGATTGAACTTATTAATCAATCCACTCTGAACAAAATCATTGTTGAGATCCTGATTGGGCGCATCCTCAAGATTCGCCAAGGCGCTGGCAAAGTTCTCATATTTTTTCATACAGAATCACACCATCCCTGGCAATTTCATCGAGCAATTGCTGCGATAAGAGCTCATCGAGATTGACGACATCTACATCTAAAAGAGTATCAAGACGCTCCTCGATCAAATATGACAACCGGCCGAAATCCCGGCAACCTGCTACGGCGATGTCAATATCGCTCTTAGGCAAGTTGTCACCTCGAGCGCGGGAGCCAAACAGCACAACCTTCTCGGCGTCACATTCCCGAGCAAAAACTTCAATTTGCTTATACACCTTGTCGAGAGATGCCATTTGCAGCCCTACAGCTTAATGTCGAAGTTGATCTCGGGGACAGCAGCTAGGTCGGCCAACGTCACGCCGTCGACGTACTTTTCGATCACGTCGTCCAGACCGCGCCAGAACTTGACGGTCGAGCACAAATCGCTGCGGGTGCAGCTGTTGTCGATGCCGTCGCACGCCACGGGCGCCGTGCTGCCCTCGACGGCGCGCAGGATGTCGCCGGCACGCACCTCGGCTGGATCCTTGGCCATCATGTAGCCGCCGCCCTTGCCGCGCACGCTCTTAAGCAGGCCCGCCTTCATAAGCGGACGAACCAGCTGCTCCAAATACTTTTGCGAGATATGCTCGCGGTCGGCAACCTCGCGCAGGGCGATCTTGCCCTCGGCGTCACCAAGCGCTGCGATATAGATCATCAGCCGGAGGGCATAGCGGCCCTTGGAAGAAATGAGCATACCTACCCTCCCATCGCATCCGGGACAACATAACCAGGTTTGTTTGTCCCAAATCTTAAGTAAGTGGGACAAACACAACAGGTTATTTTGTCCCAGAATTTGAAAAGTCGAGTGGATTAGTCGGGTTTTCCCTTGACTAACGCCGAACCCATAGTAACTTTATTCCGAGAAGATTCCTAGGGTTTAGTACACCTATGAGTACACCATATACAGAGAGGGACAGCATGAGCGCAAATCCGCTGCTTTCCATCGAAGGTCTGACCGCCTCCGTGGACGAGAAGACCATCCTCCACAACGTCAACCTCAACGTCGCCGCCGGCGAGACCCACGTGCTGATGGGACCCAACGGCGCCGGCAAGTCCACCCTCGGCCACCTGGTCATGGGCGACCCCGTCTATACCGTCAACGACGGCCGCATCGTCTTTGACGGCCAGGACATCACCGAGCTCACCACCGACAAGCGTTCGCGCGCCGGCCTGTTCCTGAGCTTCCAGGCCCCGGTCGAGATTCCGGGCGTGCCGCTGTCGAGCTTTTTGCGCGCCAGCATCGCCGGCCGCCCCGGCCTGGAGATGAAGGGCAAGGAGTTCCGCCGTCGCGTGAAGGAGCTCGCGGCCGAGCTCAACATGGATACCGCCTACCTCAACCGCGAGCTGGGCGTGGGCTTCTCGGGCGGCGAGAAGAAGAAGGTCGAGATGCTCCAGCTCCTGTTGCTGCAGCCCAAGCTCGCCATCCTGGACGAGACTGACTCAGGCCTGGACGTCGACGCCCTGTCCACCGTCAGCCACGGCATGGACGCCTACCGCAAGAGCTGCGACGGCTCCATGCTCATCATCACGCACAACACGCGCATCTTGGAGCACCTGGATGTCGACCGCGTCCACGTTATGGTCAAGGGCCATATCGTGCGCGAGGATGACGCCTCGCTGATCCCCTGGATCGACAAGAACGGCTTTGAGACCTTCGAGCGCGAGGCCGCCGAGCAGCGCGCCCAGGCCGAGGCCGCCGCTGCCGAGCAGCAGGCGTAAAGGGGCGACGCAATGACCAAGAACCGCACCGAGGTCGCGGACATCGACCGCAGCCTCTACGACTTCACCTATGGCGAGGAGGGATTCGAGCGCCTCGACGCCGGCATCACGCCCGACATCGTGCGCGAGATCAGCGCCAAGAAGGACGAGCCGCAGTGGATGCTCGACCTGCGCTTAAAGTCCCTCGAGATCTTTAACCGCTTCCCGGATCCGACGTGGGGCCCCTCCATTGAGGGCCTAGACATGGACAACATCGTCACCTACGTCAAGCCCAACACCGACCAAAAGCACGACTGGGAGTCGGTGCCCGACGACATCAAGAACACCTTTAAGCGCCTGGGTATCCCCGAGGCCGAGCGCAGCTACCTGGCGGGTGTCGGCGCACAGTACGACTCCGAGCTGGTCTACCACAACATGCAGGACACCGCGTCCAAGATGGGCATCGTCTACTCCGGCATCGAGGAGGCCCTGCACGACCCGCAGTGGGAACCGCTCATCCACGAGAAGTTTATGACGCTCATCCCGCCCACCGACCACAAGTTTGCGGCCCTGCACGGCGCCGTATGGTCGGGCGGCTCGTTTGTCTACGTGCCCAAGGGCACCAAGCTCGACTTCCCGCTGCAGAGCTACTTCCGTCTTAACGCCAAGGGCGCCGGCCAGTTTGAGCACACGCTCATCATCGTCGAGGACGACGCCGACCTGCACTTTATCGAGGGTTGCTCCGCGCCCAAGTACAACGTAGCCAACCTCCACGCCGGCGCCGTGGAGCTCTTTGTAGGCAAGCGTGCGCACCTGCGCTACTCGACCATCGAGAACTGGTCCAAGAACATGTACAACCTCAACACCAAGCGTGCGCGCGTGGACGAGGACGGCGACATCGAGTGGATCAGTGGCTCCTTCGGCAGCCACGTGGGCTACCTCTATCCCATGAGCATGCTCAACGGCCGCCGCGCCCGTTCGAGCTTTACCGGCATCACCTTTGCCGGCGCCGGCCAGAACCTCGATACCGGCTGCAAGGTCGTACTCAACGCGCCCGAGACCTCGGCGACCGTCGAGACCAAGGGCATCTCCAAGAGTGGCGGCATTCAGACCTTCCGCAGCTCTATTGTGGCGACACCCAAGGCCGAGGGCTCCAAGGCAACCGTGAGCTGCCAGTCGCTGATGCTCGACGACCAAAGCCGCTCCGACACTATTCCGGCCATGGACATCCGCGCCAAGAACGTCGACATCGGCCACGAGGCCACCATCGGCCGCATCGGCGACGATAAGGTGTTCTACCTGATGAGCCGCGGTATCTCGGAGGAAGAAGCCCGTACCATGATCGTCAACGGCTTTGCCAACCCGGTTTCCAAGGAGCTGCCGCTGGAGTACGCCGTCGAGATGAACAACCTGATCAAGCTCGAGATGGAAGGAGCGATCGGATAATGAACCAGACCACGAACACCGCTGCTACCACCCTTGAGCAGGTCAATGCGATGCCAGCTGCCACTTGGGGTTGGCTGAAGATGAACCAGACCAAGCTCGAGCTCTCTGACGAGCTTGCCGCCGCTCCCACCGAGGCTGTTAAGGTCGAGGGCTTGGACGAGCAGTTCCGCGGCGCTGCCGACGCATTTAACGCCGCCATGGACGCCATGGCCGAGCGCTTCCCCGAGCGCCGCGCCTCCGCCCCCGGCGACGCCGCCGACCGCGCCCGCATCACGCCCGAGACCGAGCTTGACGTGCCCGCCACCTCCATCTACCAGGCCGGTGCCATCAAGCTCGAGGAGGAGCTCTCCCCTGCTGAAGCCTTCGAGACCGGCATGGGCGAGGCTGCCTACACCTACTTGGCCGACCACGCCACCAAGCGCATCGTCATCGATGTGCCCGCATACAAGCACGCCACGGTTACCGTGCGCGTGAGCGGTGTCGATGCAGCCGCGGCCATCGCCGCCATCGACGTCGTCGCCCGTCCCCAGTCGACGCTCGATCTGCTTATTGCCCTGGACTCTCCCGTTGCCGGCCAAGGCGTCGTGGGATCCGTGCTACGCGTGTGCGCCCACGAGTACGCCACCGTCAACGTGACCTGCACGCAGACGCTCGACGATAGCTGGATCGCGCTCGACGACACCGGCCTGTTCCTGGACGAGGGCGCGCGCGTCAACGTGCAGCACACCGTCCTGGGTGCCGGCGCCAGCGCCACCGGCCTTGCCGGCGACCTGCTGGGCGATACCGCCAAGGTCACCATCGGTACTGACTACCTGGGCGCCCGAGAGCAGGTGCGCGACTTTAACTACGAGCTGCGCCACCGCGGTCGCAAGACCGAGTGCGAGATCGACGCCAACGGCGTGCTGACCGGCACGTCCAAGAAGGTCTACCGCGGCACCATCGACCTCGTGCACGGTTGCAAGGGTGCAACCGGCACCGAGCGCGAGACGGTGCTTTTGGCCAACAAGGGCGTCGACAACAAGACCGTTCCCGTCATTCTCTGCGACGAGGACGACGTCGCCGGCAACCACGGAGCCACCATCGGCCACGTCCGCGACGAGCAACTGTTCTACCTCGCCTGCCGCGGCCTTGACCAAAACGCCGCCGAGGACCTGTTCGTCCGCGCCAAGCTGGAGGACGCCGCACTTTCCGCCACCGACGAGCGCACCCGCGCCGCCGTCGTCCGCCTGGGCAACAACCTGATCGACAACTTTGAAGAGGAGCTCGCATGATCGACACCGAGCACGTTAAATGCGACACCTGTACCGCACCGGAGCCTATGGAGCTCGACGCCAGCGACGAGGCCTCGCGCGGCTGGCCTACCGTCGACATCGAGACTAATCCCTACAAGGCGCAGTTCCCGCTGTTCCAGCAGCACCCCGAGATCGCCTTCCTCGATAGTGCCGCCACCGCGCAGCGTCCTGCCTGTGTGCTCGACGCCGAGCGCGACTTCTACCAGCGCATGAACGCCAACCCTCTGCGCGGCCTGTACTCGCTGTCCGTCGAGGCCACTGAGGCTATCGCGAAGGTGCGCCAGCAGATCGCCGACCTCATCGGCGCTGCCCAGGCCAACGAGGTCGTCTTCACCCGCAACACGAGCGAGTCGCTCAACCTGGTCGCCAAGAGCTTTGCACCCACAGTCCTCGAGCCGGGCGACGAGGTCGTCATCACCATCATGGAGCACCACTCCAACCTGATTCCGTGGCAGCAGGTCTGCCGCGAGACCGGCGCCAAGCTCGTCTACCTCTACCCCACCAAGACCGGTCAGCTCACCACCGAGGAGGTTCTTGCCAAGGTTGGTCCCAAGACCAAGATTCTGGCCGTGGGTCAGGTCTCCAACGTGTTGGGAGTCGAGAACCCAGTCAAGAACCTCGGCAAGCTCGTGCACAAGTATGGCGGCTACCTGGTCGTCGACGGTGCGCAGTCGCTGCCGCACATGCCGGTCGATGTGGCCGACCTGGGCGCCGACTTCTTTGCCTTTAGCGCACACAAGGCTATGGGCCCCATGGGCATCGGCGTGCTGTGGGGCAAGATGGACCTGCTCAACGCCATGCCGCCCATGCTCACCGGCGGCGAGATGATCGACTCTGTTACCGAGCAGGACGCCGTCTGGGCGCCCGTTCCCGAGAAATTCGAGGCCGGCACACAGGACGCCGCCGGCATCTTCGCCACGGGTGCGGCACTCGACTACCTGGTCAACACGGTGGGTTACGAGAACATCCAGGCACGCGAGCAGGCACTCGTCCACTACCTGATGGGCGAGCTCATGCAGCTCGACTTTGTCCAGATCATCGGCTCCATCTATTGGGACAACCACCACGGCGTTGTGAGCTTTAACGTCCGCGGCATCCACCCGCACGACGTCGCGAGCATCATGGACATGGACGGCGTCTGCATCCGCGCCGGTCACCACTGTGCACAGCCGCTGCTCACCTGGCTGGGCGTCGAGAACCTTGCCTGCTGCCGCGCCAGCGTGGCCTTCTACAACGACAAGGCCGACATTGACAAGTTCATCGCCGGCCTGCATCACGTTTGGAGCACGTTCAATGGGTAATCTGTACACCTCCACCACATTTATGGAGCACAACTCGCACCCCGACTACAAGTACGAGATGGATGCTCCCACGCACGAGCACGACGGCATCAACCCCAGCTGCGGAGACGAGCTCACTCTGCAGCTGCGTGTCGAGAACAACGTGATCGAGGAGGCCTCCTTTACCGGCCACGGCTGCGCCATCAGCCAGGCCAGTGCCGACATCATGGCCGATCTCATCACCGGCGAGACCGTCGAGGAAGCTCGCCGCCTGGCAGAGCTCTTCCTCGCCATGATCCGCGGCGAGAAGCTCTCCGAGGAGGACCTGGAAGACCTGGACGAAGCCGCCCAGCTCCAGGACATCTCGCACATGCCCGCCCGCGTCAAATGCGCCGAGCTCGCCTGGCGCACCCTCGACGGCATGCTCGAGGGGCAAGCTAACCAGTAGTTTATGCCCCGAATCCAAGGTTTTTGATTGCCGAGCCGCCCGATACGGGCGGCTCTGTTTTTACCTAATGAGCGCGAACGCACAAAGTCCGCGCGTCCGGCGCCCCGTCTGACATTTGCCACACAGCCAGACGCGAGCACGGGCGTTTTCCACAGCACCAAAGGCCTGCGGCAGGGCCCCGGGCCCGCCAAGCAATGCGCCAAGCCCCGTTCTGCGAAGCTCCGACTCGCTTCGCGCCTGCCGCAGACGGGTCCCATAGGGAGCGGCGTGCATTTTTGCGAGTATTCAGCACGCCAAGCTGTGTGTATACGCATCGAAAGCGTTAATCAACGTCTTTAGGCGCATATATATTGTGTTTTAGAACAAGCCTCGCGGTCTGACGGGACGCAGGCACGCGCTTCGGGGGCGCAACGGCGGGAATCAATAGCTTCGGGACCCGTATGTTGCAAGATTGCGGCGGTGCCGACAGCAACACGATGCTGAAAACTCCGTTTTTTGCACGGCGCAGACGGGGGTAGGCACGGGCAAACCCGGACCGAGCCGTTATTTTATGCAAGATGGCGATTTTTCTATGCATATTAAGAAGTGCAGTTACCGTACCAAGCTTTTAGAACAATGGTTGTGGCATATGGGCGACCCCAGCTGCGGTGCACAGGCAGTCCTACGCCACGTTTCGGCCAGTCTGCACCGCTGTTCGTGCACAGGCACGCACGATACGAGAAACGGTACTTTTGCCAATCCCCGTATATCGCTCAATCTGACGCACCGTAAAACCGGCATCGTGCAATCCAAGAATGACGATATTGCGCTGCGCCGACGGCGCGGCTTTAACCCCGTGGAGCGGAACCCCGAGCCCCTTCGCCAACTTTTCGGCAAAGGCATGCCGCTCCCACTCCGTCTCTTCCAGAACGGGCATCGCTGGATCGCAGCCGTCGGGCGTCGAAAGCGAATGGGCAATAAAGCCCTCGGCAGAACCAAAAAGTTCAAGCACGCAAGAAGGATCAGAAAATCCCCTCGCGGCATCTGCCGCATCACTGTCGTAAGCGCGCAGATGCTCCGCAAAGCTGCTCCAGGGGTAACGCTCGATTAGGCTCATGCCCGCCTCCTGCGGATCGGCGTGAACGGAGCGAATAGCCTCCATCACCTGCCAGTCGGTATCGAGCGAGCGCCGGTCAAAACGGTTCTGGAACAGATGGCCCGTGCGCCCCGTGCGTTTATTGAACCGCCGCGCGTACGTCAAAAGCAGCCGGTGCATCGCCGCGCTCATCGCGTCCTCGTAATCTGCAAGCACCAGACGCACGTGATTGCCCATAAGGCACCAGGCGATAACCGTCACGCCCGCCTTGCGGCAGCACTCACGCATCAGCTCCAAGAACTCCCACCGGTCTTCATCGCCCTCAAAGATGAGCTGCTTGCCCGTACCGCGGGCACAGACATGGTAAAAGCCGGTAACCGTTCTCCAAACGCGCTGCATGGCGCTCCCTTCGCCGGGATCTGCTTACCATCCAATACAGCACGATTGAAGCGTGCCATCAAAACATTCACGCAAAACAATACACTCGCGCGGCCAAAGGCAGCAAACAGGCGGCGAACGGCACCGTTGCAACAGGTCAACCCCCGCAACGCTTACAAGAGCTGACCAAAAGCTTGCCCAAAACGGACCCCCTCTACGGAAGTTCACGACCACAGAACATAGAGTTAAATCGTTTCAATTAAAACTTCCGGACTTCTCGCTACGAAAACTGAGCCGTTCGCCGAATATTCCGTGCATTTCGCGGTATTATAGGGGCTGCATGTCATGTCCCTTTCGAAGGGTCGCCCGGCAATCGCCAGCCACGACCCCCAGACGGGACGCCAACACGATAGAGAGGAGAGGCATGCAGTACTCACAGGAAGTGGAGAACATGTGCCCCGTTGCCAAGGGTGCATACCACGGCCCCGCACCCATCCCCGAGGAGGGCAAGTGGGTCCAGGCTAAGGAGATTTCCGACATCTCCGGTCTTACGCACGGTGTGGGTTGGTGCGCACCTCAGCAGGGCGCCTGCAAGCTCACGCTGAACGTCAAGGACGGCATCATCGAGGAGGCCCTCGTTGAGACCATCGGCTGCTCGGGCATGACCCACTCTGCCGCCATGGCTTCCGAGATCCTTCCCGGTAAGACCATCCTCGAGGCCCTCAACACCGACCTCGTCTGCGACGCCATCAACGTTGCTATGCGCGAGATCTTCCTGCAGATCGTTTACGGCCGCAGCCAGACCGCGTTCTCCGAGGGCGGCCTGCCCGTGGGCGCCTCCCTCGACGACCTCGGCAAGGGCCTTCGCTCTCAGGTCGGCACCATGTTCGGCACCAAGGCCAAGGGCGCTCGTTACCTCGAGCTCGCTCAGGGCTACGTCACCCGCATGGCTCTCAACGACAAGAACGAGATCATCGCATTCGAGTTCCTGAACCTCGGCAAGTTCACCGACGCCGTCAAGGCCGGCAAGACCCCCGAGGAGGCCATCGCTGGCGCTATGGGCCACTATGGTCAGTGGGAGAACGCTGCCAAGTACATCGACCCGCGCACCGACGAGGAGACTCACTCCGTCGCCAGCGTGTTCCCGGTTCACGAGTAGAAAGGGAGGGAAATAACTATGACTGTTACGTTCGAAGGTTACGAGCGCCGCGCTGACAAGATCAACAAGTGCCTCGCCGACAACGGCATCGCCTCCCTCGAGGAAGCTCTGCAGATCTGCACCGACAAGGGCTTCAACCCGCGTGAGATCGTCAACAACACCCAGTCCATCGCCTTCCAGAACGCCGAGTGGGCCTACACCCTCGGTTGCGCTCTCGCTGTCAAGCGTGGCGCCAAGTCCGCTTCTGAGGCTGCCGCCATCATCGGCGAGGGCATCCAGGCCTTCACCGTTCCCGGCTCCGTCGCCGAGGACCGCAAGGTCGGTCTGGGCCACGGCAACCTGGGCGCTATGCTGCTCTCCGACGACACCGAGTGCTTCGCCTTCCTGGCCGGTCACGAGTCCTTCGCTGCTGCTGAGGGTGCTATCGGCCTGGCTCTGAACGCCAACAAGGCTCGCAAGAAGCCGCTGCGCGTCATCCTCAACGGTCTGGGCAAGGACGCTGCTCAGATCATCGCCCGCATCAACGGCTTCACCTACGTGAAGACCCAGTTCGACTACTTCACGGGCGAGCTCAAGGTCGTCGAGACCATCCCCTACTCCGATGGTCCCCGCGCCGCCGTCAACTGCTACGGCGCCGACGACGTCCGCGAGGGCGTTGCCATCATGTGGCACGAGAACGTCGACATCTCGATCACCGGTAACTCCACCAACCCCACGCGCTTCCAGCACCCCGTCGCTGGCACCTACAAGAAGGAGCGCCTCGAGGCTGGCAAGAAGTACTTCTCCGTCGCTTCTGGTGGCGGCACTGGCCGTACCCTGCACCCGGACAACATGGGCGCCGGCCCTGCCTCTTACGGCATGACCGACACCATGGGCCGCATGCACTCCGACGCCCAGTTCGCCGGTTCTTCCTCCGTGCCTGCGCACGTCGACATGATGGGTCTCATCGGCATGGGCAACAACCCCATGGTCGGTGCCACCGTCGCCTGCGCTGTCGCCGTCGAGGAGGCCCTCAAGGCCTAATCGCGCCCGCGTGATGCTCATATAGTTGAGCTTTGGAGCCGCTACCCACCCGGGTAGCGGCTCTTTTTGTTTGCGCTGTCGCAGGGTAGCTAATGCCGATATATCAGTTGGGGCGAAATGCAAGATGTGATGAGATGGAGCGTCAGAGCGTCCATGACGCCCACCTGCCATATTTGCCCTTTACCGATTTGCCGGGTCTTTGCGGCCCCATTGCCGATCACCCGTGCGACAATGCGCCGGACGAGAAAGGAATCCGATGGAATCGACTGATGTACTGGTAATTGGATCTGGCATTGCGGGCCTTTGTGCCGCCATCGAAGCGGCACGCACGGGTGCAACCGTCACTGTGGCAAGCGCCGGCAAGACCATGAGTGGATCGAGCTTCTTCCAGGGTACCTGGGGCCTCGGCCTCATCGGTCCCGTCGACGAAGACGACGAGCAGGACCTCATCGACACCATCCTGGCCGTCGGCGGCGGCGTTGCCGACCCCGAACTCGTCCAAACGTTCGTCCACGGCATTCCCCAAGCGATTGACTGGCTCGAGCAAGACCTGGGCGTTGAGCTCCAGCGTCCGCAAAGCGCCAAGAGTGCTCAACAAAAGCAATTTATCCCCTGCTTTGACCACAAGACGCGCATGTGGCGCGGCCTCACCCGCAAGCCCCTTGAGGACGCTCTGACGACCTGGATCGAGTCGCTCGGCATTCGCCTGCTCCCCCGCCATGAGCTTATCGACCTTGTTGAGGACACGAACGGCAGAATAACCGGAACCGTACTCTACGACCTTACCGAAAATCGAATCGTGCCCTTTGCTGCCAAGGCCACGGTCATCGCAGCCGGTGGCACAGGCGGCCTGTTCGAGCGCAGCCTTACGTCGGCTGATGTGCTCAGTTCCTCGCAGGCCATCGCGCTGGCGCACGGCGCAACACTTACTAATATAGAGTTCATGCAGATGATGCCCGGCTTCATCGAGCCCAGGCGTAACTTGGTCTTCAATGAGAAAACCTGGCGCTACGTGCACGTAGACCAGCCGGTAGATATTGCCGACGATAAGCTGGACGACCTGCTCGAGCAGCGCTCTGGATATGGTCCCTTCACGTCACGCTTGGCCTCCCGCGCTATCGATCTTGCCATCGATCAGGCAGGCGCCGAAGGCCTGGCGCTCCGCTACGACTTCCCCCGCGAGGATGTCCCAGAGTTTGTGCAGACCTTTGCCACCTGGCTGCAAGACGAGCACGGCATCGCGCCGACCGACGAGATGCGCGTTGCGATGTATGCCCACGCCGCTAACGGCGGCATCAAGATCGATAAGACCGCGCACACGGGCGTTGAGGGCCTCTACGCTTGCGGCGAGGCGACAGGCGGCATGCACGGCGCCGACCGCATTGGTGGCTTGTCAAGCGCCAACGGCATCGTATTCGGACGCATCGCAGGCGCATCGGCAGCCCTTGCAGCACAGAAAGAGCCTGAGACAGCGCTGAAGGCGGATATCGCCCTCCCCCACTACGGCATTGCCGCAACAGATGCCGAACGCCTGACACACAGCCTTAGGCACACGATGAGCACCTATTGCATGATCAACCGCACCGAAACAGGGCTATCCGAGGCACTACACGAGCTTGAGGGCTTGAAGACAGAGGCAACGACCTTGAGCACACAGAAAGCCCAGGACAGCGAAGTCGCAGCCCTCGCCCGCCTACAGTCGCAGATTCAACTGGCGGCGGAGATGGTCAAAGCCATGCGCAAGCGGACCGAAAGTCTCGGATCGCACTATCGAGCGGATTAAACCGGACACCTATCTAAAGCAGAACACAATCAATCGATATCCATGGGCCCCGTGAGCTTGAAGCAGCACGGAGCCCATTCGTGTCCGCACGACAGCGTATCCTTATTCTGAATACAGAGCGGACAAAGCCCGCATAGAAAATAGACCAGCGAGGAGGAGATATGGACAGTAGAGATATCGAGAAGTGGCGTATCGAACTTGATAGCTACGCCAATGTGGAAGACGGCGTTGAGTATTGGCTCGCACGCGATTTAATGGAACCCATGGGGTACACTCGATGGGAGAACTTCGCCGAAGTTGTTAAGAGGGCAAAAGTCTCATGCGAAACAAACAAAACTCCAGTTGATTCCCATTTTCGTGACACCACGAAAATGGTAACTGCCGGTGTCGCCGCTCGCGCGGTTAAAGACTACAAACTTACGCGCTATGCATGCTATTTAATCGCACAGAACGGAGATTCAAACAAGCCAGAGATCGCGCTCGCCCAGGCATACTTTGCCGTGCAGACGCGCCGCCAAGAGCTCATAGAGCAGCGCTTCGCAGAGATTCAGCGCTTGCAGGCGCGTCACTCGCTATCCGATTCAGAGAAACAGCTCTCGGGTATTGCGTTCAAACGCGGCGTGGACTCCAAAGGATTCGCGATCATCAAGTCGAAGGGCGATGAGGCGTTATTCGGCGGCAGAAGCACGGCGGAAATGAAGCAGCAGCTCGGCGTACCCAAGAGAGCGGCATTGGCGGACAGGTTAGCCGATGTCCTCATCAAAGCAAAGGACCTTACGAACTCGATGACGGCCTTCAACGCCGAGGAACACGACCTGTACGGCCTGGACCAGATCAAGCAAGAGCACGTCGAGAACAACACAAGCGTGCGTGGCAGCCTCATCGACCGCGGAATTGTCCCCGAGAACCTACCGCCTGCCGAGGATACAAAAAAGCTCGAGCGTCGCGTGAAGACAGACGAGAAGAAACTCAAGGAGGGTACTGACGGTTTTACCGATCCCCAGGGTAGGCTCGATCTGTGAAAGCGGCTGTGCCCTTTCGGGTTCGACCCCATGCGAGGTCAACAAAAAACGACCAGCCTGAGCCAGTCGCTTTAACAATCTTTGGGTGGGCCGTCAGGGGGTCAGCCTGCTGCGCAGGCGGTCACTGCGGCGCTTCGCGCCTTGCGCGCTGCGCTGGCAAATGCTTACGCATTTCCTCAGCTCCGCGCCCCGACGGGTTCGACCCCGTGCGAGGTCAACAAAAAAGCGACCAGCCTAAGCCAGTCGCTTTAACATGCTATGGGTGGGCCGTCAGGGGGTCGAACCCTGGACCTTGGGATTAAGAGTCCCCTGCTCTACCAACTGAGCTAACGACCCAAAGCTAAAGTCCGTTGTGGCGGACTTTAGAGGAGATATCGTGTGGTGGGCCGTCAGGGGGTCGAACCCTGGACCTTGGGATTAAGAGTCCCCTGCTCTACCAACTGAGCTAACGACCCGATATCAACACGAAGCAAGAACTGGGGTGGGTAAAGGGACTCGAACCCTCGACCTACGGGACCACAACCCGTCGCTCTAGCCAACTGAGCTACACCCACCGTGTCCTGTGCGCTTCGCGCTCGACTATTATTGCAAGGAACGCCACGCGATGCAAGCCCCAATTTTCAAGAATTTTGAAAAGAGTTTTTCGAGACCATTTCGAGCAATTCCCACCGGTTCCATAGGAGTAAACTTGCCCCACTGCAAATCCTCGAAAGGACCGGCATGAAAGAACTCTCCAACCGCACGGCAACATTTACCGATTCGGTCATCCGCCGCATGACACGCATCTCCAATAAGTACGATGCCGTCAATCTCTCGCAGGGCTTCCCCGACTTCGATCCTCCGGCGCAGCTGCTCAACAGCCTGAGCACCATCGCCGCCGACCCCAAGCCGCTCTACCACCAGTACTCCATTACCTGGGGCTCCCAGGCCATGCGCGAGGCGCTCGCCGCCAAACAGGAGCACTTTATGGGCATGCCGATCGACCCCAACCAGAATATCGTGGTCACCTGCGGCTCCACCGAGGCCATGATGGCCGCCATGATGACGGTTACGAACCCCGGAGACAAGGTCGTCATCTTCTCGCCGTTCTACGAGAACTACGGCGCTGACACGATTCTTTCGGGTGCCGAGCCCATCTATGTGCCGCTCAACCCGCCCACATTCGACTTTGACCGCGAGACGCTCGAGGCAGCCTTCCGCGACAACGACCCCAAGGCCATCGTCCTGTGCAACCCTTCCAACCCTTGCGGCAAGGTCTTTACGCGCGAGGAGCTCACCTTCATCGCCGACCTCTGCAAAAAGTACGACGCCTACTGCATTACCGACGAGGTATACGAGCACATCGTCTACGCGCCCCACGAGCACGTCTATATGGCCACGCTACCCGGCATGTTCGAGCGAACCATCAGCTGCAGCTCGCTGTCTAAGACGTACTCCATCACCGGTTGGCGCCTGGGCTACACCATCGCCCCGGCCCAGATCACCGAGCGTATCAAGAAGGTCCACGACTTTCTCACCGTGGGTGCCGCCGCTCCCCTGCAGGAAGCCGTTGTCACCGCCCTCAACTTCGACGACAGCTATTACGATGAGGTCCTCGACCTCTACACCGCCAAACGCGACCTGTTCTGCCAGGGGCTCGATAGCATCGGTCTTGAGCATAACGTGCCGCAGGGCGCCTACTACGTCATGATGGACATCTCTGAGTTTGGCTATGACAGCGACCTCGAATTCTGCGAGGACCTCGCATCCAAGGTGGGCGTGGGCGCCGTGCCCGGCTCGAGCTTCTTCCGCGAGCCCGTCAACCATCTGATTCGTTTCCACTTTGCCAAGCGGGATGAGACGCTTAACGCGGCACTGGAGAACCTCAAGTCGCTACGTGATAAAATCAAGCCGCGCGGGTAAGGACGGCCCGGCAACTAAAGCAACCAAAGAAGCCCCGCACCGCCCGCCACGTTGCGAGGCTTTTTTTATAGCGCTTTCTTAAATGGTTTAGAGCCCTATACTTTAGTCACGGAGCAACTCGTCCCAGAGAGAGGAATATTATGGCAGAGCAGCAGCTTATCGGAGCGCTCGAGGCCGGCGGCACCAAGATGGTCTGCGCCACGGGCTATGCGGACGGCACGGTCCTGGAGCGTGAGCAGATCGCGACCACGACCCCGCAGGAGACCGTCGAGGCCGTCAACGCGTGGTTTGCCGACAAGGGCATCGCCGCGCTGGGCATCGGCGCCTTTGGCCCCACCGCAGTCAATCCCGCCTCACCCCAATACGGCAAGATCCTGGAGACGCCCAAGACGGCATGGCGCTACTTTGATCTGCTGAGCACTATCCAAAACGAACTCAATATCCCCTGCGGCTACGATACCGACGTCAACGTCGCCTGCCTGGGCGAGGTCACCTTTGGTTGCGCCCAGGGCCTCACGGACGTGGTCTACCTGACCATCGGTACCGGCGTGGGCGCCGGCGTGCTCTCGGGCGGCCAGCTCGTGCACGGCATGATGCACCCCGAGGCTGGCCACATCCTGGTCACGCGCGATCCGCGCGACACCATCGGCGAGCATAGCGCCTGCCCCTTCCACGACAATTGCCTCGAGGGTCTCATCGCCGGCCCCGGCGTTAAAAAGCGCTGGGATGGCAAGAGCGCCGGAGACATGGCCGATGACCCGGAGGCCATGGACCTGCTCGCAGGCTATCTGGCACAGGCGCTCATGACCTACACGCTGTGCTACGCGCCGCAAAAGATCATCATCGGTGGCGGCGTGGCCGACCACACCCCCATCGTGCCGCTCGCGCGCAAGAAGTGCGCCGAAATGCTCAACGGTTATATCGTCACGCCCGAGGTCAACGACATCGATACCTATATTGTCAACAATAGCCTCGAGGGCAAGCAGGGCATCATGGGCTGCCTTGCCCTGGGCGCGCAGGCGCTTCAGTAACAGACGCACCCACAGGGCGTGGCGCGCCCGGCAAATCCAACCTACGGAACGACGCCACCACGCCCCATATAAGCCTCAAATATAAAAGGCCGCCTAGGACCAAACATTCGTCCTAGGCGGCCTTTTTGGCACATATGAGCGATCGTAGTAGATATCGGAGCACAACGCCCGTTGCCGCTCCACAGCAGTCGATCATCACATCGGTGATCATGCCGGCGCGTCCCGGCACAAAGAGCTGAATCGTCTCGTCGATCGAAGGAATCAGCAGCAGGAACACCGCCGTGGGCAACAGCACGTCAAAGGTGCGCCGGCCCTCAAAATCAAAGGCATGCGTTGCCAGGATGCCGAGCACCATATACTCGGTAAAATGCGCGCACTTGCGAACAACGAAGTTGGTCACCCATTCATATGGAAGTCCCACGCCGTGCAGGAAACCGCGGACAGCTTCCATGACCGTTAGGCTCAGCGAGCCCGACCCCGAGCCGGGAACCAACGAATTGCCCCAGATCAAGAGCGCCATCAGGCAGGTCACGACCGCCCATTTTCGATTGATCTTAACCATGCAGAAGTTATGCCTCCGCGCGGAGCGGCGCGAAGCTGGCGGTACCGCCCTCGATAACGCTCAGATAAGCACGGCCCGTACGCTTGGCTGTTGAGGACTGCAGGCGCTCGATCTCTTCCTCGAGGATCTGATTGACGCGCTCGTGACGACGGTTTTCCATAATGCCGGCGGCAATAGCCTCGGCCCGCTCGATGCTCTCGCGCGAGATACGGGCAGTATCCTCGGGGAACACAGCACTGTGACGGCCGACATAGGCGGGGGCAGCAGGCTGAGGGGCAGCGACGGGAGCGGGGGCTGCAACAGGAGCGGGCTCGTCAATCTCATCCAGAATCGCGGTGGCGGCGGCCCACATGCCCTCGTGGCCCGAGTAATCGGCCATGGGAACATCAACCTCGAGCGAGGCGTCCGGAAGGTCGCCGGTGTCGATGCGATCTTGGGCATCAATCGATGCGGTGATGGCTGCAGGCTCATCGAGGTCATCGAGATCGATGTCCACGGCACCGGAGATGATAGGCATGCTGGCGAGGTTTGCATTGTACGGCGCAGCCTCAGCCGCCTGCTGCTGGGCAGGAGCGCCCCAAAGCGAGCTTTCGGCGGCACGGCGGGCGGCAACGGCCTCCTCGTCCGCAGTCATGGCTTCATCAACGTACGAATTGTCGGCAGAAGCGTTCGCGTCCGCCAAGGTAGCGCTGTAGGCGTTATTGGCTGCCGCGTTGGCCACGAGTGCCACGAAAGCCGCCGTGCTGCCCGCAGGGGCGGCCTGGGAGCCAGACACGGCGCGTGCCGCGGCGGCGATGTCGTCGCGATTGAAAGAGCCGGTCTGCCCGCCGTTGGTGAGCTCGTCGATGGCGACTTGATAGACGTCGCGCGAGTGTGCAGGGTCGCAGCTCACCGGTGAATCGTCGTCGAGCATACTGTCGATCATGGACCAAGCCTCGTCCTCGTCCATAGCATCTGCGGCTCGAGCGATGGTAGGGACACCATCATCGGCATGACGGCGCTGGAACGCACCAGTCAGGCCGGAAAGGAATGCCGAGGTAGACTGCTCCGCCTGAGCCTGAGAAGCAGAAGCCGCAGCGTAAGGAGTCGCATCCTGCTGCTGAGCTGGAATCGAGGCGGTCTTGAACTCGCTTTGATGCTGATTGAGATTGGCGGCACCGCCCATGGCATCGGGCTGGAACAGACGCTCTTCACGCTGCGCACGATACTCGGAGATACCCAGCGAGGCGGCATAGATACCCACGCCCGCCACCGCGCCCACGGCGAAGGGAACCGCACCCGCCACGACCGTCTCGTTCACCGACGAAAACGGCAGCGTCGCGGCATACATAACCACGGGAGCGGCAAGGCCGATCCCGCACGAAAGTCCGGCAAGGACTGCTCGTTGTGTTGCATCAGAAGAAGCCATGAGCTCTCCCCATCTTCCAGCACCCAAATCGCATCATTCAGTTGGCTGCGCGAGAGAAGATGAAGCGGGGCTATGCCCCAAAGCAACGGTATATGGTTCGTTTCATCTGCGTTTTCCGTCGCGAAGCTTAAAAGCTATTATGCGAAACCGCCCTGTCGATTGCAAGCGACGATGTCGGATTGAAACGGGAAACCTGCTGCTTGCCAGTCTTATGGTCAAAAATAAGTGCGAAGCGGCGATATAGAAAAGGGCCGAGGCTCAAAGCCCCGACCCTTTATCGCATTGATGATTAACGCTGCGTGTGGATGACAACCTAGAACGTCTGCTCGTAGTCGCTGTGCTTTTTGGCCGAACGCACCAGGAACTCCTGGTTGGTGTTGGTGCCCTTAAGACCCTTGATAAACGATGCGGCCGCGCGCTCGGTGTTGTTCATGCCGGCAAGAATGCGACGTAGACCAAAGACAAACGGACGCATCTGCTCGTCGACCAACAGGTCCTCGTTACGCGTACCGGAGGCAACGGGGTCGATAGCCGGGAAGATGCGGCGATCGGCTAGGTCGCGGTCGAGCTTAAGCTCCATGTTGCCGGTGCCCTTGAACTCCTCAAAGATGACCTCGTCCATCTTGGAACCGGTGTCGATGAGGGCAGAGGCCAGGATGGTGAGCGAGCCACCGTTCTCGATATTACGGGCTGCGCCCAGGAAGCGCTTGGGCGGATACAGGGCCGCCGAATCGACGCCGCCCGAAAGGATGCGGCCTGAGGCGGGCGCCGCCAAGTTGTAGGCGCGGGCAAGACGCGTGATGGAGTCGAGCACCACCACGACATCGCCGCCCAGCTCCACGATGCGCTTGGCGCGCTCGATGACGAGCTCTGCCACACGAGTGTGGTTGTCGGCGGGCATATCGAAGGTCGACGCCACGACCTCGCCCTTGATGGAACGCTGCATATCGGTAACCTCTTCGGGGCGCTCGTCGACGAGCAGGCAGATGAGGTGCACCTCGGGGTTGTTAATCGAGATAGACTGGCAGATCTTCTTGAGGATTGTGGTCTTGCCGGCCTTGGGCGGGGACACGATCAGGCCACGCTGACCCTTGCCGATCGGCGACACGATGTCGATGGCGCGACCGGTAATGGAGTCCTTGCCGTGCTCCATGCGCAGCGGCTCGTTGGGATAGACCGGGGTGAGGTCGCCGAACTTGGGACGGTTGCGAATCTGCTCGGGGTCCAGACCGTTGACGGTCGTGATTTTGGCGAGGCCGGCGCGCTTGTCGCCGCCGCGCGAAGGACGCAGCGAGCCCTCGATGACGTCGCCCGTGCGCAGGCGCGCGGAGCGGATGAGGTAGGCGGGCACGAAGGCGTCGTCGTTGGACTTCATGTAGCCATGGGCATGGATGATACCGGAGCTGTCCGGACGAATCTGCAGGATGCCCTTGATGTCGCGGAAGCCCTCGGCCTTCGCGGCGGTGACGTAGATCTCCTCGACGAGCTCGGCTTTCTTCTTGCCGGTCGTCTCGATCTCGAACTCCTTGGCCTTCTCGCGCAGCTCGGCGACCTTCATGGCCGCGAGTTCCTCGCGCGAAAGCGTGGGCTCGGTGGGGGCGGCGTTGCGCTCCTTGTTGCGCTGTTTGCGATCGCGCTGGCGGTTGCGACGGTCGTTGTTGCGCTCGTCCTTGCGATCGTTGCGCTCGTCGTTACGCTTGTGCTGGCGACGGTTGGGGCGAGCGCCGTCTTCGGCCTCGGCGGGCGCGGCACCATCAGTTGCGGCGGCGTCGGCATTGGCCGCAGCAGCGTCATTGGCCTCGGCGCCGGAATCGACTTGCGCTTCGACATCAGCCTGCTGCTCGGACGTCTTGGCCTTAGCGGACTTCTTACGACCGCGCTTGGGCTTCTCGGACGCAGGTTGTTCGACGTCCTGGGACTCGGCGGCATCAGCCGATGCATCGACGGTCGTCTCGGCGGAATCCTCGGACGCGCCCTTCTTGGCAGTCTTGGCCTTGGACGTGCGCTTAGCAGCAGTGCGACGGCTGCGACCGGGACGGAGGTCGGCGGGCTCGACATCGGCGGGAGCGGCCTCGGAAGTCGTAGCATCCTGGACGGGCGCGTCGGCGGCGGTTGCAGACTCGGCGGTCGCCGCAGCATCCCGAGCGGCTGCAGCTGCGGCTGCGGCCTTCTCTGCCTCGACGAAGGCCTTGGGCTTGCGACCGCGACGGTGCGGGCGCAAAGCCGGATCGACAACGGGAACTTCGCTGGCCTCGACAGGCGCAGCGGGCTCAACAGGCGATGTGCCCTCCCCTGCCGCGGAACGGACCGAAGCCTCAGTGAGCTCGGGGGTTACCTGATCGGCAACCTGCTCGGCCTTAGCAGCCGTGCGACGGCGTGTGCGCGGTACCGGCTTCTCGGTCGGCTGGTCGGCGGCAGGCGTCTCGGGCACAGACGGAGCTGCAAGCTCGGTCAGAGCCGCGGCCTCGCGCTCGGCAGCACGACGGCGGGCGCGCACCACCTGAGCCTCGCTAATCTGCGCCAACGCACGTGCCTGCGCGACCTCATCGGAAATCGGCGCCGAGGAGTCAGCTGCAACGGTGCGCTTGGCGCGCGTCGTGCGCGTGGTACGGCGCTTGGGCTTGGTGACCTCCTCGCCGTCAGTGGCAGGCTTGACCGTGCGGCGCGTACGCTTGGGCTTTGCCGGAGCAGCCTCCTCACCAGTTGCAGGCACGGCCTTCTCAGCCGCTGAAGGCGTAGGCGTCGAAGCAGCCTTAGGCGTCTCAGGAGCCGAGGCTTGCGCGGGCGCCGCGACCTGGTCCAACGCAACCGGTGCAGCGGGAGCGGCTTGCGTCGTCGTTATTTCGTTTTCTTGCTGTTGATCAGACACAGTGTTTGCTCAACTTTCTTTTCAAGCCCTGTGATCACATGCTCCCTGCATAAACCTTCAGGGCGGCTAAACAGTCTAGCTCCGTCAAATACCGACGGACATCATTGATCTGTATCGAGATATTTGCGTCATATACGCAGCGTTAGTGTAACACAACCGCAACCACCTGCAACTTAGTCATTGAGGACGTTCTTAAACGACTAGTCAAAAGGGACAATCTTTGGTTTAACACCCACAAATCTGACTGCCTCCGCCAAAACTGTGGCGGTTTACTACGATGAATCGCTCAACCGCGATCACTCCGAAATTTGTTGAACTAAAACCGCAGGTAGATGCCTTGCACTTTTTTGCGAAAAGCCGGCGTAGTTGGAATTTCTCATTTCATCGTAGTAAACCGGCATAGTTTCGTATTTCCAGCAGTTCCAAATTCGTCAATACGTCGGCGTTTGTGCAAAAAGCCCGACCTCCGCATGGAGATCGGGCTTATAGGGCTCAGCAAAGCCGAACCTACACGGTCAAATGACTCGCAGATTACATCTGCTCGGGCGCGGAAACGCCAACAAGGGTGAGCACCAGGGCGAGCGTCACGCGGACGGCGTCGCAAGCGGCCAGACGGGCACGCGAAAGCTCGGGGTCGACGGGACGGCCCTCGCTCGGCAGCACCTGACAGGCAGCGTAGAAGCTGTGGAAGTCGCCGGCGAGTTCCTCAGCAAAGTGCGTCAGACGGAACGGGGCGCGGTCGCGAGCGCAGCTGGCGATGAGGTCGGTGAGCTCGTTGAGCTTGCGCGAAAGGGCGAGCTCGGTCGGGTCGGTCAGCAGCGAGTAATCGACGTTCTCACCGATGGCCTTGGCGGCGACGGCCTTCATGCCCATCTCGTCAGCCTGCTCGGGCGTAACGTCAGCGGCACGGCGCAGGATGGAGCACACGCGGGCGTGAGCGTACTGCACGTAGTACACCGGGTTAGAGTTGTCGCGCTTCTTGACGGCCTCAATATCGAAGTCGACCATCTGGTTGGAGCTCTTGGAGATGAGGGTGTAACGGGCAGCGTCGGAGCCGACCTCGTCGACGAGCTCCTGCAGGGTCACCATGGTGCCCTTACGCTTGGACATACGGACGGGCTTGCCGTTGCGCAGCAGGTTGACGAGCTGGCCCAGCAGAACCTCAAACTTGCCGGGGTAACCCAAGGCATCGCAGACGCAGCGGACGCGCTCGATGTAGCCGTGGTGGTCGGCGCCCCAGATGTCGATGACGTGGTCGACGCGCTGGAACTTATCCCAGTGATAGGCAACGTCGGAGGCGAAGTAGGTGTACTCGCCATCGGACTTGATCAGAACGCGGTCCTTGTCATCGCCCAGGTCGGTGGAGCGGAACCACAGGGCGCCGTCCTTGGTGTAGAGATAGCCCATCTTGTCGAGCTTCTCAAAAGCGCGGTCGACGGCGGAGGTGCCGGCGGTCTCGCCCTCGGTGTCCTTCACATACAGCGAGCGCTCGGAGAACCAACGATCGAAGTCGCAGTTAACGGCATGGCAAAGGTCGCGCATGTTGTCGACCATCTTTACATAGCCGCGCTCGCGGAAGCTCTCCATGCGCTCCTGCGGATCGGCGTTGACCCACTTATCGCCGTCGGTGCGCCAGAACTCGGCGGCCTCGTCGATGATGTAGTCGCCGCCGTAGGAGTCCTTGCCCAGGGTCTCGGCAAAGTTGTCCTGATACGGATGGGTCTCGGGATGCTCGTCGTTCTCGTCGGCAACAAAGGCGTCGCGGTCGGCGATCAGCAGCTTGTGAGCCTCGTCGATATCCACGCCCTGCTTGGCGATGATGTCGGCAAGCTGCATATAGCGCGTGCTGATGGAGTTGCCGAAGGTGTTCATCTGAGAGCCGTGGTCGTTGATGTAGAACTCACGCTGGATGTCGTAACCGGCGTGATCCATAACGCGGCAGAGCGAGTCGCCCAGCGCGGCCCAGCGGCCGTGGCCGATGTGCATGGGGCCGACGGGGTTGGCGGAAACGAACTCGACCTGAGTCTTCAGGCCACCACCGACGTTGGACTTAGCGAAGTCCATACCCTTCTCGCGAGCCTCGCCAAAGATGGCATTCTTGACGGCAACGGAGAGGTAGAAGTTGATGAAGCCGGGGCCTGCGATCTCGACCTTCTCGATCGCGGGGTCCTCGGGCATATGGGCAACGATGGCCTCGGCGATCTTGCGCGGGGCGCAGTGGGCCAGCTTGGCGGACTTCAGGGCCATGGTAGAGGTCCACTCGCCATGAGAAGTGTCAGCCGGTCGCTCGATAGCGCAATCGTCAAGTTCAAATGCGGAAAGGTCGCCGGCCTCCTGGGCCGCAGCAAGCGCAGCGCGTACCAGCTCTTCAATCTTCTCGGGCATAGATCCTCCTTGTGTTAAAGCCCCCGAGCTCTTGGTCACTCGTAGGGCAAAAGCCAGAGTTTGTAGCACTCTATCACAAGCGACGGGCACTGTCGCAGGGTAAAGCTAATAGATATTGCATATGCACAAAAATGACTACAGCTTGTATGGAGTCACTCAAAGATGCCGGTCTGCCTGCAGATTATGCAGGCGTTGAAAATGCATAAAGGTGTGAATGAGCTGCGTCTGTTATCGAATACTCTTACCTATCAGAGTTGTGTGCTTTTCCTGCATAAAGTACGGGTTTGCGCACGTCAGCGTGTTATTCTAGACATACGTAAATTCGTATAAGTTGGAGGTAGCATGTTCTCAATCGGTCAACACGTCATTCATCCGGGCCAGGGAGTCTGCACCGTCGTCGGTTTTAGGGACGACACACCGCAGCCCATGCTGCTGCTCGAGACCAAGCAGGGACATGCGCAGACGATCCTCATGTACCCCGTGGCGCAGGCCGACCGTCTGCACGCCGCCATCTCTCAGCAAGATGCCGAGCACCTGCTGAGCCACTATGACGAGCTGGAGTGCGACACCTTTACCGAGCGCAACAGCTCGCTTGAGGAGACACACTTTAAGCAGCAGCTCAAGCTGGGCGCGCCCGAGACGGTCCGCGTGGCAAAGACCATGATGCACCGCATTCGCCAGGCCGAGGAAGCTGATAAAAAACCCAGCTCCTACTACATGCGCGTACTCAAGGAGGCCAAACGCCGCTCCATCGAGGAGTTCGCCGTGGCCCTTGGCGTCACCGAGGAGGCCGCCGAAGCCCGCCTAGCCCAAGCCGCCCTCAACTAACCCATCCGCGCCAAAAACCACCACAAAGGGAACAGGCACCTTTGTGGTGGTTTTCTTGTTCTAGTAGTATTCATTCTTATCGATACCCACGAGCACAAGGAGTCTCTTATGGCAGAGCCGCTTACCGCCGGAATCACCCGCGACCGCGCGTTCGAACTGCTCAATGAGCACAACAAGGACCCGTTCCATATCACCCATGGCGAGACGGTCGAGGGCACTATGCGCTACTTTGCGCGCGAGTTCGACCCCGAGAACGAGGAGTTTTGGGGCATCGTCGGTCTGCTGCACGACCTGGATTGGGAGGAGCATGAGGACGACCCCATTAACCACACCATCTATGCTGCCGAGATTCTTGAGGGCGAAGGTGCGTCTCCCGAGCTCATTCGCGCCATCCAGACGCACACGTCGGACTTCAACACCTCACTACCCAAGCCCGAGCTGCAGATGGAAAAGATCCTGTTTGCCTGCGATGAGCTCACCGGCCTGATCGGCGCTGCCGTCATCATGCGCCCGAGCAAGAGCGTTATGGACTTTACGACCAAGTCGCTCAAGAAGAAGTTCAAGGACAAACGCTTTGCCGCCGGCTGCTCGCGCGACGTGATTTCGCAGGGCGCCGAGATGTTGGGCTGGGAGCTCCCCGAGCTCTTTGACCGCACCATCGCGGCCATGCAGTCCTTCGCCCCCGACCGAGATACCTTCCAGGCCTAACCGTCAACGCCACCTAAAACCACCACAAAGGGGACAGGCACCTTTGTGGTGGTTTTTGTTTGCGCGGGCGTTAGGGACGGACCTGGCCGGTGCCGCGGAGCTTGTATTTGTAGGTGGTGAGGGCCTCGGCGGCAAAGGGGCCACGGGCGTGGAGTTTTTGGGTCGAGATGCCGATCTCGGCACCCAGGCCAAACTCGCCGCCGTCAGTGAAGCGAGTGCTGGCGTTGGAGTACACGGCCGAGGCATCGACAGCATCGAGGAAGCGCTCGCAAGCATCCGTATCCTCGGCAACGATGGCCTCGGAGTGCATCGTGCCGTAGCGGTTGATGTGTGCGATGGCCTCGTCCTCGTTTGCCACGACCTTCACGCTCATCTCGAGCGCCAGGTACTCGCGACCCCAGTCCTCCTCAGTCGCGGCGACGTAGTCATCGCCCTCCACAAGCCCGGCATCGGCGCATGCGGCGCAGGTTGCCTCGTCGCCGTGAATCAGCACGCCGTGGTCATGCAGCACGGTCACGACCGCGGGCAAAAACGCATCGGCCACAGCACGGTCGACCAGCAGCGACTCGGCGGCATTGCACACGCCTACGCGCTGGGTCTTGGCATTAACGATAATGTTGAGCGCCTTATCAAAGTCGGCGGATTCATGCACGTAGATGTGGCAGTTGCCCGTGCCCGTCTCGATCACCGGCACAAGCGACTCGCGCACGCAGCGCTGGATCAGGCCTGCACCGCCGCGCGGAATGAGTACGTCGACAATACCGCGGAGCTTCATGAGCTCGCCGGTGGCCTCGCGGTCGGTGGACTCGATCATCGACACGGCCTCGCGCGGGAAGCCCTTGGCCTCGAGCGCATCGGCCAGCAGCTCGGCGATCATGGCACACGAGTGATAGGCCAGCGAGCCGCCGCGCAGAATGCAGGCGTTGCCGGTACGGATGCAGATGCCTGCGGCGTCGGCCGTCACGTTGGGGCGCGCCTCGTAGACCATAGCGACCAGGCCCAGCGGCACACTCACGCGGGTCAGGTCCACGCCGCTTGCAAGCACGCGGTGGTCGAGCACGCGGCCCACGGGATCGGGCAGCTCGGCGAGCTTTTCCAGGCCGGCGGCCATGCCCTCGACGCGCTCGGGCGTCAGCAGCAGGCGATCGAGCAGTCCGGCCGAGGTACCCGCATCGCGCGCGGCGGACATATCGAGCTCGTTGGCGGCAACGATGGAATCGACGCCATCGCGCAGCGCCGCGGCCATGGCGCGCACGGCCTCCTGACGCTGCTCATCGCTCGCCGTGGCAAGCGAGGCCGACGCTGCCTTGGCGGCAACGGCAAGATCGTGGACGTACGTGGCTATATCGACCGACATGGGCGGCCCTTTCTCCTAGAAGTTTGCAACCATGGTAGCCGATTTGCGCATGGCCTCGCCCGCGGCGGTAGAATTGGTCAACCCGAAACACCGCAACGAACGGAAGACTCACATGGCCCTCATCACTTCGTACCACGTCCCCGGCCTTTACGTCGAGGACCACAGCATCGACGTCCCCCTTGACTGGCGCGGCCTGGAGCCGATGCTCCTGGCCGTCGGCAGCACCATGCGCCGCGGCGCCATGCCGGCACCAATCGCCGGCGCGCCCGAGAGCATCAAGCTCTTCTACCGCGTGGTTTGCGCGCCCGACCGCATCAACGACGATCTGCCGCTGCTCCTGTTTTTGCAAGGCGGCCCCGGCGGCGAGAGCCCGCGTCCGCTGTCGCCCACAAGCGACGGCTGGATCGAGGAGGCCGTCAAGCACTTCCGCGTGGTCCTGCCCGACCAGCGCGGCACCGGGCGCAGCAGCTGTGTAGACGGGCGCACGATTGCCGCACTGGGCGAGCGCGCGACGGCGGCCGGCTCCGATGCCGCACGCTCGCAGGCGGATTTCCTCAAGCGCCACCTCGCCAGCTCCATCGTGCGCGATTTTGAGTACCTGCGCCTGGTGGGCTTTGGCGGCAAGCCCTGGGTCACACTCGGGCAGAGCTACGGCGGCTTTTTGACGTTGAGCTATCTGTCGCTCTTCCCCGAGGGCATAGCGGCAAGCTTTACCTGCGGCGGCATCCCCCACGTGCCGGCGAGCGCAAGCGAGGTCTACGCGCACACCTTCCCGCGCATGGCCGCCAAGACGCAGCAGTATTATGACCGCTACCCCGCTGACGTCGACCGCGTGGCAGCCCTGGCCGATGCGCTCGAGGCCCAGAAGCCCGTGCTGCCCGACGGCTCGCCGATGACGGTCGAGCGCCTACAGCTCATGGGCAGCGACTTTGGCATGAAGCCGAGCTTTGAGCGCATGCATTGGATTATCGATCACGCGTTTGTTACTGGCGACGGTACGCTTAGCTGCGGCTCCTCGGTATCCGACAGCTTTTTGATGCGCGCCTTCGAGCGCACCAACACGCGTACAAACCCGCTGTACTGGACGCTGCAGGAGTTTATCTACGCCGACGGCGACACCATGCCCATTCGCTGGGCCGCAGCAGAGGAGAAGGCCCATCGTGCCGAGTTCGACACACTCGCGCGCCCGCTCATGTTTACCGGCGAGGCCATGTTCCCGTGGATGTTTGAGCAGATGCCCGAGCTTATGCCGTTTAAGCCCGCCATGGACCTGCTGATGGAAAACACCAGCTGGGACAAGATCTACGACCCGCAGCGCCTAGCCTGCAACGAGGTGCCACTCCAGGCCGCGGTGTATTTCGACGATATGTACGTCGATTCGGGCATGCAGCTCGATACGCTCAGCCGCGTGGGCAACTCGCATGCCTGGGTGACCAACGAGTTCGAGCACGACGGCCTGCACGGCAGCGTGGTGTTCAAGCACCTCTTCGACGAAGCGCTCAACCGCGGAGACCTGCGCCGGATCTTCTAGCTAAGGAGTGTCCCAAAGTGCCGGCACATAAGGAACGTCCCCAAGTGCCGGCACGAGAAAGACAACGCTGCAGGAAACGATCCGCAGCGCTGTCTTTCTTTATGCAAATACGATCAAGTTATCCCTGTGTATCGCCGGCTTCTCGGCCAGGTTAGCGAGCAGGCGGTTGCTGGCGATCTGGTCCTGGCGGCGGCCGGCTGCAAGCTCCAGCACGTCCGAATCGGCCTCGGCGATACCGCGGGCGACGACCATACCGCTCGGATCGCACACATCGAGCACATCGCCCTCGGCAAACTGGCCATCGACCTCGCGAATACCCACCGCAAGCAGGGAAGAGCCACGGCTGACCAGCGCCTTCGCAGCACCGTCATCAACCGTCACCGAGCCGTGGGCCTTGTCGCCCAGCGCGATCCACAGTTTGCGGGGTGCGATGTCCAGGCGCTCCGCCGGCGGATCGAACAGGGTTCCCACGCTCTCGCCGCGGGCGAGACGCACGAGGGCATCGGGCTCCTCGCCCGAGCAAATCACGCTCTGAATGCCCGCCGTCATCAGGATGCGGCTCGCGCGAATCTTGGTGATCATGCCGCCCGTACCCACCGAGGTCGAAGAATCACCCGCCGAGGCAATGATCTTGGCATCGATCTTATGCACGACCGGGACAAACTCGGCCGTCGGATCCTCGTGCGGATTGGCGGTGTAGAGGCCGTCGATGTCGGACAGCGTCACGCACAGGTCGGCGGAAACCAGGCAGCTCACGAGCGCCGCCAGCGTGTCGTTGTCGCCAAACTTGATCTCGTCGACGGTAACGGTGTCGTTCTCGTTGACGACCGGCACCACGCCCAGCTCCACCAGACGCAGCAGGGCGTCGCGCGCGTGCAGGTAGGACGTGCGACGCGCCGTGTCGTGACGCGTGAGCAGCACGAGCGAGGTGAGCAGGTCGCGCGCATGGAACTCCTCGTCGTAGGCCGACGAGATGATGCACTGACCAGCCGAGGCGCAGGCCTGCAGGCTCGGAAGGTCGCCGACCGGCTTGCGGTCGAAGCCCAACACGGGATAGCCACAGGCGA
>CALLSB010000030.1:0-9486 GCA_938014225.1 uncultured Collinsella sp. | reverse complement strand
AGAGCGTCGACGGCAGCGCCGACGGCGAACGGGTTAACCGTGGAGCCCAGGCAGCCGCAGCCAGCGCCGAGCAGGACGGTAGCGGCACCGACCATGGGGTCGAAGCCAGCGGCCATCATGGTAGCGGCGAGCAGGGCGTAGAAGGGAACGGTCTCCTCGCACATACCATAGGTGGTACCACCGAGGGAGAAGATGAGCATCAGCACGGGAATGAGCATAATCTCGTTGCCCTTAAGCTTCTGCACCAGAACGGCGATGCCGTTGTCCAGGGCGCCGGTCTCGGTCATCATACCGAGGAAGCCGCCCAGGATCATAACGAAGAGGCAGACGGGCAGAGCGTCAGCGAAGCCCTTAATCGGGGCGGTGCAGAAATCGCTCAGACGGGCGGCAGTAACCGCGCCGCCGGACGTGCCGGAGACGATAACGGTAATCACTGCGACAATTGCCAGCAGAGCAAGAAGAATGGTGAACGATGAAGGCATACCGCGCTTTTTCTTAGCGGTCTCAGTCATAGTTCTCATCCCCCCTTCATAAATCATTTACTGATCTCGCCAGAAGCGGCTCTTCCGTGCCGTGCCTGCCGCTTGATGCGAGATTATTACCAGATAAAACCGCTCGGGGTGTGCAGCAATACACCCCGAGCGAGATGCTAGATGCTCTTACTTGAGCGTGGCGTACATGACAGCCTTGATGGTGTGCATGCGGTTCTCGGCCTCGTCGAAGACCTTGGAAGCGGGGCTCTCGAAGACCTCGTCGGTGACCTCCTGCTCGGTGATGCCGAACTGCTCGCACTTCTCGGCGCCAATGGTGGTGTTGGTGTCGTGGAAGCTGGGCAGGCAGTGCAGGAAGATGGCACCCGGGTTGGCCATAGCCATGACCTCGGAGGTGACACGATACGGGGTGAGCTGAGCGATGCGCTCGGCCCAGACCTCGTCGGGCTCGCCCATGGAGACCCACACGTCGGTGTAGATAACGTCGGCACCGGTGACGCCGTCCTTGACGTCGGTGGTCAGCTTGATGGTGCAGCCGTTAGCCTCGGCGATGGGCTTGCAGGCCTCGATGACGTCGTCAGCGGGCATGCACTCCTCGGGGCCGCAGGCCACGAAGTTCATGCCGAGCTTGGAGCAGACGACCATGAGGGAGCGAGCGACATTGTTCTTGCAGTCGCCCATGAAGACGAGGGTCTTGCCCTTGATGTCGTAGTTGAAGTTCTCCTGGACGGTCAGGATGTCGGCGAGCATCTGGGTGGGGTGCCTCGGTGGTCAGGCCGTTCCACACGGGCACGCCGGACTTAGCAGCGAGCTCCTCGACGTCGTCCTGGGCAAAGCCACGGAACTCGATGCCGTCATACATGCGGCCGAGAACGCGGGCAGTGTCCTCGATGGACTCCTTCTTGCCCATCTGCGACGAACCCGGATCGAGGTAGGTGACGCCCATGCCCAGATCCATGCCGCCGACCTCGAAGGCGCAGCGGGTACGAGTAGAGGTCTTCTGGAAGAGCAGAACGATGTTCTTGCCCTCGAGATAGCGGTGCGGAACGCCAGCGCGCTTCATATCCTTGAAGTTCTTGGAGAGCTTGAGCAGGTACTCGATCTCCTCGGTGGTGAGGTCGAGAAGCTTGAGGAAGCTACGGCCGGAAAGGTTAACACCCATGGTTTGATTCCTTTCGAAGAAATGAATTACGTAAGTATTAGTGGTGCCCGTTTAACGGGCGAAGCCGGTGCGGTTGTAGGGGGACCGCACCGGAAACGGAAAGACTTAGAGGTCCTCGCGCCAGAAGGGCATGCTCATGCAGCGCGGGCCGCCGCGGCCGCGGGAGAGCTCGGCGGAGGGCACGACGAGAAGGTCCAGGCCCTCCTTGTACAGCACGTCGTTGGTGACGGTGTTGCGGGCGTAGACGCAGATCTTGCCGGGCTCGACGCACAGGGTGTTGGAGCCGTCGTTCCACTGCTCGCGGGAGGCCGCGATCGGGTCGCCGCCGCCGCAGGGGATCAGCTTGACCTGGTCGACGCCGGTGGCGTCCTCCAGGACGTGCTCGAGGGTGTCCTCGATCAGGCGGATGTTCACGTCGCCCGGGTTCTTGCCGGCGGTCAGCTCGTAGACGCGCAGGGTGCCCATGATGGCGGGGTGGATCGTGAACTTATCGACGTCGATCTGGGTGAAGACCGTGTCGAGGTGCATGAAGGCGCGCGAGACCGGGATATCGAAGGCCAGGATGCGCTCGACCTTGGAGTCGGAGTTCCAGAAGATGTTCTGGGCCATGACGTCGATCGCGGCGGCCTGGGTGCGCTGGGAGATGCCGACGGCGAGGGTCTTCTCGTTGATGTTCAGCACGTCGCCGCCCTCGGTGTGGAACTGGCAGTCGCGGCGGAAGTACAGCGAGACGTCCTTGTAGTCGGGGTGGTACTTGAAGATGTACTTGCCGTACAGGGTCTCGCGGTTGCGGGTGACCGAGTACATGCGGTTGAGGTTGACGCCCTCGCCGACGACCGCGAACGGGTCGCGGGTGAAGTAGAGGTTGGGCATCGGGTCGATGATCAGGTCGGACTCGGACTCGGAGTTGACCAGGGAGTCGAGGGTCGTGGACGCCGTGAGGGGCATGTCGATCTCGGACTTGGTCATGCCGGCCATGGTCTTCTTGACGAACTCGAGGTTGTCCTCGATGGAGTCCAGCTTCTCGCGGACGATCTGCGGCATGTGCTGGCCGCGGATGCCGGCCTCGGCGATGTACTGGTCGGTGAACTCGGCGCGGGCGCCGGGGACCTGGTCGAACACCTCGGCGACGAGGTTCTCGAGATAGAGGACCTCCACGCCCTGGTCCCTCAGGATCTGGGCGAAGGTGTCGTGCTCCTGCTGCGCGACCTCCAGGAACGGGACGTCGTCGAACAGGAGTCGCTCGAGCTCGTCGGGCGGCAGGTTGAGGAGCTCGTCGCCGGGACGGTGCAGGCAGACCTTCCTGAGCTTGCCGATCTCGGAAGGCACGTGCAGACCTTTCGTCATGGCCTCCTACCTTTCTTTCGGGCCTTACTGGCCGAATGTATCAGCGCCCCTCCGTATGGGACGCTGCTTGCTGACAGCTCTAGTTATATCCAAATTCCACCCGCAATTCCACCTCGCCCCCGAACGGTCAACAAAGTGCGATGAACGGTATATCGCATGTGATTCCCCCATGATGTACTTCGGCGTTCTAAAGTAACTTTTCTAAGGTAAACGCTCTTTTTTCCTAAAAACCATTTGCGATTGCGTCTCTTAACTTTTGATTCAGAATTGCATAGCTAAATCGCTTTTATGTATATAAATGATGTTTGTTTACGTTTCCGCCTGCATTCAATGATATTCAGCTATCTATCATTCTTATTCACACTTACGTACCAGTTGAGTGAGGATATAGACCGCTTGCAGACGAGCAGGGCGTCAGTCCTATGACTTGTCAGCGTAAGAAATAGGTAAAGATACCGTTCGCGCGATGCGTCCGTGCCACAGGTCGACTAAATTGAGACAATAGTGATTAGTGTTAGGCTACCGTCCCTTGTGGGGACTGAACGGACAGATGCATATGCCGAGCAAAATCGAAAAGAAGCAAGCCGCCGCAAAGCTGCGCAAACCGCCGCGCGACTTCTCGTACACGCAAAACCGAGAGCTCAGCTGGCTACGCTTTGACAACCGCGTGCTCGACGAAGCCTTCGATGAGACCGTTCCGCTGTTCGAGCGACTAAAGTTCGTCTCGATCTTCGAGTCCAACCTCGACGAGTTCCTTATGGTGCGCGTGGGCGGCCTGTCCGATCTGGCGGAGCTCAAAAAACAACCTGTCGACAACAAGAGCAATATGACCGCCTCCGAACAGGTCGATGCTGTCATGGCCGAAATGCCCGGGCTCCTTACCCGTTGGGAGTCCATCTTTAAGAGCATCGAGGGCAAGCTCGACACCCTGGGCGTTCACCGCGCCCACATCGATTCGCTTACGCCCGAGGAGCGCACCTTTGTAACCCGCTACTTCCAGGCCTACGTGTCGCCGGTCATCTCGCCGCTGGTCATCGATCCTCGCCACCCCTTCCCCAACCTGCGCAATGGCGCGCTCTATCTGGCCTGTGGTCTGGACGGCGCCACCGACGAGGAGAGCCTGCTGGGCCTTATCGAGATTCCCGCCTCGATGAACCGCGTGGTCGAGATCCCCTCGCCCACCGGCACCTACTCCTACATCTTGCTCGAGGACGTCATCCTCGCCTGCCTGGACAGCTGCTTTGGCTCCTATAAGCCGCTGGATCGTGCGCTGATCCGCGTCACCCGCAACGCCGACATCGATCCGGACGGCGAGGGCGTCGAAGAGGAAGAGGACTACCGCCAGCACATGAAGCGCATCCTCAAGAAGCGCCTGCGTCTGCAGCCGGTAGTGCTCGCGGTCTCGGGGTCGCTCGAGAAGGCAACGCTCAAGACCATCCGCAAGGCGCTCGAGCTTTCGCGCCGCTCTGTCTTTACCTGCGATATCCCGCTCGACCTGGGCTACGTCTTTGGCATTGAGGGCAAGATTCCCGAGCACCTGCGCAACGAGCTGCTCTTTACGCCGTTTAGGCCGCAGCCCAATCCCACCATCGACATGACCCGCTCCATCCGCGAGCAGGTGCTGCAGCACGACAAGCTGCTCTTTTATCCCTACGAGGCCATGAACCCCTTCCTGGATCTGGTGCACGAGGCCGCCTACGACCCCGAGTGCATCTCGCTGCGCATCACGCTCTACCGCGTGGCCAAGCAGAGCCGCCTGTGCGAGTCGCTGATCGATGCTGCCGAGAACGGCAAAGAGGTCACGGTGCTCATGGAACTTCGTGCCCGCTTTGACGAGCAGAACAACATCGAGTGGGCCGAGCGCCTGGAAGAGGCCGGCTGCACCGTCATCTATGGTTCCGAGGGCTTTAAATGCCACTCAAAGATCTGCCAGCTCACCTATCGCGAGGGCATGGCGCTAACGCGCCTCACGCTTTTGGGCACCGGCAACTTTAACGAGAAGACGGCCAAACTCTACAGCGACTTTATGCTCATGACAGCCCATCCCGGCATCGGCGAGGACGCCAACCTGTTCTTCCGCAATCTGTCGCTGGGCAACCTGCGCGGCGACTACCGCTTCCTGGGTGTGGCGCCCGTCGGACTGAAACCGCTCATCATGCGCGGGCTTGACCGCGAGATCCAGCGCGCCCTTGCCGGCGAGCCCGCCCGCGTGTTCTTTAAGCTCAACTCGCTGACCGACCGCGAGGTTATCGACAAGATCGCCGAGGCATCGTGTGCCGGCGTGCGCGTAGACATGATCATCCGCGGCATCTCGTGCCTCAAGCCCGGTGTTCCGGGCAAGACCGAGAACGTGCATGTCCGCTCCATCGTCGGACGCTTTTTGGAGCACGCGCGCGTCTATGCTTTCGGCGTGGACTCGGACATGATTTACCTGAGCTCGGCAGACATGATGACGCGCAACACCGAGCACCGCGTGGAGATTGCCTTCCCCGTGCTCGACCCCACCTGCCGCGCCCTAGTGCACGAGTACATGGGCATGCAGCTGCGCGACAACGTGAAGGCCCGCAGCCTCACGAGTGACGGCACCTGGGTCCCCGTGGAGCGTGCAGAGGGTGAGAAACCCTTCAACTCGCAGGAAGCCCTGCTGGAGCGTGCCTATCGCAACGCCGAGGCCGCCGCGCAGCAGCGCGCACAGGAGAAGGAACGTGTGGCCGAGGAGGCCATTCAGGCCGAGGTTGAACACGGGGCAGCTGCCAAACCGGAAGCGGTTGCAGCTCCCCCGGTGAATGAGCCCGAGGCTGCCGCAGAGCCCGCCGTGGAGAAAGCGCCCGAGCCCGCTACTGCGACTCCGGAGCCCGCCGCCGAGGCAAAGCCCGCCCCTGCTCCTGAGCCGCAGCCGGCCACACCCAAGGTCCAAGAGGTCCAGGCGACCGTCATTGAGCCCGAGCCTGCACCTGCACCTCAGCCCGATCCGCAGGTCATCAAGCCCGCACCCGAGACGAGCGCCCGTCGCGATAAGCCCGCCGGCAAGACCAAGGCCATCGAGCGCCATCGCCCCGGCCGCGTGCGCATGGGCCTGGGTCTGATCGGCCTGGGTCTTAAGACGCTCATTACCGGCAAGACGAAATAGTCGTTTGTAGAAGCAGTTTGTAGAAGCGCCCCGCATTTGAGGAAAGCCTCGGATGCGGGGCGCTTTTCCCTGCTACCATGGTGCGAACAACAACGCGAATGACAGGCAGGAATATGAAGCTCACTATAGAATCGATGACCTACGGCGCCGACGGGCTGGCGCACGCCGACAACGGCAAGGCCGTCTTTGTGCAGGGCGCCGTGGCAGGCGACACCGTCGAGGCCGAGGTCGTACAGGACGGCAAGTCGTTCATGCGTGCCCGCACCACCGAGATTCTGGAGCCAAGCCCCGATCGCATTCAGTCTCCCTGCCCCTTCGTGGGCATCTGCGGCGGCTGCTCGTGGGGCAATCTCTCACGCACGGCACAGCTCGCCGCCAAGGAGCAAAATCTGCGCTCCACGCTCGAGCGTATCGGCAAGTTCAGCCCCGATCAAGTCGATGAACTGGTGCAACCCATCCGCCACACCAAGGATGATTGGGGCTACCGCAATAAAATCGAACTCGAGCCGACCGTTGTAAACGGCCGCGTGCGTCTTGGCATGCACGGTGTCGATCCTCGCAAGATCGTGACCGTCGATTCGTGCCCGTTGTTCGACAAACGCTTCCCCAAGGCACTCAAATCGGTCGTCGGCGCGCTCAATTATCTGAGCGGCAGCCACGACCTGGGCCTTGAGCGCGTGGGCATTCGCGCCTCGCGTCGCACCAAGGCACTCGAGGTGGCGCTCTGGACGCCTACGGGCTCTTTCCCGCGCTCGCAAGTCTCGCGCGTGTTGGCAGACGCCGCGCACCCCACAAGTGTCGTACGCGTGATGAGCAAGGGCGAAAAGAAGGCCCGCCGTGTTTCCAAGGTCGAAATGCTCGCCGGAGAGGGCTCATGGACCGAGAATATCGCCGAGGGTCAGATGCGCTTGTCTGCCCCGTCTTTTTTCCAGGTCAACACCAAGGGTGCCGAGATTTTGATCGAGCTTGTCATGGAAACGCTCGATCCGCAGGAAGACGAGCTTGCCGTGGACCTGTACTGCGGTGCCGGCACCTTTACCCTGCCGCTCGCCCGCCGCTGCGACTTTGTCGCCGCCGTCGAGGCCTACGGCCCCGCCGTGCGCGACCTGCGCCGTAACCTGGAGATCAACAAGCTTGATAACGTCGACGTCATTGGCGGAGACGCGGTGCGCGAGTTCCCCGACCAGGATGCCGACGTCTTGGTGGTCGACCCGCCGCGCGCAGGCCTCGCCCCCGAAGCGATCGACCTTATCGCCAGCACGAGTGCGCGCGATGTCGCCTACGTGAGCTGCGACCCGGCCACCCTGGCGCGCGATCTCAAACGCTTTGTCGAAGAAGGCACCTTCTCCCCCGTAAAGATCACGCCAGTCGACCTGTTCCCACAAACCTTCCACTGCGAGACCGTCGTCCACCTTAGGCGCAACTAGCCACTTAATCATTGCTCAGAAAAATCATTGGGAAATCGAGCGTGGCAAGCGGAGGTCTTCGGGGTATAAGACGGCTAATTGTATGCCGCCTATGAAAGGAACCCTCATGCCCAGCGTTGCCGTTCTCGCCGCCGATGGCTTTGAAACTATTGAATGCTTGACCATGGTCGATGTCATGCGTCGCGGCGGCGTGCGTGCCACGCTCGTCTCGATTATGCCCACGCGTGAGGTCGTAAGCTCGCTGCAGATCCCCGTGACCTGCGATGCGCTCTTTGATGAGATCAACTTTGACGAGTACGACTGCGTCGTGCTGCCCGGCGGCCTGCCCGGTGCCACCAACCTGCGCGCCGATCAGCGTGTCTGCGACGTGGTCTGCGAGTTCGCCGCGACCAAGCACGTCGCCGCCATCTGCGCCGCCCCGTTTATCCTGGGCGAGCTCGACCTACTCGAGGGGCGCCACGCCACGTGCTTCCCTGGCTTTGAGAAAAGCTTCCCCGAAGGCGCCTATACTGGCGAGAAGGTCACGCAAGACGGCAACATCATCACTGCCAGCGGCATGGCACAGTCTCTCCCCTTTGCATTGGAGCTGCTGCGCACGCTCGCTGGCGACAAGGCCGTCGAGAAGGTCGCCGAGGGCATCCAACTATGATTTTGGCTTCGCAATCGCCGCGCCGCATAGAGCTGATGCGCGAGGCAGGCTACAACATTCGCGTGATTCCCGCGGATATCGACGAAACGCCCTTTGATGGCGAGGCTCCGCTCACGCTTGTCGAGCGCTTGGCACGCGCCAAGGCGGCTGCCGTTGCTGCCGAGTATGCCGAGCCCAAAGAACTGACGGTCGCGGCCGACACCATCGTCACCTTCGACGGCAAGATTTTGGGCAAGCCGGCAACCGAGGGCGAGGCGCGCACCATGCTCCGTGAGCTTTCGGGCCGCACGCACCAGGTCGCAACCGGCGTCTGCATCGTTAAGGCAGGCGATACGGCCGCCCCGCATGCCGCCGAGAGCCTGTCGTTTGTCGATGTGACCGACGTGACATTCTACGAGCTCACCGACGAGCAGATCGAGCACTACGTTGCCTCGGGTGAGCCCATGGATAAGGCAGGCGCCTACGGCATCCAGGGCACAGGCGGCCGCATGCTCGTGCACGATATTTCGGGCGACTTCTATAACGTAGTGGGCCTACCCATCGCCCGCGTCGCGCGCGCGATTCAAAAACTCTCGTAATTGCATCTGGCGCTGGGTATTCCCCAGCGCCTACAATTTTGGCGTACCGTACGGATCCCGACCGGGCACAAGGCGCGGCGGAAAACCGATAGGAGTTAAACATGGATACACTGCTCGAGGCCATTGACGTCTGCGATGTCGATGGCTTTTGCTATGGCAACTATACGGACGAGGAGGCCGGCACCGGTTGCACCGCAATCGTGGCACCCGAGGGCGCCACCGGCGGCGTTGACGTTCGCGGCGGTGCTCCCGCATCGCGCGAAACCGACCTGCTGCGACCCGAGAACACCGTCGACAAGGTCCACGCCGTCTGCCTTTCGGGTGGATCGGCCTTTGGCCTCGAGGCTGCAAGCGGCGTCGCTCGCGAGCTTGAGAGCCGCGGCATAGGCCTTCCCGTCGGCCCCACGCAGGTGCCCATCGTGTGCTCCAGCTGTATCTTCGACCTTGCCTTTGGCGACCCCACCGTGCGCCCTGACATTGAGGCCGGCATCGCCTCCGTGCGCGAAGCACTCGACAACACCCCCACCAAGCTCGAACAGGGCAACGTAGGCGCCGGCACGGGCGCTACCGTGGGTAAGCTCATGGGCCCCGCTACCTGCATGAAGGCCGGCCTTGGCGCTGCCGCCGTGGCGCTCGGTCCCGTTAAGGTAGGCGCCGTGGTCTCGGTCAACGCCTGCGGCAACGTGGTCGACCCCTTCACCG
>CALLSB010000029.1:0-2788 GCA_938014225.1 uncultured Collinsella sp. | reverse complement strand
AACGCGACCCTGCGGAGCCGTGAGCGGGGAGGGAAGGCGATCCGGCCTCCCGCCCTGCGCTCCGCAGCAGCCAGCGCCAAGCGCTAGTAGTTCACCACCTGCTCCTCAAAGTACGCCTTCGGGTGGTTACACACCGGGCACACCTCAGGCGCCTCGGCACCAACGTGCAGGTGCCCGCAGTTCAGGCACTTCCACACCTTTACGCCCTCGCGCTCAAACACCTCGCCCGACTCAATGCGCTCGACAAGCTTGTTATAGCGCTCCTCGTGAGCCTGCTCCACGGCACCGACGCCACGGAACTTCTCGGCGATCTCGGCAAAGCCCTCCTCCTCGGCGGTCTTGGCAAACTCGTCATACATCGTGGTCCACTCATAGTTCTCGCCCGCGGCGGCGTCACGCAGGTTGTCCAGAGTGCCCGGAACGGCGCCGTCGTGCAGATACTTAAACCACAGCTTGGCATGCTCGGACTCGTTGCCCGCCGTCTCGGCAAAGATATTCGAGATCTGAACGTAGCCGTCCTTTTTGGCCTTGGATGCATAGTAGCGATACTTGGTGTGTGCCTGGGACTCACCGGCAAAAGCGGTCTCGAGGTTCTTCTTGGTCTGAGAGTTCTCAAAATCCATAGGTGTACTTCCCTTCAACACGTGCCGCCCATAGGCTTTGAGCGACCTTGTCTTTAGGATGCCCTCAAGCCGCGAATTTAAACCTTACAATCCCGTTCTTCAGATTTGGGCGGGCTACACACTCAACCAACGATCACCCTCGGAGCGGCAAAAGCCCTCGCGCTCCAAATCGGCAAGAATGCTTGCGACCAGCTCGCGCTCGACCGGCTCTCGGCCTGCTGCCGTCTCCATCTCGTTAACGCCTGCAACGGCTTCATCGAGCGTAATGCCTGCCGGCTGCCCATCGCGCGCTGCCAGCAGCATGCGCACAATGTGGGCGCGCTTTTGGCGACGCGAGCCCTCAAACTTGGACTGCCGACTATAGTTCGCCGATCGCCTGGACGGATTGGGCAGCGTCTTTTTAAGATACGCGCCGTAATCCAGCAACGCGTAATACCACGCGCGCGGCGTGTCGGCATCGTCTTGAGGCGCGGCAAAGGGCGCAATCTCATCCGCCACCGCACCAGGGGCCGCCGGACAGGCGGCTTGAATCAGCGGCACCAGCTCGCGATCGGGAACGGCCGGCACATCGGGAAAGAAATGGTGCAAAAAGACCGTGCGCACATTGGTCTCCAGATACACGCCCGGAAGATCGAATGCAAACGAACGGATGCCCTGCGCCGTTGCCGGGCCAATGCCGGGCAACGCGACCAGATCGTGCGTCTCGCACGGAAACTCCCCATCCCAGTCCTCCACAACGCACTGTGCAGCCCTGTGAAGCGCCAGGGCGCGGCGATTGTAGCCCATCCCCTGCCACGCATCCAAGACATCGGAAGGGGCAGCCTGGGCGAGAGCCTGGACAGTCGGAAAGCGATCGAGCCACGCCGGCATGCGCGCCTCCACGCGCGGCACCTGTGTCTGCTGCAGCATGACCTCGGAGAGCCAGATGATATACGGGTCGCGCGTTCGGCGCCACGGAAGGTCGCGATAACGCAGAACCCCTTCCGAACGAATCATCGAACGAAAGGGGTCCTGAATCATGGTAATGCTCCTTATGCGGCGCTATTCCTCCCGGCAAGCGTACGCGCAGGCGGCGTACTCGGGAAACGCATCGCGATCGGCGAACTTGGGATCGACAGCCGGGAACTGGCGATGGGCGACGATATCGCCGAGCGAAACGGAATCGAGATAGTCGCGCATCAACGCCTGAGCTCCGGCCCACAGGGGATGATAGCAGCACGCGCCCATGCGCGCACAGTCACCATCGGGCGCGGTGCAATCGTTCATAACCATAGGACCCTGAACGGCCTCGACGACCTGGCGGATAGTGACGTCGTCCGGACTGACCTTGAGACGCATGCCACCGTGGACGCCACGCAGGCTCTCCACAATACCGGCCTGGACCAAACCGTGCTGAATCGAGCGGGCAAACGAATACGGAACATTGACCTCTTCGGCAGCGGTGCGAACAGAAAGCAAACACTCCGGATCCTCAGCAAGCATCGCCAGCATACGAAGGGCGTAATCAGTCTTCCTCGATATGTCCATTTTTCCCCTTTCAAGGAATACGAACAGCTCGAACGAACTCCAGGGCCGAGCTTGTGTCGAGACGCTAAATGACCGCCAGGACATCCAAATGGTAAATCGGATATCCACTGAGTGCCGCGCTTGGAGCGAAATGCATCAGATGCGGCGCACAGTGCAATTTAGTATAACCTAACCCCCTGTCTCGTAGAACAGGTGTTGCGCAACAAAGCTGTTGTTCAGACAGATATACTCATTAGATTTTACTTGCGTTCCCGAAGGCGCGGGGGTTCTGGGCGAAGATGCACCAGGGCGATCGTTCTATCAAAACAAAGTGCATCAAACGCAAAAAGCCACGTCCGAAGACGTGGCTTTAATTGCGTTGGCGGGAAGTACGGGGCTCGAACCCGCGACCTCCGACGTGACAGGCCGGCGCTCTAACCAAACTGAGCTAACTCCCCAGGCAGACGTTCGCGTTTGTTTCCGCTCGCGTGCGCTGCGGGGATTAGTATACACAGAAGTCTGTCTGGCGCGCAACAACTTTTTTGAAAAATTTTTTGGGGCCATCCGGGAGGGTCTCCGGGGCTGAGGGCGGGGGTTAAGTTTGCTGCTCTACAGTCCTGCGCAAGACGGAAAGCACATTAAGTGCTTTCCTTTGCGTG
>CALLSB010000028.1:0-14090 GCA_938014225.1 uncultured Collinsella sp. | reverse complement strand
GGCGCCGCCGCCATTCGCTGCCAGGGCCTTGCCGACATTGCCGCCATTAAGGGTCGCTGTGAGGTTCCCGTCATCGGCCTGTGGAAGGATGGGCACGAGGGCGTTTACATCACGCCGACGCTGCGTCACGCTCGCGCCTGCGTTGCTGCCGGTGCCGATATCGTGGCGATCGACGCCACCGATCGTCCGCGCCCCGATGGCAAGACGGTCGAGGATACCTTCCGTCCGCTGCACGAGGAGGGTGTGCTCCTGATGGCGGATTGTGCCACCATCGAGGATATTCGCCGTGCTGTTGATATGGGCTTCGACCTGGTATCCACCACGCTTTCTCACGGCGTCGCCGCCATCGACTGCACCATGGCCGATGGCCCCGATCTGCCGCTCCTGCGTCAGGCGACCGAGGAATTCCCCGGCCTTCCCATCATTTGCGAGGGTCGCGTGCATACGCCCGAGGAGGCTCGCGCCGCGATCGATGCTGGCGCCTGGGCCGTTGTCGTCGGCACCGCCATTACGCACCCCACGAGTATTACGAGTTGGTTCAAGGCTGCGCTTGAGGCGTAAGACAGGCCTCGTATCCGCTCGGGGGCGGTATACTCAATATAGGCAATTGACCGCGCGGGATCCGGGTTGCTGGGTCCCGCGCTTGTTTTCGGGAGGCAACACATGCAAAAGGGAGATGCCATGGATGCGGCGGAGCGCTCGGAGCGCATCCCCGATATCGTCATCATCACCGGAATGTCCGGATCAGGCCGCACACAGGCCATGCACGTGTTCGAGGACATGGGCTATTTTTGCATCGATAACCTGCCTCCGCGTCTCATCGCCCAGCTTGCCGAGCTCGTCGGCATCAATACGGGCGTGGGCAGGCATCTCGCCGTCACCTGCGATTTGCGTAGCCAGGGACTGTTTGACGAGCTGCTCGATGCGGTCGCCGCGCTCGAAGAGCGCGAGATGAGCTGCGACATCGTGTTCCTGGAGGCTTCTGACGAGGTGCTGATTCGTCGCTACAGCGAAAATCGCCGCCGTCATCCCATTGCCAAGCCGGGGGAGACTACGGCCGATGCCATTCAGCGCGAGCGCCTTCAGCTTCAGGGCGTGCGCGACCGAGCCGATATGATTATCGACACGAGCCGCTTGCGCACCTCTGCGCTGCGCAACAAGCTACGTATGGCATTTTCCGAGCTGTCCGACCAGCAGCTCATGGACGTCCACGTGTTCTCGTTTGGCTTTAAGCACGGCATGCCCGTCGAGGCGGACATTATGATCGACGTCCGCTTCCTGCCTAATCCGTTCTACGATCCCGAGATGCGCACGATGACCGGTCTCGATAAAAAGGTCTCCGATTTTGTTCTGGACCATCCCAAGACGCAGGAGTTTTGGAAGGCTTGGACACAGCTGCTCGATACGGTGATGCCGGGCTATATCGCGGAGGGTAAGCCGCAGCTTTCTATCGCCATCGGCTGCACGGGCGGCCAGCACCGCAGCGTTGCCATTGCCGAGGCCACGGCCCGTTACCTGGAAGGCGCTCAGTACCACGTGAGCATCTCCCACCGCGACCTGTCGCGCGCCAACACGAAGGCATAGGCCTGCATGTCGTTTACCGCTGAGGTGCGCGACGAGCTTGCGCGCTGCGAACCCGAATGTGAATACTGCGACTTGTCGACGCTTGCCGCCCTCACGCGTGTGAGCGGTACGCTCTCGCTTGCCGGCTCTGGGCGGTATCGTTTGACGGTTGCGACTGAGACGGGAGCCGTCGCGCGCACGATGATCACGCTGACGCATCGTATCCTTAACCTCAAAACGGAGTTCACCGTCCGCAAATCTGTCTTGCATAAGGTTCGAAACTACCTCATCACCTTGCCTGATCAGCCAGACCTGGATAAGGCCTTGGTTCTGCTGGGTATCCTCGACCGTAGGGGAGGACTTGTCGCCGGCGTACCCCGACATATCGTTGCCCGTCCTTGCTGTAGACTTGCCTATATCCGCGGCGCGCTCATCGCGGGCGGCTTCGTGGCCGATCCACGCGGCGATTTTCATTTGGAGATCGCTGTGCAGGGCGAGCAATATGCCAAGGGGCTCTGCGATTTGTTGGAGCAGATTGGGGTCCATGCTCGTGTTAATGCACGGCGGGGGTCATATGCCGTGTACATTAAGAGCGCCGAGGAAATCGAGCATCTATTAAAGCTGATTGGTGCCAAGCGCAGCGTTGCCGAGATTGAGGAGGCGCGCGCGGTCAAGTTGGTTAAGAACGATGTGAACCGTCGCGTGAATGCCGAGCTCGCCAACCAGACCAGAAGCGCCGGTGCTGCCCAACATCAGCTTGCGCTTATCGATGAGCTCGAGCAGCGTGGCCTTCGCGATGCGCTTCCGGATGCCTTGGCGGTCTTTTGCGACCTGCGCGAGCGCTACCCCGATCTTTCGCTGCGTGATTTGGGGGAGATGGCTGACCCTCCCTTGTCGAAGTCAGCCCTCTACCATCGTGTTTTACGGCTTGAAAAGCTCATTGAAGCAAACAGGTAGTTTGAAGTAACGACTTATATATGGATTTAGCTGCTATTTTAGTCTTTAAAACGTTTTAACGTAAATTTGATTTTCAATTTCGAGCATTCTCGTGAAATTCAAGTCAAAAAAAAGGTATATTAGGCGAGTGGTTAGTTTGTGGGCCTCAACGGCGGGACACAATGGCAGTAAAGGTTGCTATTAACGGCTTCGGTCGCATCGGTCGTCTGGCTTTCCGTCAGATGTTCGGTCATGAGGGCTCCGAGATCGTCGCTATCAACGACCTCACCTCTCCCGATATGCTCGCTTACCTGCTGAAGTACGACTCCACGCAGGGCAACTACGCTCGCGATCACGAGGTCGTTGCTGGCGAGGATTCCATCACCGTTGACGGCAAGGAGATCAAGATCTACAAGGAGGCCGACGCTAACAACCTGCCTTGGGGCGACCTTGACGTCGACGTCGTTCTCGAGTGCACCGGCTTCTACACCAGCAAGGCTAAGGCTCAGGCCCACATCAACGCTGGCGCCAAGAAGGTCGTCATCTCCGCTCCGGCCGGCAGCGATCTGCCCACCATCGTGTACAACGTCAACCATGAGACGCTGACCGCTGAGGACAACATCATCTCCGCTGCTTCCTGCACCACCAACTGCCTCGCCCCGATGGCCAAGGGTCTGAACGACTTCGCTCCCATCGTGTCCGGCATCATGACCACCATCCACGCCTTCACCGGCGACCAGATGCCGCTCGACGGCCCGCAGCGCAAGGGCAACTTCCGTCGCTCCCGCGCCTGCTCCGAGAACATCGTCCCGAACACCACGGGCGCTGCCAAGGCCATCGGCCTGGTTCTCCCCGAGCTCAACGGCAAGCTCATCGGTGCCGCCCAGCGCGTCCCGACGCCGACCGGCTCGCTGACCAACCTCTACGCCGTCGTTGACAAGAAGGTCACCGTCGACGAGGTCAACGCTGCAATGAAGGCCTACGCCGAGACCATCCCCGAGACCTTCGCCTACAACGAGGACCAGATCGTCTCCCGCGACATCGTCGGCGAGACCCACGGCTCCATCTTCGACGCCACTCAGACCATGTGCTCTGACCTCGGCAACGGCCAGACCCTCGTTCAGGTCACCTCTTGGTACGACAACGAGAACTCCTACACCTCTCAGATGGTCCGCACCATCAAGTACTTCGAGAAGTTCGTTGCTTAATTTAGCTTTTAGCGAATAGCTCGTTGAGCGTCTAAAGAAGGGCGCGGCCTTATAGGGCTTACACCCTAGGGTCGCGCCCTTTTTATAAGAAATCGTCTGCCGTAATGGGAGGCAGACACGTACGAAAGGTAGAAGCAAACATGGCCTTTACCAAGAAGACCGTCCGCGACATCGATGTCGACGGAAAGCGCGTTCTCGTCCGCGTTGACTTTAACGTGCCTATCAAGGATGGCGTCGTTGGCGACACCACCCGTATCAAGGCTGCCCTGCCCACCATCAACTACCTCGTTGAGCACAACGCTCGCGTCATCCTCATGAGCCACCTCGGCCGTCCCGAGGGCACCGGCTTCCAGCCCGAGCTGTCCCTCGAGCCCGTCGCCAAGAAGCTCGCTGAGCTCTCTGGTCTCGACGTTGCCTTTGTCGCTGACACCTACGGCGAGAAGGCTGCTGAGGCTGTCGCCGCCGTCGAGCCGGGTAAGGTCCTCGTTCTCGAGAACGTCCGTTTTGACAAGCGTGAGAAGAAGAACGATCCCGAGATCGCCAAGAAGCTCGCTTCCTATGGTGACGTCTTCGTTCTCGATGCCTTCGGCACCGCTCACCGCGCCCAGGGTTCCGTCGTGGGCCCCGCCGCTTACCTGCCTGCCGTCGCCGGCTTCTTGCTCGAGAAGGAGGTCGACACGCTGACCGGCATCTTCGCCGAGCCCGAGCGCCCCTTCGTCGCCATCGTCGGCGGTTCCAAGGTTTCCTCCAAGATCGGCGTTCTCGATCACCTCATCGACTCCGCTGACACCCTGATTATCGGTGGCGGCATGGCCTACACCTTCTTCCTGGCTCAGGGCCTGTCCGTTGGCCAGTCCCTCAAGGAAGAGGACTGGGTCGAGCGCGCCGGCGAGATGCTCAAGAAGGCCGAGGAGAAGGGTGTCAAGATCCTGCTCCCCATCGACAACCGCGTTGCCGATCACTTTGGCGAGGACGCTGTCCCCGAGGTTGTCGCTTCCGACGCTATCCCCGACGATCGTGAGGGTATGGACATTGGTCCCAAGACCGAGGAGCTCTATGCCGAGGCTGTCAAGGGCGCCAAGACCGTGTTCTGGAACGGCCCCATGGGCGTCTTCGAGTTTGACAACTTTGCTCACGGCACCCAGGCTATCGCCGAGGCTCTCGCCGAGGCTGACTGCACCTCGATTATCGGCGGTGGTGACTCCGTCGCAGCTGTCAACAAGTTCAACCTGGCCGACAAGATGAGCTGGATCTCCACCGGTGGTGGCGCTTCCATGGAGCTCGTCGAGGGTAAGGCCCTGCCCGGAGTGGAGGCGCTTCTCGATGCCTAATCGCACCCTTCTTATCGCTGGTAACTGGAAGATGAACAACGACGTCGCCGAGGCCGCCAAGCTCGCCGACGAGCTGGCTCAGGCTCTGCCCGAGGTTCCGGCTGGCGTCGAGGTGCTCGTCTGCCCTCCGACCATCGACATCACCACGGTTCATGACCGCATTCAGGCTGCCCCCATCGCCCTCGGTGCACAGAACGTGTACTGGGAGGCCAAGGGTGCCTTCACCGGTGAGTCTTCTTGCGACATGCTCAAGTCCGCTGGCTGCACCTACTGCATTATCGGTCACTCCGAGCGTCGCGACTACTTCCACGAGACCGACGAGGACCAGAACAAGAAGGCTAAGGCTCTCGTTGCCGCCGGTCTTGTTCCCGTCTTCTGCTGCGGCGAGTCCCTTGAGGTCCGCGAGGCTGGCACCTATGTCGAGCACGTCGTGAACCAGGTCAAGGCTGGCCTTGCTGGCCTTGAGATCACCTGCCCCAAGCAGGTCGTCGTCGCCTACGAGCCCATCTGGGCCATCGGCACCGGCAAGACCGCTACCGCCGAGGACGCTCAGGAGGTCTGCGGCGCTATCCGTGAGACCCTCAAGGAGATGTTCGGCGAGGACCTCGCCAACGGCATCCGCGTTCTCTACGGCGGTTCCGCCAAGCCCGGCAACATTGCCGAGCTCGTCGCCAAGCCCGACGTTGACGGCGCCCTCGTGGGCGGCGCTTCGCTCAAGGCTGCCGACTTCGCCTCTATGGTCGTCAAGGCAGGCGAGTAGGACATATGGCACAGCGTCATCTTCCTGCACTCCTGATCATCATGGATGGTTGCGGCCTTGCTCCGGCCGATGGCGAGAACGCCGTCGCCGCTGCCAAGACTCCCTTCCTTGATAGTCTGTACGAGAAGTACCCCCACACCACGCTCGGCGCTTCGGGCGAGGACGTGGGTCTTCCCGATGGCCAGATGGGTAACTCCGAGGTGGGTCACCTCAACATCGGTGCCGGACGCATCGTGTTCCAGGAGCTTTCGCGCATCAACAACGCCATCAAGGACGGCTCCATCGCCAAGAACGAGGTTTTTGTCAAGGCTATGGACGACGTCAAGGCTGACGGCAAGACCCTCCACCTCATGGGCCTTATGAGCCCTGGCGGTGTTCATTCTCATATGAACCACGTTGAGGCTCTGGTCAAGATGGCTGCCCAGCATGGCGTCAAGACCGTTCGTGTACACGCCTTTATGGACGGCCGCGACGTCGACCCGCAGTCCGGTGCCGGTTACATGAGTGAGTTCTGCGCCTTCCTGGCTAAGATCTCCGAGGAGACCGGTTGCGACGCTCGCGTTGCCACCGTCTCGGGTCGTTATTGGGCGATGGACCGCGACAACCGTTGGGAGCGCATCCAGCGCGCCTACGACGTCATGGTCAACGCGTCCGATGCTGATACCGACCCCGTTGCCGGTATCAAGGCCTACTACGAGAAGGACCCGCGCGGCGACGAGTTCGTCGAGCCCTTCGCTGCCCACAACGAGGGCATTCACGAGGGCGACGCGGCCATCTTCTTCAACTTCCGTCCCGACCGCGCCCGTCAGATGACTCGCGCGTTCACGGACAAGGAGTTCGACGGCTTTGAGCGCGAGCAGATCAAGCTTTCGCACTTTGTGACGATGACCGAGTACGATCCGACGTTTGACGTCGAGGTCGCCTTCCCCAAGACGTTCCCCGAGAACGTCCTGGCCGACGTTATCGCCGCCAATGGCCTGAAGCAGCTGCACACTGCCGAGACCGAGAAGTACGCCCACGTGACGTTCTTCCTCAACGGTGGCATCGAGGAGCCCAAGGAGGGCGAGGAGCGCGTGCTCGTCGCTTCCCCCAAGGTCGCTACCTACGATCTGCAGCCCGAGATGAGCGCTCCCGAGGTTACCGAGAAGCTCGTCGCCGCCATCAACGAGGATCGCGCTGATTTCTACATCGTGAACTTCGCGAACTGCGACATGGTTGGTCACACCGGTGTCTTCGACGCCGCCGTTAAGGCTGTCGAGGCTGTTGACGATGCCCTGTCCAAGGTTGTCCCGGCGATTCTCGCCAAGGGCGGCTTTGCACTGATTACCGCCGACCACGGCAACGCCGATCACATGTTTGACGTTGCTTCCGACGGTTCCAAGCATCCGTTTACGGCTCACACCACCAACCGCGTGCCGTTCATCATCGTTGATGAGAAGGCACAGCTCACCGGTATCGAGGACGGCCGTCTTTCCGATATCGCTCCGACCATGCTCACCATGGCTGGTATTGAGCCTTCCGCCGAGATGACGGGCCGCGTGCTCGCCACCGAGGCCTAATAGAAAACAAATACCGTTTTCTAGCAAGGGGGTTGTCCACAACCGGACAACCCCCTTTTTGGTATTTCTGCCATTTCCACCCCGTCCTTGAGTGGCAGGTAGGGGAGAGCGGGGGATTGTGGTACAGTACTGGAGTTTGAACTGTTCTATTAAGGAGCTTATCTATGGGTCCGTTCCAGATTCTTCTGTTTGTCGTTTGGGCTGTCTCTGCCGTGGCGCTGACGATTCTCGTCCTGATGCATTCCGGCAAGGGCACCGGCGTTTCGGATATGATCGCTAGCTCGCTGTATAACTCCAGCTCTGCCACGGGCGTCATGGAGCAGAACCTCGATCGCCTGACGGTAATTATGGCCGTTGTTTTTGCCGTGTGCGTCGTCCTGTGCATGTTCTTCTTCCCGCAGGGCATCGTGGGCTACTAATCACGAGCCGCATAAGTACTTGTAAAGGGTTCCGCAAGTGCGGGATCCTTTTTTGTTTACATATTCGTAACAGAGTCAAAATATCCCCACATACTTCGCCCAACTAAAGAAATTCTCGACCGTTAACCGGAATTAGCCCCAAATCGTGCATAAAATGCGCTACTCTATTGCGAAACGTTGGTCCGTTGTGCATAACCAGCCATAGCAGCGGGCGGCGTTTTGATGGTTCGGATCGGATTGTCTCGACATATGTCCGACTGAACATTTCTTTGTCCTATCTCATAAGGAGGATGGCATGGCTGATTCTATGTTCCACCAGCCCGTTATGGGTCGTCGCGCCTTTGTTGGCGGCACCCTCGCTGCGAGCTCCATGGCTTTTCTTGCCGCATGCGGCAAGAAGGGCGGCGACGCTTCCGGTTCTGAGTCCGGTTCGACGCTGAACTTCTACATCAACAACCCGGTCTGCATCGACCCCTACAATGTCCAGGAGGACCAGGGCACTCAGGTCGAGTACCAGCTCTTTGACGCTCTGACCTCTTATGACGCCGAGAAGGGCGAGATCGTTCCGCTGGCTTGCGAGTCCTTTGAGGCCAACGACGACGCCACCGAGTTTACCTTCAAGATCAAGAAGGCCAAGTTCCACAACGGTGACGACGTTACCTCCAAGTCCTTCAAGCTCGGTTGGGAGCGTCTGGTCAACACCAAGTCGGCCATCGCTACCGAGTACGGCCCTTCCGAGGTCTCCTATCACCTTTCCATGGTCGAGGGCTACGACGACCTGCTTGCCGGTAACGCTACCGAGCTCAGCGGTGTTACTTGCCCCGACGATGAGACCCTCGTCGTCAAGCTGTCTTCCGCTTACGCCGACTTCCCCTTCGTCGCCTCTCACCCGGCTCTGGCCCCGGTTCCCGAGTGCGCCGAGTCCGATGTCAAGAGCTTCTACCTTGCACCGGTCGGTAACGGCCCGTTCATGATGGACGGCAAGTGGGAGGATGGTCAGGAGATCAACCTCAAGAAGTTCGACGATTACTATGGCGACAAGGCCAAGATCGATGGCATCCACTTCCAGGTCATCAAGGACATGGAGACCGCTTACAAGGAGTTCCAGGCCGGTAACCTCGATGTCTGCGACGTTCCCGTTGCTCAGATCGATGCCGCCAAGAAGGATCGCGGCGTGTCCAAGGACGGTTACACCATGGGCGACGGCGAGCGCATGCTGCTCGGCGCCGAGCCTTCCACCTACTACCTGACCTGCAACAACACGGCCGAGCCGTTCAACAACGCCGACCTGCGTAGGGGCATCTCCCTGGCCATCAACCGTGAGGCCATCTGCAAGACCATCTTCAAGGGTACCCGTACCCCCGCCGACGGCATTGTTCCTCCGGGCATCGATGGCTACAAGGAGGGCGCATGGGAGTTCTGCGCCTACGACGTCGACAAGGCTAACGAGTACCTCGACAAGGTCGCTCCTGCCGGTGCCAACGGTGACCGTGGCATTAACGTGACTCTGTCTTACAACCAGGACGGCGGCCACAAGGAGATCATGGAGTCCATCATCGGCGACCTCGCCAAGGTTGGCGTTACCGCTACTTCCGATACCCCTGAGTGGTCTGCCCTGCTCGAGCAGTACCAGAACTTCAACTATCAGTTCGGTCGTCTGGGCTGGATTGCCGACTACCCGATCATGGACAACTTCCTGTATCCGCTGTTCCACTCCGACTCCCTCGGTGGCGACAACCGTTCTGGTTACAACAACCCCGAGTTCGACGCCAAGGTTGACGAGGCTCGCACTACGGTTGACGACAAGGAGCGCGTCGCTAAGATGCAGGAGGCCGACGCAATGGTCGCTGCCGACTGCCCGGTCATCCCGGTGATGTTCTACACGCACACCATCGCCGGCTCCGATCGCATCAAGCACCTCTATGTCGATCCGCAGAAGCACGCCGATCTGGGTACCGCTGAGCTCGCCTAAGAGTTTGCAGCTTCCGTGAGGGTCAAGTATTTACGTAGACCTCATGGGAAACATACAGTTCTCCCTAACCTGGGGTAAACTGGCTGATGGTAATTTTGGGATGCCGGTCTGGCGATCGGCATCCCATTTAGGTTAATCCCTAGATAGGGGAGTGGTATGGGTAAGTACATCGTTAAACGTGTGCTTCAGTTCATCCCGGTGTTTTTGGGCGTCACGCTGATTCTGTTCGCCCTCCAGAATATCGTGCCGGGAGATCCGATCAAGCTGATCGGTGGAGACAAGGCTCTGTCCCCCGAGGTGGAGCTTCAGCTTCGCGTCCGCTATCACCTGGTCCAGTCGGACGAGGACGGCAACGCGATTCTTGACGAGAACGGCGACCCCGTTCAAACGTCGCTCGTGGACCGTTACTTGTATTACATGAACGGCCTGCTTCATGGCGATCTGGGCAATTCGTATCAGCGCAAGCTGCCGGTTACGGAAATCTTTGCCCAGAAGTATCCGTATACGGTCAAACTTGCCGCGTGCGCCATCGTGCTCGAGGCAATCATGGGTATCGGTGCGGGTATCATTTCGGCGGTAAAGCGTTATTCCTTCTGGGATATTTTGGTAACGCTCACCACGTCGATCCTCGTTGCCGTCCCGGCCTTCTGGCTCGGTATGTTGCTGCAACTGTTCTTTGGCGTCATTCTCAAGGACGCCACGGGCGGTGCATTCTCCATGCCGATCTCGGGTGCCGGCGGTGCCAGCTCTCAGTATCAGGATTGGATGCACTATGTGCTTCCGACCATTACGCTGGCTTCGGTTTCGACCGCTTATGCTGCCCGCATTATGCGCTCGCAGCTGCTTGACGTCATGAACCAGGATTACATTCGTACGGCAAAAGCCAAGGGTCTCTCCAATCGCGCGATCATCATCAAGCATGCGCTTAAGAATGCACTCATCCCCGTCGTTACCTATATTGGTGTCGACTTTGGCGGCATGCTTTCGGGCGCCATCCTGACCGAGACGGTCTTTAACTGGCCCGGTATCGGCTATGAGGTCTATCGCGCCATTAGCATGCGTGACTGGCCCATCGTTATGGGCGGCGTTACGCTCATCGTCGTCGTCGTCATGGTGATCAACCTGCTCGTCGACATTAGCTATGCATTCCTCGACCCGCGCATCCGCCTTGGCGGTCCGTCGGATAAGGCCTAAGGGAGGTACGTCTCATGCAGGAAACTGATTCTCAGTCTCAGGAGCAGGCTACCGCCACCAAGGCCGCATCTGCTCCCGCCAAGTCCCGCACGCTGTGGGGCGACGCTTTTAAGCGTCTTCGTAAGAACAAGCTCGCCGTTATCGGTGTCTGCTGGATCATCATCGTCGTTGTGGTTGCCCTGACCGCAGATCTGTGGGCTAAGCCCTGGCTCGGTTCGCCAACGGCTTCCGACTCGACCACCATGGCCCAGACGTCGCTGATGGCTCCGTGTGCAGAGCACCCGTTTGGCACCGACGCCCTTGGTCGTGATATTCTCGTCCGCGTTATCTACGGTGCACGTGTTTCGCTTTCCGTCGGTATTATGGCCACTGCGATCTCCACGGTGATTGGTCTGGTCATGGGTGCTCTGGCCGGTTTCTACGGCGGCATCTGGGATACGATCATCATGCGCTGTGCGGATATCTTCTTGGCGTTCCCGTACGTGCTGTTCGTTGTCGCCATGATCGCCGTTATCGGCCGTGGTCTTCAGAACGTCTTTTTTGCCATCGGCATTCTCGGCTGGCCTTCGATTGCGCGCGTCTTCCGCTCTGCAATCTTGACGGTCAAGGAAAACGATTATGTTGACGCTGCGCGCGCGATGGGTGCATCTGATGCTCGTATCGTCGTGCGTCACATCTTCCCGAACTCCGTCGCCTCCATTGTGGTCTACGCGACCATGAACATTGGTGGCGCCATTCTGACCGAGTCCGCTCTGTCCTTCCTCGGCATGGGCGTTATTCCGCCTACGCCTTCGTGGGGCTCCATGATTCAGGACGGTCAGCAGTATCTTCTGACTGCTCCCTGGATGATGATCATGCCCGGTCTGGCAATTCTCTCGACGGTGCTCGCCTTCACCCTGCTGGGTGACGGTCTGCGCGACGCCCTCGACGTCAAGATGAAGGACGCATAAGGATGAAGAAGAACAAGAACTATGTGGACCTGAAGGACCAGCCGGTTCCCGAGGGCCAGCATCTGCTCGAGGTCGATGACCTTAAGATGTATTTCCATACCGAGGATGGTGTCGTTCGCGCTGTCGACGGTGTGTCCTACACGCTCGATCGCGGCGAGACCCTGGGTGTCGTCGGTGAGTCCGGCTCCGGTAAGTCCGTGACCGCCATGACCATCATGGGCCTCATCTCGATGCCTCCGGGAAAGATCGAGGGCGGCGACGTTCGCTATCGCGGTCGTTCTATCCTCGAGATGACCGAGGAAGAGATGCAGCACATTCGCGGAAACGACATCGCGATGATCTTCCAGGATCCTATGACCTCCTTGAACCCGGTCTATAAGATCGGCAAGCAGGTGGGCGAGGGCCTTCGTCTGCACCGTGGCTACTCCAAGCAGGAGGCGCTCAAGCGCGCTACCGAGCTTTTGGACCTCGTGGGTATCCCCGAGCCCGAGAAGCGCGTCAATGAGTATCCGCACCAGTTCTCCGGCGGTATGCGTCAGCGTGTCATGATCGCTATGGCTCTTGCCTGCGATCCCGATATCCTGATTGCCGACGAGCCCACGACGGCTCTGGACGTTACCATTCAGGCTCAGATTATCGAGCTCATGCAGGAAATGCAGGAGAAGAACGGCAACGCCATCATCATGATTACCCATGACCTGGGCGTCGTTGCCGATATGGCCGATAAGATCATGGTTATGTACGCCGGCCGTCCCGTCGAGTTCGGTACTGCTGAGGAAATCTTCTACGAGAGTCGCCACCCCTACACCTGGGGCCTTATCCGCTCCATCCCGGAGCAGGCCATCGAAGAGAAGAAGCCGCTTACGCCGATTCACGGCAACCCGCCTTCGCTCATGAACCTGCCTGAGGGCTGCGTGTTCTCGCCTCGTTGTCCCTATGCGACGGACAAGTGCCGCAAGCAGCGCCCCGAGCGCGTTGTCACCGAGTCTGGTCATTACTCTGCGTGCCACTACTCCGGTGACCCCGAGTTCCTCAAGAACGCTCCTGAGACGTCCCGTACGCGCAAGGATTCCAAGAAGGGAGGCGAGGCGTAATGGCAGATACCAACGAGCGTACTCCGCTGCTGAAGGTCGAGCACCTCTCTAAGGAGTTCCCCGCTGAGTCCGGCATGTTCGCCAAGCGCTTCTCCAAGCGTGTTGTCTCTGCAGTAAATGACATTTCGTTCGAGATTTATCCGGGCGAGACCTTTGGTCTGGTTGGCGAGTCTGGTTGCGGTAAGTCCACGACGGGTCGCACCATCATGCGCCTGACCAAGCCGACCGCCGGTAAGGTGTTCTTCCAGGGTAAAGATGTTGCCGAGATGAGCAAGCATGAGATCAAGGACATGCGTCGCGAGATGCAGTTCATCTTCCAGGATCCCTATGCTTCGCTCAATCCCCGTATGACCATCGGCGAGATCGTCTCCGAGCCCATGACCATTCATGGCGTGGGTACCAAGGAGGAGCGTATCGAGCGCGTCCGCGAGCTGCTGGACGTCGTCGGTCTGAATCCCGAGCACATCAACCGTTATCCGCACGAGTTCTCGGGCGGCCAGCGCCAGCGTGTCGGCATCGCCCGCGCGTTTGCGCTGAAGCCCAAGCTTATTATCTGCGACGAGCCGGTTTCCGCTCTGGATGTGTCCATTCAGGCCCAGGTTCTTAACCTGCTCAAGGAACTGCAGGACAAGTTCGGTACCGCGTATCTGTTTATCGCCCACGACCTGTCCGTCGTGCAGCACATCTCCGATCGCGTTGCCGTTATGTATCTGGGTAAGATGGTCGAGGTTTCGGACTGGAAGACGCTCTATAGCGAGCCTCACCATCCGTACACGCAGTCGCTGCTGTCTGCCGTGCCGGTGCCTGATCCGGATATCCAGAAGACCCGCAAGCGCATCATCCTCGCTGGTGATCCGCCGTCGCCGCTAGATCCGCCGACCGGCTGCCGTTTCCACACGCGCTGCCCGATTGCGCAGGGTATCTGCTCCGAGAAGCTTCCTGAGTTTAAGGAAGTTGCCCCGGGTCACTGCTGCGCGTGCCACTTCGCGGAGCCGTTCCCGATCAAGGAATCGCACATCGACCTGTAGTCGGTTGTCATCGTCCGGGCCCGCCCTGAAGTTACGTTTCAGAACGTCCTCGGACATGCAAGAAACCCCCGCTGCG
>CALLSB010000027.1:0-1833 GCA_938014225.1 uncultured Collinsella sp. | reverse complement strand
CTCGTGCGAAAAGACGGGCTCGCCTGCGGCGACGCCCCACAGCTCCACATAGTTCTGGTTGCGCTCCATATCGTACACCTCAGCACAGTTTTGTTGGTGTATCCTATGAAAAAGAACGTGGAGATATGCCGTGCCGAGCACGAGGATAAGAAGAAAGAGCCGTCTTTCGACGGCTCTTTCTTTTTGCCATTCGCGTGAGCGACAAATTACATCTTGGAGATGATCTCGACCAGCTCTTCGCCGATGCGGCCCTGAGCCTCGACGGTCGCGGAGCCGATGTGCGGCGTGCAGGAGACCATCGGGTGAGAGTAGAGGGCAACGTTGGTCGCGGGCTCGTCGGCATAGACGTCCAGACCGGCGGCGCGGACCTTGCCGCTGTTGAGCGCGTCAAGAAGCGCAGCCTCGTCGACGTTGGTGCCGCGGGAGGTGTTGATGATGACGACGCCGTCCTTCATCTTGGCGATGCGCTCAGCGTTGATGAGAGCGCCGCCGTCGACAGCGGGAGCGTGGACGGAGATGAAGTCGGACTTGGCGAGCAGCTCGTCCATCTCAACATAGGGGATGCCGAGCTCTTCCTCGATGCCGGGGATGTGGAAGATATCGAACGCGATGACGTTCATGCCGATGGCCTTGGCCATCTTGCCGAGCTTCTGGCCGATGCGGCCGAAGCCGACGATACCGAGCGTCTTGCCGGTCAGCTCGATGCCCTTGCCGTAGGCCTTCTTCTCCCACTTGCCCTCGCGCATGGAGTGGCCGGCGATGGAGATGTAACGGGCGCAGGAGAACATGTGAGCCATAGCGAGCTCAGCAACGGACTCGGAGGGGGACTTCGGGGTGTTCTTCACCTCGATGCCGTTGTCCTTGGCGTACTGCACGTCGATGTTGTCGAGGCCGACACCGGCGCGGATGACGCACTTGAAGCGGCTGCCCTTGGCCTCGTCGATCTGCTTGGCGCGCAGCTTGGTCTTGGAGCGAATGATGGCGACATCAAAGTCGCGCAGGGCCTTACCAAGCTCGTCGGGCTCGTAGAACTGCTCAACGAGCTCGTGACCCATCGCGCGAACCTTCTCGATCGCGCCCTTATCCATACCGTCGGTAACAAGAATACGCATAACGAAATTCTCCTTAAATAATATTAAATCATTTTTGTGACGACATGTGCGTCACAAAAATACATTGGCCCAGCCGCCTTTGGCGGCGGCACCAGTGAACGCTTCACTGGTGAGGGGGTATCTAAAAGGGGGATAGTATCCCCCTTTTAAGAAATTTTCCTTTACTTGGTGTGCTCGGCCTCAAACTTCTTCAGGAATTCGACGAGAGCCTGAGCGCCCTCAATGGGCATGGCGTTGTAAACGCTGGCGCGCAGACCGCCGACGCTCTTGTGGCCCTTGAGGTTATCGTAACCGGCAGCCTTGGTAGCGGCGACGACTTCGGCGTCGAGCTCGGCGGAATCGGTGACGAAGGGGATGTTCATGAGGGAACGGAACTCGGGCTCAACCGTGCCATGGAACATCTTGGAGGAATCCAGGAAGTCATAGATGACCTTGGCCTTCTCGATGTTGCGCTGATGCATGACCTCGAGACCGCCGATGCTCTTGAGGTACTTGAACACCTTGCCGCAGCAGTAGATCGCCCAGCAGTTCGGGGTGTTGTACATGGAGTCGTTCTTGGCGTGGGTGTCATAGCGCATGTAGATGGGCATCTTGGGATCGAGATCCTCGCGGATGAGGTCCTCGCGGATGATGGCGATGACCATACCGGCAGGGCCCACGTTCTTCTGAACACCGGCGTAGATCATGCCGTAGTCAGAGACGTTGCAGGGACGGGAGAGGA
>CALLSB010000026.1:0-3859 GCA_938014225.1 uncultured Collinsella sp. | reverse complement strand
GATCTGGTAGCCGTAGGACTCCTCGCCGGAGACGGCCGCGAGCACGCAGGCCTCCAGGAAGCCGCGCTTCATCTGTGCCTCCATCCGCACACCTCCTCTCGTCATATACTGTGCTATACACACTATACGATGCAAGGTATTAGACGTCAACTCTCATCGCGAAGGTTCTCCGGCCCCTGCGCGCTGCGAACGTGATGTCGCGGGACGGTTGGCATTATGCATGAAACGTCAAGTAACGCTCTTTTGATCCACTTCCACTCGGCCCCATATGCCTTGCACAACGCCCCCTTCGACCTCGGAATCAAGAGAGCCGCTAGGCTGGACATGCCGGACGGTAAGGTCCTGGACGCCATGGTGGACTTCTCCGATGCCATGGGGGTCATGGGTCTACGCCGATGGAGGCCCACACACGCGGCAGGGCTCGCCCGTCACCGCTGGTCGCCGGACGGTCCCCACGCCTCGCTCGCCAACGCGCAGGCGACAGCAGCAGTCCAGCGCTGGGCTGGAGACGCCGGAATGCCCAGAAGATGCGTTTCCCATCGCTGCGACAGAGCTTTTTGTAGGGGCGGCAATTTTTCCTAATGTCGAGGTCAGCTAGGCTTCAGTAGCCACCTTGGGAGCATCGCCAATAGACTCTTCCTTTATACGTTCGGCATAATCGTAGGCGATACCCACAAATTCCGGTCCCGAGCAACAGGAGTACAATTGCTGCATTGTTGCCAGCTGTTGGGAGATGGAAGATGGACTGCGATGGCTACCCATGCGTTCCCATGCCGTTGATGTGCACCGCCTTTGTGCCGGGACAGATTGACGCTGCGGTTGCAGGCATTTCCGACCCCGATTCACGCACCATCGCCACGGCAGAAGCGCTGTACTTTCGCGGACAGGCCACCCTCGCCGCCAAGACGGCGCGCCCTTATCTCGACGCCACCGACCCCGCACTGCGCTATTCCGCATGCTTTATCTGCGGATATGCCAGTCTGTCGCTCAACCGTATCGTCGATGCCCGCCGTTGCCTTGCGGGCATCCTCGATACGCCACCTGACGAGGAATCGTCTGCCGTCCACGCCATGCATATCCTGTTCGCCTCCGCCGCGAGCGTCCTGCTACACCTGCCTTCCCCGTATTCTGCCGAAGAGTTTTATCCGCTTGCGGCGCACCTACCCGAAGGCCTGCGTCTGTTCGCCAGCTACGTGATGGCGCACGCCTTGTATCTGCGCGGCGAATATGGCCGCAGTCTGGGCATGGCGGAAAACGCCCTGATCATGAAACAGGGAAGCTATCCGATCTCGGAACTGTTCCTGCACCTGTCGGCTTCCATTGCCTGCATGAGTCTCAAGGACATCGACGCCGCAAAAGCACACTTCGGAGCCGCTTGGGACATTGCGCGTCCCGACGGCCTTATCGAACTCATCGGCGAGCACCACGGCCTTTTGCAGGGACTCATCGAGGCATGCCTAAAATCGCAATACCCTGACGATTTCGCACGCATCATCGAGATTACGTATCGATTCAGCTACGGCTGGCGGCGCGTCCACAACCCCGATTCGGGCGAGGACGTGGCCGACGATTTAACGACCACAGAGTTCACCATGGCCATGCTCGCCTGCCGCGGATGGACCAACGCCGAAATCGCACGCCACATGGAAGTATCGCCGGGCACCGTTAAAAACCGCCTATCAGGAGTGTATGCCAAGCTTGGTATCGGAACTCGCGCCGAGCTGGTTGCCCACATGTTGCGTTAGCGACCGGGCTGCCAAGCGCATCGAACGCGTTCCGGAACCCGGCGCTTCGCTCGATCAATTTGGACATTTTGACCCTTGAACGGCACTACCGCCACGGGGCACCTTCTCGCAAAATTGGATTATTTCCTCCGATATTTGCGGGATGGGAGCCCAAAATGCTTGATCGCCGTTCGTTACTTATCGCCGGAGCGTCCTCGCTGGCAAGCATTATGTTGCCGCGCGTGCCGGGAAGCGCAAACGCCTTCCTACTGCCGTTCGCGCCCACCGAAACCTATGCCGACGAAAAAGACCCCTTCAGGGTGCTCGTTCTCTCGCGCACTATGTTCGGCGTGGTGGTGGTCGACGTCGCCAACAAGAATACGCCTATCGCAGGCGCCAAGGTCACGCTCACGTCGCGCTACGCCGCAGGCAAGCAGCTCGCCGCCACGACCGATGACGAAGGCACGGCTATCTTTGAGGTCGCCCCGCTTTCGGAAGGCTACGTGGACGAGGCAACGCTTCTCGACTCGTACGACTTTAACGGCGGTATCTCCATCAGCATGAAAGGCTACCGCGATGTCGAGATTCCCCTCGCGCGTGTCCAAGGCGGCACCGCCATTACCGCACCCACACGTCCGCTCTCCGATGGCGAGCCGTACTTTCGACAGCTCACGTTCGACGAATGGGACATCCAGTACGCCGACGCCACGTTTATGGCACTGCCGAAGGACGACACGGCAAACGACCAGCCCGACACGCACGCTTTTACCGTGCAGGCGCATCTGCCACAGGGCGGACAGGCAACGCTGCACATCAACAAGGTAATGCCCGTCACGGGTAGCTCGCCCGAAACCGTCACGCAGATTGGCCAAGTCAAGGCCAGCGCATCGGGCGCGGATAATCTGGCGACGTTCACGCTCGAAGACAAGTTCCTCGATGCAGCGTCAAACCTTCTGGAGGAAGGATGCAAGCTGCGCTTTGTCCTCGACTACCAGGGCAAAACCTACACGCTCTCATCCCCTATGGCCGTTGTTACCGCGCCGGCGGCAAAGGCGGAATCCGGATCGACCACTATCGTCCCCACTACCATGGACCAAGAGATCACTCCGTTTGATTTCCCGGCGGCGTTTCCCGGCATCGGCGGCAATAAGTTCACCTGCTGGATGCCCTCGTTCCCCATTTTGTTCGATTTCTCGTTTGCCGGGTACGTGCTGTTTGGCGGAGGATACAAACCAGCCAGCTACATGAACGATTCGGGCAACCCTGATCCGGAATACTGGAAGAAGTCACCGCGCGAGTCGGGCGCCAAGCAAGCAAACCGCTACCTCGACGAGATGGAGGGGAAGTGGAATCAGTACAAAAGCATGAGTGCCGGTTCGGGCACCGATCCAAGAAACACCAAGCTCCTTCGCCACCATTGCACGCTGCTGTTCACGATGGATATCGCCACACAGCTGTACGGCTCGCTCGCCTACGATTGGGTGGGCAAAACCTGGGGCAACAACAACGACCCCGCATACGGCAATATTAAGGCACTCTTTCAAGTAAGAACCGACCTCAATTGGACCGAGCAGTTTACCCTAGGACCGGTGCCGTTTTTCCTAAACGTCAACCCCTGGGTGCTGGCGAAGCTGGCACTCGCCGTGGGTGCCCACACGCACGGCAGCGGCGCGGCGTTTTTTAAAAACATTTCGCTCGACTTTTCAAACACCTCGGGCTCATTCACCATCCAGATCGGGCTTGCCGTCACCTTTGGCGCCGGCGTTGCAGGCGTCGCTTCGTCTGCCGTGCGCGGCGCCGCATCCCTCACGCTGTTCATTGGGTACGAGAAGGCAGATGGACACCAGCTTCCGCGACTGCGCGTAGGTGCAGACGTCGATGTCGATGTGATACTCCAGTTCGTAATGTTCAAGTGGACCACCAAGGCTTGGTCGGGGTCGTGGCCCACACTCCTCGATTCGTGGAATATGTCGGTGAACAATGGCAACCAGTATGTGCTCCAGCGCTCTGAGCTCGCATTGGGTGGAGATACGCCTTACACGCTGGATGCCCGCTTCGGCACGCCCGGCAACATCGAGGCGGGCGGCGTGCCGCAATTTATCGCATCGGCCACCATCGTCACCAACGCCAGCTGC